>JAFQUU010000016.1 GCA_017408305.1 Clostridia bacterium | reverse complement strand
TTTTATTTATAAAAATAAAATTATTAAATTTTTATAATAAGAAAGTGAGTTTAAAACTCACCTAATTCAAAATCCAAAGTGCAAGATTTAAGGTTGTGGCAATCGACAACCAAAGAGGATAAATAGCAAGCACTTTGCCATAAAGCTTATTTGACACATTAATCTCTTTCCACAAAAACCAACCCGATGCAAGATTAAGGATTATAAAAACGAGTCCAAACAAAAGTTGATTTAGCGTAAAAAACACCAAGCACCACAACACATTTAGTGTGCCATTGATAATCCCCCAAACCAAAACTTGCCTTGGCACATCACCACCCTTGAGCCAAAAGAAAAACACAACTGCAAACGCAAGATAAACAACAGTCCACACTATTGGAATAACAATGTTTGGAATCCATTCTGTTGGAACTGTTAGCGAATTAAACCAACTTGAGCCAAGAAAAACAAACAAACTGCCAAGCCCAGCAACAACAGCAATAAAAACAAAAATCGATATAATTTTTAAGGTTTTATTTTCCATATAAAAATTATATCGACTTATTAACGCAAATATTCTTAAAATTTAAATCTTCAACCAAAAACAAACAAAGACTTAATAAGAAAGAGATGGCGAACGACGCTTACAAGTAAGTTCACGATTTAAAATAATATTTGCAATCATTTCGCGTGTATCGTAGGCTTTTGGAATTGGCATAAGTGGGTAAACATGGAAGCACTTCTTTTGCTCCACAGCAAAAATTTTGCCACCTGCATCGTTTACGATATTTACAAAATCCCTAAGGTCTGGGCAGAAAATTTCGTAATCACCATAAAACAAATAAATATCTGGGAAGTTTGAAAAGGCTGAATATTTTGGACTGACAAGTGGATTTTTGTAACTTGCACCCCTTGCCCAATTTTGGCACATATATTTTGCACCTTCTCTTGACAGCATTGTGTCAACCTGCTGATATTTTTTCATTTCTGGGTTAGAGAAAGACATATCCACCACAGGCGACATCGCCACAAGCCCAGCAGGTTTTAGCACATTTTCACGCTCTAAGAGATTTGCAAGACCCAAAACCAGGGTTGCACCAGCACTGTCACCCATAACATAAACGGTTTTATGCTTTCTTATGACATACTTATAAAAACTCAAAAGTGCCAAATAAGTTTCCTTGTAACTATGCTTTGGGGCAAGTGGATAAAATGGCATATACACACTTGCACCCGTCCTGTCATAAACATCTTGCACAAACTGCCAATGAAGCGTTGTCGGCCTTGAAGAAAACGCCCCACCATGCAAGTATAAAACTGCAGTGTCGCCCCCAGTTTTGTGATAAAAATCAAAACTGCCGTACGGTTGATTGTTAAACACCCCACGCTGAAACGCCCCACGAAACCTAAGTGGCATATGGTAACGGAGTCCGTTTCTTTTTGCCCTTCTTAAAAGTTCTTTTCTTGCAGAATCTTCTGACAAATACACCTTTTTGTCACCAAAAAACTTCATTATTTGCCAAACTGCTTTTTCCCTAGACTTATCCATACTTACATTATACCACGCACCAAAATCAAATAAAAACAAAATTAAGCACAAATTGACAATTCCGTAAAATAATTTTTCCCAACTCTTCCGTGCATAACAAAAAAACTTTTACAAAAAATAAACACAGGAGCAAATAATGAAAACAAGAAAAATTAAACTTATTTCAAGTTTTGTGGCACTTTCTATGGTTAGTGCCGTACTGGGCGTTGGCGTTTGGGCAGCAGCAAGCCAAAGCGTAAATGTTCGTACAAGCGTAACATTTACAGCAACTGCCGTAAGTGGAACCATTTTAGGCACCCTAACAGGCCTTGACAGAACAACATACTACTACAACACCACCTTTGACGCAGATGGCGAACCAATAGTGTTTGCACCACGCACAGAGCCACTGGGCGACTGGATTTTGGGCACAGAAACCCCACTCAAAATTGACAACACCGAGGGCGAGGCTGCTGACATTTTATATACATTTACCCTAAAAAATAACTCAACCTCAGACGCCATGAATGTTTTTATTTCTGCAGTAAGTGCCGGCACAAACCTGCAAATCACATCAATTTTTCAAGATGATGTGGAAGTTGTAGAAGCAGATGACTACTACACCCTTACCCCAATTATTGCAGAAAACACTTCAGTGATTACTGTACTTTTTAATGTTGTGGACGAAGCAAGCAGTATTACAAGTGCCGACATAAGTTTCAACCTTGCCCTAAGAAACCCAAATGCAGAGCCATTTACTCCACCAACCGTTGAAGAGCCAAACCCTGATGAACCAAACCCCGAACCAACAGACCCTGAACAAGAAAACCCTGAAGAAACATAAAAAATTGCACCTTTTGAAAGGTGCTTTTTTTATTTTTTAAAATTTAGAAAATTATTTTTAATG
>JAFQUU010000015.1 GCA_017408305.1 Clostridia bacterium | reverse complement strand
GGCGTAAAAATTTCAACAATCAAAAGGTTTTTGGAGCAAACAGTTGGGAAAACACCTTTGTCAACCTTAAATCAAAAACTGTTGGTAAGAAAGGCAGTTAAAAACCTTAAGGGCAGGCTTAATCTTTTTAAAAACATCACTTCTGGGGTGATTGACCAAATTTTTGAAGAAATCACAAGGCTTCAAGATGCTTTTTTATTGCCAGAGGACCTTGAAAACCTTGACATCAAAGACAAGTTTTTAAAAAGCAAGGTTATTGAACTGACAGAGATTTATCAAGAATATCTGTCGCTTCTCGGCGAAAATTTTGATGAGCTTAAATTAAAGCAAGAGTTTGTAAAAGGGGCATTTGACTTTGAAAGTACAAACTTTTATTTCTTAGGTTTTCAACATTTTTCAAAAAGCGAGCAAGAATTTATAAACGCCCTTGCCAAAAACAAGGCAAAGGTTTTTGTTTCAACAATAAACAGCAAAAATCAAGGCAATAGTTATATTTTTGATGAGGTTATGTTAGAAAACTGCGATTTTAAAATTGCACCAAAAACTTTGTGCGAAAATGCAGAAAAAATCTCTCATCTTGCTTTTTCGGTTGAAGATAAGAAAGAAAATCTTGATTTTTTAAGGGTTATAGAAGCAAACAGTCCTCAGGAAGAAGTGTTTATGATTGCACTCCAAATCAAAAAACTTTTGTTTGAAAAAAGGTGTAGGCAACAAGACATTGCTGTTGTTTGTGGAAATTTGGCTTCTTATCAAGAAGAAATTTCAAAGGTTTTTGAAGAATTTGGGTTTGATTTTTCTATTAGCCAATCAACTCAAGTGTTGGACCTTGGGGTAAGCAAGTTTTTGCAAAGTGTATTAAGATTTCTTGAAGAAAAGTCTCCACAAAATTTTCACAGCATTCTTGTCAGTGATTTTTCACCCCTTTTGGAGTCTCAAAAGCAATTTTTACATAACTTGGCAGAGCAAAGAGGCTTTTTAAAAAACAAGCAAGAGTTTGAAGGTTTGCCACAAAATCTAAAATCTTTGATTATAGAAACACAAGAAAAACTTGAAGAAATTGAAAAAACAACCAGTTTTTCTTTAAAACTTAAACAAATTGTTCAGTTGTTTAATATTCAAGAAAAGCAAACATTGCTTTCAAATGCACTTATGACATTAGGGCAGGAAGACAAAGCATATGCACAAAAAGTGGCTGTTGAAAAAATTTTGGGTTTTTGCGAAGAAATAGAAATGTTTGAAGGTGCCTTTAGTTTACAGGAAATGGTTGAGATTTTTGAAAACTTTTTAAAGGAAACAACGATTTCTAACGCACAAAAAGAATGCTCCGGCATTTTGGTTTGTGGTGCAGAAGAGATTATTTCAAACTCAAAAATTCTGTTTGTGATGGGTGCAAACCAAGGTGCTTTGCCAAGCGAAAAAAATGACACTTGCATCTTAACGGACTCAAATCTAAAAACCTTAGGGCTTGACATCTTGACCGTTACATCGCAAAATCGCATAAGCAGGCGAAGGGTTTTAAATTCAATCACATCTTTTGAGGACTTATTATTTATTTCTTACTCGCATGCCGACCTTACAGGGCAAAAACTTTTGCCAAGTGGGTTTGTAAAAAGTTTGTGCGAGGTTGCAAAAAACAATGTAGTAAAGGACCTTTCAAAAACATTTTTTGATGATGCAGAAAGTTTGCCACTTGAAAAAAAGGCAGAAATTTTTGCACAAATGCTTGGCACTGTGCAAAATGCAAAAAAATCTTATATAAAACTTGTCAAAACTGGAGATAAAGAGTTTTGTGATGTTTTGCTATCACTTAAAGATGCTTTGTCCTTTTCTCAAAAGAAACATATTGACGATGGTTTGGCTGGCGTAGACAAAAAAGCATTATTCTTTCCAGACAACAAAACAAAGGTTTCTCAAATTGAAGCATATTATGCTTGTCCATTTAGGCACTTTTTGGCATATGGATTAAAACTTAAAGAAAAATCAAAACCAAAATTTATGGCAGTTGACACAGGTAACCTTCTTCATAAAATTGCAGAAGAGTTTTTGTCTGAAAAAAACACATATGTTTTAAATGATGATGTTGAAACAAGTGTGGAAGAGATTTTCGAAACACTTAAAACCCAGCCAAAGTTTGAAAAAGTGTTTTATGAAGAAAATGAAGTTTCATTAGAAATTTTAAAAGATGAGGCTGTGCGTTTTTGTAAGTTTTTAAAATCAACTAAAACAAAATCAAACTTTAAGCCAAAGTTCTTGGAAGTTTATTTTGGCAAAACCCAAAAGTTTACACTAAAGGTTAGGGGTGAAGACTTTTCTTTGGTTGGGATTGTTGACAGGGTTGATGTGTTTAATGATGGGGCAGTTGTTATAGACTATAAAACAAGTAGCCACGCCCAAGGCAAAAACCAAGAACTTTTTTACGGCGAAAAAATTCAAATTTTTGTTTATGCAAAGGCACTTGAAGTTTTGTTTAATCTAAAACCCCAAGGCGTGTATTACTTTCCAATTACGAATGACTTTTTTGATGTTGGCAAGGCAAAACCATATATGCTTGCAGGAAAGAATGTGAAAAGTGAAGACTTTTTGTCTAACTTTGATACAACTCTTACATACGACAATCCAAAAAGCAAAATCTTTCCTTGCAGTATAAAAACCTCAAAAGAAGTTCGACAGCAGGGGATTGTGGAATACGCTTCAAATAATGCCCATGAAGAGCAAAAGCACTTTGATGCAATGATTGACTATGCAGTAAAACTTGTTGAAAATGCAATTAAGGAAATTTTGGATGGCAGTTTCAAAGTTAATCCAAGAAAAGATGCCTGCAAGTATTGCCCATATGCTTCAATTTGTCAGAAAAACAAGGTTACAAAAGAAAGACTTTTAGATTTTGAAGTTAATTCGCCTACATTTTGGGCAGTTTTAGAAGGAGAAGATAATGGCAAAGATACCGTTTAAACCACAGCAACAGGCAGTGATTGATTGCAAAAACAAAAATCAACTTGTTTCGGCTTCTGCTGGCAGTGGAAAGACAACAATTATGATTCAAAAAATCATAAATATGATAACCATTGACAAAATCAGTATAAAAAACATATTGGTTTTAACTTATACAAAAGCGTCTGCTGAAGAAATGAAACAAAAACTTGTTTCTGCCATCTATGAAGAAGTCAAAACTGACCCAAATTTAACATCGCAAATTGATGAGGTTTTGGTGGCAGACATTTCTACAATCCATAGTTTTTTTCAAAAACTCATTACAAAATATTTCATGGTTTTAGGCATTAACCCAAGTTTTGATATCATTGATGAAACAAAAGGAATAAAATTTAAAAGTCAGGCACTTGATAAGGCAATCAGTGATTACCGAAAAGCGTTTCCTGAAAAATCAAAAAATCTTTTCCAAACTTTTGGTAGAACCAGAAATACAGAGGTTGTGAAAGAACTTGTAAAAGACCTTAACACTTTTCTTCTTGCAGTGCCAAACCAAAAACAGTGGCTTGAAAAATTTGCTCTTTCTCTTTATGATGGCGTTGATGGCAATGCAGGCATTGAGATACTTAATCAAGAACTTTATTTTGGAGCAAAACACTTTGAAAAAGTTTTTGAAAAACTGCAGATTGAAAGTGAGGCTTGCGAAGAAAAAGCATATGTTGTACTGTGCAATCACATTTTAGGGCAGTTATCTTGCATTAAGGCATCAAGTGAGCATTTTTTTGAAAACTGCGAAATTCTTGTAAACTTTTCTTCAAAAAGCCTTTCTTCAAAAACAGAAAATGTTCATCTTTATGAAAAACTTGCTACTGCCAAAAAGTCCTTAAGCAGTTTTTTCGGCGAGGTTAAGGGGTGGCCGTTTGTAAATAAAAGCACTTTCTTAAAGCAAATAGAAGATATAAGGCCTATTGCAGAAGCACTTATGGATATTACAGTTATGTATCAAGAGGCATATCTTGAAATCAAAAAACAAGAAAATGTTTTGGATTATGACGACCTTGAAAAATATATGCTTATGCTTATTGAAAATAAAGAAATTTGTGATGAAATAAGAGGGCAGTACGAAAAAATCTTTGTTGATGAATATCAAGATGCCAATCGCGTGCAAGAAAAAATTATATCAAGCATCTCAAAACCAAACAACAGGTTTATGGTTGGCGATGTTAAGCAAAGCATTTATGGCTTTAGGCAAGCAGAGCCAGACATTTTTTTGGAAACCATGGAAACTTTTTCAAACGAAACAAAAAGTGAAGTGGGCTACTTAAACTATAACTTTAGAAGCCACAGCAAAATCTTAAATTTTGTAAACATTGTGTTCTCAAAAATTATGACAAACCAGACAAGCAAGATTGATTATCAGTCTTCATCAATGTTTAAGTGGGACGATAACTATAAAGATGTTGTGGGGCAAGACTTTGCAAATGTTGAAATCAACATAATCAAAAAGCCAGAAAAATCACCAAAACCACAGCCAACAAAAATATATAGTGTGCTTGATGAAACTGAGGGCGTGGAAGAGTTTAGTGATGCAGAACTTGAAGCATTTTTTATTGCAGAAAGAATTTCTGGAATTTTGGGAAAAAAAATCTATGTGCCAAAACTTGGTAAGGAAAGAGAAATAAAGTACAGCGACATTACAATTCTTTTAAGAAGTCGTGGCTCTTATCTTGAAAAGTTTTGTGGTGTGATCACTGCCCTTGGCATTCCACTTTTTGCAAACACCAGCACATCACTTTTTGATGATGGTGATGTTGAACTGCTTTTAAATTTACTGAAACTTACTGTAAATCCAAAGGATGATATTGCCCTTGTAAGTGTGATGCACAGTCCATTTGGACAGTTTACTTATGAAGAACTTTCAAACATAAGACTTGCTGGCGATTCAATGCAAAAGTTTTTTGAATGCGTTGAAAACTTTAAAGGCGATAAAACTTTGGAAGAAAAAATACAAAAGTTTTATGAAACGATACAATACTTTGCTTTCTTGGTGAAAAATCTTGGGCATTTCAGGGCGTTTGGCACATTTTTGGAAAAGTACGACTTTTTTGAGTATGTGCTTGAGAAAGAAGATGGCATAGAGAAAAAAGAAAAAGTGCAGAAGTTTGTGAACGACTTTTTATCTAATGGCTTTAATTTTGATACGCCTAAATTTTTGGAGTTTGTGGAAAGCAACCGAAAAGATATAAAGGCACCAAACTATACAGGTGGCGAAAACTGCGTGTCGATAACAACCATGCATTCAAGCAAGGGTCTTGAATATCCTGTTGTGATTATTGCAAACGCAAATCAAGATTTTGACAAAATGCCAGAAAACCATAACCTAAAATTAAATCAAAAACTTGGAATTGGGATAAAGCACTATGATAAAGAACTTAGGGAAGCCTCTTCAAGTTTGCCGTATGTTGCAATAAAGAAAGCAAACAAAAACAGTGATTTTGCAGAAAAACTTAGGCTTTTGTATGTTGCACTGACTAGGCCACAAAACCATCTTATTGTTGTTGGGACAATCTCTAAAAGTGATTTTATTTCGTTTACAAGTGATTTTCAAATCACTCGTCAAAAAAGTTACCTAAAACTTTTGCTTGGGGCACTAAGCGAAGAAGAAATTGAAAAAATCAATGATGGTGAAGATGTTGTAACTGAAGAATATTGTGTAAAAATTGTTTCAGGAAAAACAGAAAGTGGCTTTATGAGAGTTTCGCAAGAAAAACCCTTTCCTGCAAAAAAGGAACTTACAACCCTTATGAAACAGTACCTTGAATATGTTCCTGAAAAAGAAAGTAGCATTTTACACACATCAGTAACAGCCCTAAAAAACGCTTTAACGGTGGACGCTGAAAAGGGTGGCAATGCCGAAAACCTTGAAACAGGCATTTTGTATCACAACTTTTTAGAAAAAATTGATTTTAATCAAATAAACTCCTTAAGTGATGTGCAATCTTTTATCAGTAAAAACCAAAGGTTTGTGGGGATTGATGAAACTCTTGTTTTTGATGCCATAACAAAAATCAAGGCACTAGGGCAAAGCACTTATATAAAAGAAATTCCTTTTTCTATGAAAGTAAACCTTGATGACAAAAACCAACAAACAATTGTAAAGGGGATTATTGACCTTTTGTGTGTGGGGAAAGAAAATATTTTGGTCGATTATAAATATACTGATGACAAAAATACGCAAAATATTATAAATAAATATAAACCACAACTTGATTTGTACCAAAAAGCATGCGAATTGACTGGACAAATAAAAATAAATAAAAAATATTTGCTTCTTCTAAAAACCAGCGAACTTGTGGAGATAAAATAGTTATTAAAAAATAACTAAAAAATTTTGGAAAAAATAAAAATAAATACCAAAATTATTAGTTATTTTTTTTTTGATGTGATATAATAACCAAGAAAAACATTGTGAAGGAGTTTTTTATGTTGTTATTTGAAGAAGCAAACAGCATCTTTACAGAACTGCTTAAAAGTCTTGTAAACATCTTTACTTCAATCAATTGGGATATACTTTTTTTTGCAGGCCTTGGCTTTGCAGTTTTGTTTGCTGTTTTTTATTTAATCAAATCAAGATTTTCTTATGAATCAAGAATGGTAAAAAAATTACTGCGTCTTAATAACTGGTTAAATAAAAACCGTTATATAGACCAAAACAATTTGATTGAGTTTAACAATCTCATGAAAAAAACACCAAAACACCTTAGATATTATTGGCATGAGTATATGCTTAATCGTGAAAAAGAACCAAGCCATTATATGAGTACATACAACCTTGTTGAAAAACCACTTAAGTCAAGCTCATATACATCAAATATAAAGAATTTTAAAACCACAACAATCCTTATGGCCAGCTTTATTGGGTTGTTTTCAATCTTCAAACTTAGCACCATCACACCAACATTCAGTGATATTGCTATGTGTTTATTGACGCCACTTATTATGATTCTTTTCTATGGAATAGTTTCAATAATCATGCGTGCCAGTCAGAATATGACTATAAATTCTTTGTATCAATATGTGCATTATTATGGGCGTTTCTTGGACCGTGCTGTAACCACAATGCCAGATTATGTAGATTTTGAAGTTCTCTTTACAAGAAGAGAAATCAAAAAGGGTATTCCTGTGCTTAATGAATACCTTGAAAAGCGTGCACGCCAAGAACAAGAAGAACTTGAAAAAGCCCGTATCAACGCAGTTGAACACGAAACTTATGACTTCTCAAACACAGGTATTAACGGTGCACTTGTGCTTGAAAGAGCGATTAACGAGTCTGAAACCTATATCAATATTCGTTCACGCCTTTTAAGTGAAATTCAACAACTTGAAGATGAAATTGAAAGCATAAAACGCACATACGAAAACACCGAAAAAGATTATCAAAAGAAAATGCAAGTCAGCAAAGAAAATGTTGACAGGCTTAGAAAACAACAAGAAGAAACCACAAACCGTATCGAAAATAACTACATCAAAAAGCAACAAGCCGATGAAATCAAAAAGCAAGAACAACTTGAAAAAGACAACGATGCTGCAACAATTCGCTTTAACCAAGAAATTGAAGGTTTGACTGCAGAAATTGAAACACGCAGAAAAGAACTTGAAGAAAGAAGACAATATGTTGAAGAAGCAATGAAAGCCGAATACCAAAGTTTCTCAACCAAACTTTATAAATCTCTTACCACAATCCTTCAAGAAGAAAGCGAAGATGAAAAAGCAGAAATCTTGGAAATCAAGGACGAAATTGCAGAAAAACTTGCCGAAGCAAACGAAACAATTGCACAAAAAGACAGGGAAATTGCAGAACTTCAACGCCTTTTGAAAGGTCAAAATGTGGACTATAACGCATTTGTTGGCTTCAGTAGCGCCACCCTTAAAAAAGAAAGCAAGAAAAGAAAAAGCAAAAAAGATGTGCAAAACGCTGTGGCACAAGAAGCCCAAACACAAGCCCAACTTATGGCATCACTTGCACCAACCTCAAACTTTGCAAATGACCCTAACCTGATTCCTCTTTCACAAATTCGTGAAGAAGATAGGCAATATGGTGAAGATGGTGGCTTCTATGACCCTAACGGATACTATCGCTATCCAAACGGAACATACTTTACTCCAAATTCAGAATTCCATGATGAATTCGGTGGCTGGTATGAAGCAGATGCCGTAACATATCATGCTCCAGACCCAGCACTTGTGGAATCAATTATCAACGCTCCTCCACAAAACCTTGATGGCTTAAAACGCATGGCTGAAGTACCAGAAAGCGAACGCCAATACAGCGATGATGGTGGGTTCTTCG
>JAFQUU010000014.1 GCA_017408305.1 Clostridia bacterium | reverse complement strand
ATTCACTTGGAGCTGTTAATGTTAAATAATGCGTTCCTGCAGCTGAAATAGATTTTGAAGTTTTTGATAGTTGTGCAGCCGAGCTTGCTGTCTTACCTATATTAAATGTCAATGCATCGCCTGTCCAAGTCAGGACTTCAAGAACATAAGTATAAGTTGCACCCACAACAATTGGTTGTTTAGAAGTGTTGGTTTTGGTCATGAAATTGACATACTGAGTTGAAGTTGTGGAGTTTGTATAGTTTACCGTAAACACATTGCTTGCAAGGGTGATTCTGCCAGAAGTAAGGCTTGAGAAGTTTGATGTGCTATCACTTGGATATATATTCATTAACTTGTTATAGGTTTGGTCGTAAGTTACGCCCCTATTGACCTCTGAAACCGAGCCACCATTGGCGTTGAATGTTGCAATTGTTGAGATTGCGCGTTCTGTCCAAGTTGCATAAACATAGATGCTTGTGCTGTAAGTTGAAAGGGTGTAAGTATAAGTAAGCGCGGTTGAAACGGAAATTGACTCAATCAAATTTGCGTTGTTTGCACTTGAGCCCTTATACACCTTAAGAGAACTTAGTGTGTATTCATAACCAGTTTTAGATGGCTTTGTAAGGGTGATTGTAAATGCACTGCCAAACATAACTGTTGTTGGTGTGGCTGAAATGCCACCGAAGTTTTTGCCCACTGTTACGGTAAAGGATTTTGTAATCCAGTCTGCGTAAATGATTGCGTCGCCGGTAAAGGTTGTGGCCTCGGTTACCTTGTTTGTGCAGGCTGATTCTTTATACCAAACACCAAACTCATAACCCGTTGGGGCTGTGATTTGTGTTTCATCTGGCAGTGCACCAATTGCCATGCCATTGAAGATTGTTTTTGTTACGCTTGAACCACTACCCGTCCAAGAACTGCTTGCAGCAATTGTGCCCACGCCGTTGTTTGAGATTGTCAAGGTGTGTGGGATTGCAGTAATCAGTGCTGGGTAGTTGTCTGGGCCGTTTTCCCAAGTTACATTTGATGCGTTTGCACCTGCCCAGTTTTGAAGGGCTGTTAAAAGATTTGTGGTGTTATATACTGTTGCTGCACTTGCAGTTCCACTTGCATTGATTGTGTAAAGCACTTTTGATGTGTTGAATGCGTTTGTTGTGCCAACTGTGTCGGCTGTGCGTGCACCAAGTGTGGCACTGCCAAGACCGTTTTGTTTTACGCCACTTCCGTTGTTATCGGTTGCACAGTTTTGAAGATAATACCCAAACTGCATTGTGCCACCGTTGTTTGAACCAAGCACACCACCAACATATGTGTTTGTGCCAGTTACTGTGCCACGGTTGTAAACATTTTGGATTGTGCCACCACCGTTTTGGCCAGCAACACCACCAACATAGTATGCACCTTTGACTGCCATATTGGTGTAAGAGTTGATGATGTTGCCATGGTTTTGACCGGCAATGCCACCAACCCATTGATAGTTGTTGGCCTCAACCTTTGTGGTACTTACTGTAACACCATCGTTAAAGCAGTTACGGATTGTACCAGCCGTAAGGTTGATTCCTGCAATACCACCAACTGCAAGACCAAATGTTGAGTTTGTGCCAGAAACGCTGCCTTTGTTTGAAACAAAGTTAAGTGTACCACTGTTTACGCCAATCACGCCACCAATATAACTGCCATCGCCTGTTACACTGCCCTCGTAGATAACATAATCCATTTTGCCCATGTTGTAGCCTGCAATGCCACCAACATACTTGCCACCACTAACCGTGCCACTGACTGTTACATTTTTAATTACAGCACCACTGTAAACATAACCAAAGAGGCCCATGTAGTCGCTGCCACTGTTTGAAGTTGAGGTAATGTTAAGGCCAGAAATTTTGTAACCCCTACCATCAAATGATGCGTTGAAGTAGTTGTTTTCTGAAGTTTCGGTGTTGTACCAACCGATTGAACGGAATGGTTTTGTAAGAGTAATGTCGTTGCCAAGAACAAAATATTTGCCTGTGTAGGTTGTACCAGAGTTAACATTGAATGCAAGGTTTCTAAGATGAGTTTCAGTTTTAATCACAAATGGGTCTGCACTTGTGCCTGTGCCACTTGCATAACCTGTCCAACTTGTACTCATATCACCAGTTGAGAATGATGTGTAGTATATTGTTGGATAACCACTAAAGTAACTTGTGTTTGCACCCCAAGCCAAATATTCTGTTGAAGGCAAACTTGCCGTTTTTGAAATATAACTTTGACCAAAGTTAAGTGCATCAAGAAGCACATTGGTTGCGTAACCATTAATTGAAACCGAAGATGACAAGCGACCGTAGTTGTCTGTTACATCAGGTCTTGTAAAACTTTCAGTGTTTTTGGTTGCCGTAAAGACATTTGTTTGGCCAGCCGTATCTGCTGTTGTGCCACCAAGCGTGCCACTGCCGATGCCCTTTTGATAGGTGGTTTTATCTTTGGCAGATTTTTCAAGATAGTAAGAAAATCTTATTGAACCACCTTGGTTGCTACCTGCAATACCACCAACATATGTGTTTGTTGCACTTATGCCACCATCACTTGCAGTTCTTGAATAGGTGTTGATGATTGTGCCACCACCATTTTGACCAACAATACCACCAACATAGTAACTGCCTCCAATATTTGCACTGTTGAAAGAGTTCATGATTGTGCCATGGTTTTGGCCGGCAATGCCACCAACCCATTGATAATTGGTTGCACTTACTGTGCCAGTGCTTATAAGGTTGTATATATTGCCAGAAGTAAGGTTAATGCCCACAATGCCACCAACTGCAAGGCCAAATGTTGAGTTTGATGCTGTTACGGTTGCTTTGTTGTATGCATTTTTAATTTTACCACTGTTTACACCGGCAATACCACCAATATAACTGCCTGTGCCAGACACTGAGCCTGAGTATTCAACTGTTTCAAGCGTGCCCATGTTATAGCCGGCAATACCACCAATATAATTTGTGCCACCTGTAACAGAACCTGAAACCTTGAGATTTTTTACAAGACCGTTGGTATAGATATAACCAAACAAGCCCATATATGTGTTGCCATTATTTGTAGTTGTATTTACTGTTAAGTTTGAAACTGTGTAGTTTTGCCCATCAAGATTTCCGTTAAAGTAGTTGCTTTCGCTTGTTGAAGAGTTATACCAACCGATTGAACGGAAAGCCTGAGTAAGACTTATGTTTGCAGCAATTTTGAAGTATTTGCCTGTATAGTTTGTGCCAGCATTAACATTAAACGCAAGACTTCTTAAGTGCTGTTCTGTTTTTATGATATATGCTTGTGCCCAACTTGAACCATTGCCACTTGAAGAATCATAACCACTCCAAGCACTGCCACTGCCAGCACCAAAAGAACTGTAGTATATTGTTGGGAAACCACCGAAGTATGATGAATTTGCACCCCAAGCATAATATTCTGTTGAAGGAACTGTTGAAGTTTTTGAAATATAACTGTGGCCAAGGTTAAGGGCATCTAAAAGACTGTTTGTTGTATAGCCACTAAGTGTGATTGTGCTCGTCAAACGGCCTTTGTAACTTGTGATATCAGGGCGTGTAATACTTGCTGTATTTGCTGTGTCCGTAAATGCACCTAGACTTCCTGCAACATCTGCTGTTGTGCCTCCAAGTGTTCCACTACCAACTGCTTTTTGGGCTGTGCCTTTACCATCAGTTGCACGATTTTGATAGTAGTAACAAAACCTTACATCACCACCATTATTATGGCCAACAACGCCACCAACATATGTGTTTGTGCCTTCAATCACGCCACTTGAGTATGTGTTGATGATTGTGCCACCACCGTTTTGCCCAACAACACCACCAACATAATAACTGCCTTCAACAGCACCAACGCTAAATGCGTTTTTAAGTGTGCCATGGTTTTGACCAACAAGGCCACCGACCCACTGATAGTTCAGTGCAGTTACAGCACCACTGTTTACAAAGTTAAGAAGATTACCACTTGTAAGGTTGATACCAAGCACACCACCAACAGCCAAACCAAAGGTTGTGTTTGTTGCATTAACTGCGGCTTTATTGATTATGCTTTTCATCTTGCCACTGTTTACACCAACAACGCCACCAATATAACTGCCACTGCCATTAACTGTGCCTGAGAAACTAATGTCTTGAAGCGTGCCCATATTATAACCAACAACGCCACCCACATAATTAACACCCGTAACAGTACCAGAAACATTAAGATTTTTGATTGTTGCACCACTATAAACATATCCAAACAATCCTAAGTAATCATCATAATGATTTGTGGTTGTGTTGTTTGTGAGGTTTGAAATGGTTTTGTTATTGCCATCTAAAATACCGTTAAAGTAGTTGCTCTCACTACTTGTGGTGTTGTACCAACCAATTGAACGGAATGCCTGAGTGAGTGCAATGTTTTGTGAAACCTTAAAGTAAACACCTGTGTATGGTGTACCGGCGTTTACATTAAATGCAAGGTTTCTTAAATCTGTTTCAGTTGCAATGATGAACGGACTTGAAGATGTACCTGTACCACTAGAGTAACCCGACCAAATTGTGCCACCACCAAGGCCAGTAAAGCCCGTGTCGTAGAAACTTGGATAACCACCATAATATGCTGTATTAGCACCCCAAACATAATATTCACTTGAAGGCGTGCTTGAGCCTTTTGCCAAATAGTTTTGTCCAAAGTTAAGTGCATCCAAAAGAACTGTTGTTGTGTAACCACTAAGCACGAACTCTCTTGCAATCTTACCATAGTTGGTTGTAACATCCGTTCTTGTAATACTTGAAGTATTTTTTGTTCCTGTAAAACTTACTGTTTGACTACCACTATCTGCAGTTGTGCTCCCAAGGGTGGCACTGCCGATGCCTTTTTGAGCTGTGCCATTTCCGTCATTATCTGTAGCAGATCCTTCCAAATAGTATGTGTAAAGAAGTGTTCCACCGTTGTTATAACCAACGACGCCACCAACATAGGTGTTTGCACCTGTAATTTTACCCTTTGAGTATGCATTTGTGATTGAACCACCACCAAGTTGCCCAACAAGACCACCGACATAATAACTGCCTGTTACATCACCCGTTGAGAACGAGTTTTTGATTGAAGCGTGGTTTTGCCCAACCAATCCTCCAACCCACTGATAATTTCTCGCCGTTACCGTACCACTATTTACAAGGTTGTATGTGTCAGCACCAGTTAAGTTGATTCCCACAATGCCACCTACAGCAAGACCAAATGTTTGGTTTTTGGCATTTACTGCTGCTGAATTCATAGCGTTTTTAATTTTACCACTATTAACGCCAACAATACCACCAATGTAACTGCCATCGCCATTAACTGTACCAGTAAATGTAACAGATTCCAAAGTACCCATATTATAACCAGCGATACCACCGACATAATTTACACCTGTCACCGTACCTGAAACATTAAGGTTTTTAACAACTGCACCAGAGTATATATATCCAAACAAGCCCATATAGTCATCATTGTTGTTTGTTGTTTGGTTTACGGTTAAGTTTGAAATGGTGTAACCTTGACCATCAAGATTACCATTGAAATATCTATTTTCACTTAAAACTTCACTATACCAACCAATTGAACGGAATGGTTTTGTTAAAGTGATGTTTGCACCAAGTTTGAAGTATTTACCAGTATAACTTGTACCAGCATTTACATTGTTTGCAAGGTTTCTTAGGTGTGCTTCTGTTTTGATAATAAATGCTTTTGCAGCAGTTGAGCCATCGCCACTTGTTGAATCATACCCTGCCCACGCTGTGCCACCAGCATTACCAAAAGAGTCATAGAATATTGTTGGGAAACCACCAAAATATGAAGTATTTGCACCCCAAGAATAATATGCAGTTGAAGGTAAGGCTGAAGTTTTTGCAATATAACTGTGACCATAGTTTAGGGCATCCAACAAAACATTTGTTTTGTAACCACTGATTGTAACTGTATTGACAAGGCGACCATAGTTTGTTGTAATATCAAGCCTTGTTTCACTTGAAGAGTTTGTTGTCGAATTAAATGGCTCGGTGTTATCCTTAACATCTGCAGTTGTGGAACCAAGTGTGCCACTGCCCACACCTTTTTGTGGTGTTCCAGATGTACCACCACCGTTATCCTTCGCGTAATCCTGCAAATAATATGTGTATAGTAATGTTCCACCATTATTATGCCCTACAACACCACCAGCATAAGTGTTTTTGGAAGTTGTAACACCACTTGAATATGCGTTGGTTATACTGCCCCCACCAAGTTGCCCAACAAGACCACCGACATAATAACTGCCTGTTGTTTGCCCTGTACAGAATGAGTTTTTGAGTATGCCATGGTTTTGACCAATAAGACCACCAACCCATTGATAGTTGTTTGCTGTTACGGTTGCAGTGCTAAACACATTGTAAACATTGCCACCGGTAAGGTTGATACCTATGATGCCACCAACTGCAAGACCAAATGTGGTGTTTGAACCAGTTACTGTATTTTTTGTTCCCGGACTTGACTTGTTATAGTTGTAAGAAGTGTCAACCCTACCACTATTTACACCAACAAGACCACCAATGTAACTGCCCGTACCTTCGACTGTAACTGAATAGTTGTATGCTGTTCTAATAACACCTGTGTTATAACCACACGCTGCACCAATATAGTTTGTACCTTTAACAGTGCCCGAAGTTAAGTAGAAGTTATACACAGTACCTGTGTTATAACCAAACAATCCAAGATAGTCATGAGTTGTTGAACTTACATACATACCTGAAATTGTTTTGCCTTGACCATTAAAATCACCAGAAAACGGCATTGATTCTGAAAACTCATCAACATAAGTGCCGATTGGGTTCCATGGGGTTGCACTGCCACCAAGGGCAATATTTGCAGTTAACCTAAAGTATCTTTTTGAGTAGTTATGACCAGAGTTAACCATAAGTGCGAGGTATCTTAATCTATCAGCAGTATCAATACCCCAATAAGTGCTACTAGATGTACCTGCCGTTGTGGTTGACCATGCCATAAGATATCTTGTTGTAAGCAAGGTTGGCAAGGTTTCTGAAGACCAAGCAAAAAATTTATTAGATGTGCCATAGTTGCCAGAAAGTGCAAACTTTGAGTCAATATACATCCATGCAAGGTTCATGGCACGGCTTAAAGAACTTGTGGTTTCACCATGCATTGTGATTGAAGAAGCAAGTGTTCCAGTTGAAGCATTGAACGGAATCATAATGTACTTTTCATCTGCATTTGGAGAAGATGTTGTTGCACTACCCTCACCTTTTTGCACAGTGCCTGATGTGCCACCTGCACGCACTTGACCTGAAGCATAATAAGCATACCTAAATGTGCCACCGTTATTAAAACCAACAACACCACCAGCATAGGTGTTTGTTGCAACAACTGTACCACTGTTGTAGCCTGTTATCAGCGTGCCACCACCTGCTTGACCAATAAGACCACCAACATAATATGCACCACTTACTTGTCCTTTGTTAAAGACATTGTAAACCGTACCATGGTTTTGCCCAAACACGCCACCAACCCATTGATAGTTTGCGGCCGTTACACCACCAGTATTGTAAACATTTGTTACAAGTCCATTTGTTAAGTTAATACCAACAACGCCACCAACAGCCAAACCAAAGGTTGTGTTTACGCCGTTTACTGCACCAGTTACATGGTGTGCGTTATCAAGAGTTGCGTTGTTTACACCAACAATACCACCAACATAACTGCCTTTACCGGAAACCACTGCTGTTGAGTGACAGTTTGTTATTGTGCCTGCATTGTAACCACACACAGAACCAACATAATTTGTACCTGTGATTGTACCTGCAACATTAACATTTTTGATTGTGCCTGCGTTGTGTCCAATAAGAGCAACATAATCTAGGCTTTCATCAACAATTGAGGTGATTGTAATTGTTTTATTGTTACCATCAAATGTCCCTGAAAACGGATATGAAATTGAGGTTGTTTTGTTGTATCCACCAATTGGCCTAAAACTTGAAACTGTAATATCTTTTGTAACGATAAACGATGCATTGATGTAAGACAAGTTTGCTGCGTTGATATAATTTGAAAGAGCATTAAGGTCTGCTGCTGAAGTAATTTGGTATCTACCACTAGAATCTTTTGAAAAACCAAGTGATGTTGGTTCTGTTGGTTTTATCGCAATAATTGCATCATCACTGCCAACAACAATTTTGTTTTTAGAGAAAGAAAATTGTGTTGTTGCCTGCACTTCTTGACTTAATTCTGGAATAGAATTTTCGTAGTATTGTGCAACATTTTCATCAATGTCTTCATTTTGAGAGATTACCTCTTTTACATCAATTTCTTGTCCAACATAAAATGTTTGCTTAAATATTATGCGTTCGCCAAATTCATCAAAAGGGTTGTCAAGTTGGAACTCAAGTTCAAAGTTTTTTGCAAAGTTCGCATAAATTTTGCCCTCTTCTTCAGCCGAATGCACATAGGTATTTTCAGTGCTTAATGGTTTTGCATTTTTGTCCGTAGAATCAAAGTATCCTACAAAACTATAACCATCATTTGCTTCAGCAGTAAGCGTTATACTTTGTCCTTGTCGCAAGGTTTGGGTTTTGGACGCACCAACCTTTTGCCCATTCATACTGACCTTACCACCTTTATTGGCATTAAAATACTCGCCATCATCGGTTGTCATAACAATAGTGCTGACATCGGCAGTTTTTGAATATGAACTTACAGCAACAACGCCAACAAACAAAAGTGCAAATGACAAAATAAATGCCACTGCAAGTTTCATGACTGTGCCCCATTTTTTACTTTTTATGTACTCGCTAAGTTTTAGTTCGGACATACTTAACCCCTTTTTGCTAAAAGCAAACATCTTTCGATATTTCCTAACTTATTGTAACAAAATACGCAAAAATTAGTCAAGTAAATTAGCATAGATATTTATATATTTTATATATTATTTACGCGAGTTTTTTACGGCAAAAATTCACACAATTTTTTTTTGTTTTTTTGCCCTCTTTTTACATAAAAAAAGCACCAAAAAGTGCTAAAAAGATTCAATCTTAACAATTGACTTAAAGTGTGTTCTGAGTTGCTAAGGCATTTCAAAATTTTCCACCAACACACAGACAGCCGAAAAACAAAGAAAGGCTAGGCTCGAAAAATTCCCAAAGCAGGAGTTTAGTAAATCTAAATGACTGTTTTGGGAGTTTTACAGTAAACGACGCCTTTCAAAGTTTCCACCAACACACAGACACCAAAAAACAAAGAAAAGCTAGGCTCGAAAAATTCCCAAAGCAGGAGTTTAGTAAATCTAAATGACTGTTTTGGGAGTTTTACAGCAAACGACGCCTTTCAAAGTTTTTTGGCTGTCTGATTCAGTCTTCGTATACAAACTCGATATCCTTAATTCTTACAAGGTCGCCATCCTTCATGCCCATATCTTTTAATTTTTCAATCACCCCATCACGCTTTAAACGCATTTGGAAATATGAAAAACTGTTGAAATCTGACAGCACAATTCCACGAATTAAGTTATCAACATACCCACCCGTAACCTCAAAACTTGCATCATCACGTCTAACGATATTTATGCTGGTTTTATCGCGTTTATCAAAGTCTGTAACTTCAACTTCAATAGGTGCAGATTTTGGGATTTTTTCAAGGTGGCTCCACACCACATTTTTAAGGTTTTCAAGGCCTTTTTGTGTGATAGAAGAAATGCTTAAAATTAGTGGTTTTTGTGAAGAGTTTTTGGTTATAGATTTCTCAAAAACCTTGATTTTTTCTTTAAGGTCTTCTTCTGGCAAAAGGTCTGTTTTTGTAAGCACAACAATTTGTGGAAGAGTGCTTAATTTTTCGCTATATTTTTTAAGTTCTTCATTGATTTTGTTATAGTCATCAACTGCGTTTCTGCCATCAGTTTCTGCAATGTCAACAAGATGAAGGATAAGACGCACCCTTTCAATATGCTTCAAAAACTCGTGACCAAGTCCCACACCATCACTTGCACCCTCGATAAGTCCTGGGATATCAGCAACCACAAAACTGTTGTCATAGTACTGCACCACCCCAAGATTTGGCACAAGCGTTGTAAACTGATAGTTTGCAATCTTTGGCCTTGCGTTTGAAATCACAGAAAGTAGCGTGCTTTTGCCAACATTTGGATATCCAACAAGCCCAACATCTGCAATGGTTTTAAGTTCCAAAATCACTTCATGTTCTTTCACAACCTCGCCCGTTTGAGAAAACCTTGGTGCTTGCCTTGTGGCATTTGCAAAAAACGCATTCCCCCTGCCACCAAGACCACCTTTTAGGGCTGTAAACATATCGCCTTCTTCACGCATATCAGCAATAACCTTGCCTGTTTCTGCTTCAGAAATCACAGTACCACAAGGCACATCAATAATCACATCTTTACCATTTGCACCAGTTTTGTTTGTGCCAGAGCCATCATGGCCATTTTCTGCAACAAACCTGTGATTAAACTTAAAACCATAAAGAGTGTTTTGGTTGTTTGAAGCCCTAAAAATAATATTGCCACCACTGCCACCATCGCCACCATCAGGGCCACCATTCATGGTCATTTTGCTTCTGTAAAAAGACACAACGCCTTTGCCACCGTTGCCTGCTTTTATTGTAATTTTTACTTTGTCTAAAAACATAAATTAATCCTTTTTCTTATTGTAGTATAAACATATTTTTTGAAATTTGCAAGCATTGCAAGACGGGTTTTTGGCTTTGCAATGATATCTGCCAAAATGCACCATTTGAAGATGCACCTTGCCCCAAGAAGATTTTGGGAAATGTTTTTTTAGTGCCATTTCACAGTGATATGGCGATTTTTCACTGCCAATCCCAAGTCTGTTTGCAACTCTAAACACATGTGTGTCGACTGCAACTGCAGGCACATTAAACCCTTCTGCAAGCACAACACTTGCAGTTTTTCTGCCAACACCTGAAAGGCTTGTAAGGTCTTCCATTGTGCTTGGCACCTGCCCATTAAATTTTTCCACAAGGTCTTTGGCAAGGCTTACAATATTTTTTGCTTTGGAGTTATAAAACCCAAGGCTATAAATTTCTTTGGCAACATCTTCTACTTTTGCCTCTGCAAGTGCTTTGGCGTTTGGGTATTTTTTAAAAAGCGATTTTGTAACCAAGTTGACCCGTTTATCTGTGCACTGTGCCGACAAAACAACAGCAATAAGAAGTTCAAAATTATTGTCAAAGTTCAGTTCACACTTTGGCGTGCCAACAATCTCATCAAAAACCTTTTCATAAGTATTCATGAGAAAACTTATACCATAATTTTGATTTTTTGGCAATTAGATTTTTAAAGTTATTTTGTTAACTTTTTAGTTTTTATTACTTGACATAATTTCTTTAAATTTTTAAAATATATTTATTAGGAGTGTTTTATGCAAAAGTCTAAAACTTTGTTTTCTAAAAAAATATTAACCTTTTTTGTGGGAATTTTTATGGCAATTTGCGTTGTACTGCTTGGTGCTTGCACACCACTGAACCAAAACCCAGAACCTGAGACTCCTCCAGTATCAATGCCATCAACAACACCGTCCACACCACCACAATCGCCACCAAACAACTTTTCTTCCACCACCACAAGAACCGAGATGGCAGAAAATATGCTTGGGGCACTTGCAACTGTCAAAATTTTAAGAAATACAGACAGTTATCGCAGTTCTATGGGCAGTGGCATTGCAGTTCATGCTGACGGATATTTAATAACAAACTATCATGTCATTTATAACGAAGCCCTAAATCCTGACGACTACTATATTAAACTTGAAATGATGGTTGGCACTGAATTTAAAACTGACATTTCTGCAGAACTTTTGTGGTATAACGCAAGTCTTGACATTGCTATTCTAAAAAGTGCCCAAACATTTAACAGCATTGCCACACTTTCAGACCGTTGGATTGATTCAAACAATCGCTTAAGAATTGCTGAAGAAGTTTGGACACTTGGCACACCATACGAACAAGGCCTGTGGGGCACTTATTCACAGGGCACAATAAGTTCAAGTCTTTATAGAGTGGGTGTTACTGGCGTTGGCGAATCAACATATTATCACAACTACCTCATTCAGCACTCTGCACCAATTTCTTCAGGCAACTCTGGCGGCCCACTGTTTGACAGCAGTGGAAACTTAATCGGGCTTAACACCTGTGGCTACAGTTCTTCTTCAAACAAAACAGCAAACGGGCTTTTCTTTGCAGTACCAATTTATCCTGTAACACTTGCACTTAACAAAGTTATAACTGCTTACAACAACAATCAGTCTTACACCACTCCACTTGTTGGCATTTCTGGGTATGACAAAGATGCAGTTTCATCATTCACAGAAGATGGTGTTTATGTGCAAGGTGTTTCGGAAACATCAAGTGCATTTGCCCAAGGACTTACTGTTAGTGCAGTTATTAAAGGCATTGGAAATTCAGCCTGCCAAGATGCAAACGACCCAAGTTACAAAAATATCACTTGCAGTTACGACCTAATTTATGCACTTCTAAACTACTACTCAGGCGACACAATTACCCTATTTTATACTTACAACGGACAAAATCTTTCTATGAATGTGGAGTTATCATAATGACAAAAACCTTGCTTTGTATTGACTTTGGCGGGGGCAAATTAAGAATTTTTGATAAAAATCTAGGACTGGTTTACAACGAGCCAGCCCTTATTGCCGTTGAAAAAAAAGGCAAAAAATATGTTGTACTAGAAACTGGACAAAAAGCCTTGGAATACAAAAATTGGGCAGAAGACAACACTTTAGTGTTTAGTCCAATTCATGAAGGCATTATCCAAAGCCCAGAATATTCTGCCACACTCTTAAAGCACGCACTTGGGGGACTATACACTTCTTCAACACTTTTAAACTCTCCAGCATTTGTTGCCGTACCAAGTGCCATTACGCAAAAAGAGAAAAAAGGTTTTATCAAATCACTTTCTCTTGCAGGGCTTAAAAACATTAAGATTGTTGACTGCCCAGTTTGCACCATGCTTGCCCAAGAAGAAAACTTTGAAGATGAAAACATTTTGGTTGTTGACATGGGTGCCAGCAAATGTGATTTTCAAATTTTGAAAGATTATACCCCACAAAAAAGTGCAACGCTTGGGCTTGGGGGCAACTCAATCAAAAAAGCAATTGCCCAAACCTTTTGGAACGATAATAATATCTACATCACCGACCAAACAGCACAAAACTTGCAAGAAGAATTTGCAAGCCTTTTCTCAAGCGACAAAAAAACTATTGAAATTTCTGGCATCTACACCGTTAATGGAGAGCAAATCACCAAAAATATTTCTTCAGAAGAAATTTCGCCAATCATTAAAGGCTTTTTTGCTGAAGTTGTGCTTATTGCGAACACGCTGATTAAAGAATTCAACCAAGATTTTGGCGAAAAGGTTTCAAAGGTCTTATTAAGTGGTGGGCTTTGCCACACAAAAGGCCTTGAAAAATACCTAAGGCGAAACCTTCTTTGCCAAAACATTATCATTGACCAAGACCCCGAAAACGCAGTTTTAAGAGGCCTTACAAAACTTTTAGACTAAAAAAACTTTTCAAATCCCCACAAAAAGAGAAAAACCCCTGTTTTCTTCTCTTTTTTTTACGCCATATTTTTGTAATATAACCCCAAAAGGAGTTGTCTATGGCAAGAAAAATAGTCATAACCAGTGGCAAAGGTGGCGTTGGCAAAACAACAGTCACAGCAAATCTTGGCACAAAACTTGCAAACCTTGGCTTTCGGGTGCTTCTTGTTGACACTGATATTGGCCTTAACAACCTTGATGTTGTTATGGGCGTTGAAAACAAAGTTATGTTTGACATTCTCGACATCATAAACGGAAAGTGCCGTGCAAAGCAAGCACTTGTACAGGACTGCCACCACCCTTCACTTTTTATTCTCCCTGCCCCAAACAGCGACTCTGACAGTCTTATTACTGCAGGCAATCTTTTAGAAACCCTGTCCACGCTAGAGCACTTTTTTGATTACATACTCCTAGACTGCCCTGCTGGGCTTGACAATGGTTTTCACCGTGCTGTGTACTGTGCAAACGAGGCCATTGTTGTTGTAACCCCACACATTTCAAGCATTCGTGATGCTGGTAAAGTTGTGGCAAGGCTTGCAAACTATCCACTTTCAAGTGTAAAACTTGTGGTCAATCGCGTGCGTGGCGATATGCTTATGACAGGCGACAGCATTGCAGTTGAAAGAATAATCGACCTTCTTGGCACCAATATTTTGGGCGTTGTTCCAGATGATGATGCAATTTCAGCACTTTCGGCAATCGGTGCAATCCCAAGTGGCACAACTTCTTCAAGGGCATTTGCAATACTTGCAGAAAACCTGCACACAGGCACAAAAAAGATTTTTGACTGTACATATCGCTATCGTGGCATTGCAGGCACAATCCGTAGAAATCTTAAAAGGAGAATTTAAAATGACACTTGCAGAAATCACTTCACGACGCCTTGAAAAAGTTTTAAATCAGGACAAAAAAGATGCACCAACTCAAATCCTTGCAATGCTTGAAAGCGACATTCGCACGCTTCTTCAAAACTATTTTGCCATAGAGGACATATCAATAAACCTTTCAGTTCAAAACGGCAAGTATATCCTTTCCACCACCCTTTCAGCCACCCACCTAAAAACCATCGGCATTGTGAGGTAGATTTTTTAACTTACTCTATAAAAAAAACACCAAATGGTGTTTTTTATTTAAGAATCATAAAAAATATTTGCTGGCGTAAGTTTAGAAAGTTTTCTTATAGACAACAAGAGAGAAATAATCGCAGTTAGCCCACAAGCAAGAATTGTTATAATAATTCCAAGTGGCGTAATCGCAACCAAGTTTGTTTCAAAAAGTAATAACCCACTAAATGTCGAACCCAAAATTTCAAGTAACACTAACGACCCCAAAATTCCTAGAATTAACGATAAAATGCTCATAAATGCAATTTCCACTGCAAAAATCTTAAAACAATCTGCCTGCCCTGCACCAATGGCTCGTAAAATCCCAATTTCTTTCTTACGATTTAAAATATTCACCGCAACAAAATTACAAATTGTCACAAACCCAACCACAAGAGCAATTGCTCCAAACGCACCACACCAATCTTTAATCGACTTCATTATATCGCCAATCATAGAAACATTTTGTGGCATTGTACTTAAAATTAGAGGACCACGATAACCTTGTGTGTTTTTATATTTTTGAAAATCCAATAAAAATTTCGAAGGGTCAGAAGATAATAAATTTGCAACAACATATTTAGGAGAAAATTCGCTACTTAAAAGTGCATTTTCAGTTATAAATATGGTAGAAAGTAATGTAGAAGTTAAAATATCATGAAAACTTGTGTTCAGCATTGAAATTTCACTTGTTGCAATATCCTTTGTTTTAGCATCTTTAAGAGCATCATATTTTTGTGGCACCTTGGTATCAATGACGCCAACAATATTAAAACCCTGCAAATTTAATAAAGCCAAATCTTCAAAGCTCGTAATTGTTTGATTAAAACCTTTTAAACCATAAAGTTTTATTGTGTCAAACAAAAATTTGGGAATTGCAATTTCATTACTCGCAGTTGGTAAATGTCCGTATACAATTGTATAGCTATATTCTTCTACCTCTTGACTGCTAAGGGCATAATACAAAAAATTTTTATCAAACGCCTGTTGATAATAATAATTATCAGGGCGATTTTTTATCTCTATAATATCACCAGAATAGTTATAAACTTTTAAAAAATCCATATCAGGATACGAAGATGTTATTTCTCTAAAATCATCTTCAAAGCCTTGTGAAGTTGTTTGGCTAGAATTATAAACAAAAACATTTTTGTATGTCATCATTTCGCTTATAAGAAGGCTGTCGTTATTATGAAATATGCCACTAAAACTGGTACACAAAAGGGCTAGGGCAACAGATGTTAAAAAGATTGCCGTTAGCATTCGCCCCATAATCTTTTTTAATCCAGAAAACCCAAACTTAAGTGCAAATCTAAAAGGCATTTTTTCTTTTCCACTTACGAAACTTTTTGTGTTTTGCAAACTTACTGCACCTGTATCAGAAACAATTTTGCCATCTTTCATCCTGATTGTTCTGTCAGCATATTCTTCTGCACTTTCTTCATTATGGCTTACAACTAAAACAAGTTTGTCTTTTGAAATTTTCTTTAAAATATCCAAAATTGTTTTCGAGTTTTCAGTATCCAAAGCCCCTGTTGGCTCATCAGCAATAATGATTTTGGGGTTTTTAATCATTGCTCTTGCAATGGTAATCCTTTGTTTTTCGCCGCCAGATAAAGTACTAACTTTCCTTTGCTCATAACCAGATAACTTGACTAAATCTAAAACCTTGGCGATTTCTGCCTTTATATCAAAATTTTCACCTATTAAACTTATTGCAAGTTCCAAATTTTCATAAACAGTAAATTTTTCTAAAAGGTTATATTCTTGAAAAATAAACCCTACATATTTACTACGATAAAAATCCAAGGTTTTAGCATTTTGTTGAGTCAAGTTTTCCCCATCTATCACAACACTGCCACTTGTGGTTTTATCAAGCCCACCAATAATGTTAAGGAGCGTGCTTTTACCACAGCCAGATGGTCCTAGCACAAATGTCATACCAGTTTCAGCAAAATCTAATGATACATTATCAACTGCCTTGACAATGTTATTCTCTCCTAAAACAAACTGTTTACTTACATTTTTTAATTGAATCATTTTCTTACCTATCTATATTCTCATTATGATTAATCTTTCAGTTAAAAGCGTTTGGAATATTTTAACATTTGTTAAAACCAATTGCAACAAAATGTGTTACTAGAGTAATCGTATAGAGATTGTTCATTAGTTAGGCATATAGCCAGAGGTTTTTGATTATAATATTTTGTGAAGAAAGTTGGACTGCACCCTGTGTTTGTGATTTTGGGCATATTTTTGATTGTGCTTGGAGAGGCGGTGATTTTTTTTAATTACCTACTTGCAGTGGTTTTGCACGAGATGGCGCACTCCTTCACCGCAAAAAAACTTGGCTACTCCCTAAACAAATTTTTCCTTATGCCATACGGGGCCGGCATTTCCTTCAAGCAAGATTTTTTGTTCGAGAAGGACGAAATCATTATTGCAAGTGCTGGACCAATTTGCAGTTTTTGTTTAGCAATATTTTTTATGGCAATGTGGTGGGCATTTCCACAAACTTTTGTTTACACTGAAATTTTTGTTTGGGCAAATCTGATTACTGGGACAATAAATCTTTTGCCTGCATACCCACTTGATGGTGGCAGGATTTTGACTTCGCTTCTCGCCCTTAAAACGCAAAGCCGAAAAACTGCTCTCAAAATTTGCTTTGTTTTTAACTATGTTTTTTCAGGGATATTTCTTGCTCTGTTTTTCTTAAACCCACTTCAAAACTTAACCTTTTTGATGTTTGCAATTTTTGTTTTTTTAGGGGCGTTTGACTTTAAACTTTCGGGAAGTTATGAACTTCAAAATTTTGCATTTTTTGAAGACAACCTGCACCACCAAAAAAACATAAAAATCAACCAATTTGCAATCTCTTCTTCAGAGCCAATTTTTAAGATTGCAAGACATCTTAAGAAAAATCAACTTAACCTTATGTATGTGATTTTTGAAGATAATTCGGTCAAAATTTTAAGTCAAACTGCAATTTTAAATCTTTTCGCTAAATTTTCACCACTTGAAAAAATTTTTAAAATTTTTCCAAAATCTTAAAAATTTAACTAAATAAATTAAAAATAAAATAATTTTATATTTTTTTAAAGAAATTATTTTAAAAATTATTTTTTTGAAAAAAATAATTTTATGAAACAAACATTAAAATACATTTTTGACAAACTGCTTGAACTGATAAGAATTGCCGAAGCAAAATATTCAATCACACTTGCACTTGCAAGTGGTGTTATTGTGCTTGGAAGTTCGTTTATTGGAAGTGAAAATTTATACACAAAAATCCTGGCAAGCACGACTGTGATTTTTTCTTTAATTTCAATTGTGTATGGGTTTGTTGCACTGTTTGCAAGGAATATAAAATTGCGACCAAAACGAAAGCCAAAGCAGTCAAAAAATCTATTGTTTTACAAAACTATAATCCACTTTGATGAGCATACATTTTTGGAAGAAATTAAGGCTAAATACAACTTCCCTGCTTCCTACAAATTTGATGAGTTTGACCTTGACCTTGCCCGAAGTGTTATCGCCCAAGCACGAGTTGCAAATGTGAAATTTTTGTATTTCAATATTTCACTTTTCTTTTTGCTGCTTGGTGTTTTTTCTGCAGTTGTGATGGTTGTGCTACTGGGTGGGCTTTAATGGTAAATGAGTTTATTTTTTGGGTGATGGGAGTTTTAGAAGACGACCCAATCCCATACGAAGTTAAGGAAATATACTTTTGTTTACATCGTGAAAATGGGAATATTTTTATATCGTTTGGTGGCAACGAAAAAACAGAAAAAAAGGTTTTTAATTTTGAATATTACCCACTTGAAGCACAGTTTTTTCCCATTATAGACCAAAACAAATTTTCACTTTTTTCACTTCGAAAACTTCTTGAAACAGCCTTCAAAAATGAAGATTTTTTTAATGCATTTCTAGAGAAAACTGCACATTATTGTGTGTTTGGAGGCAAAGAGATTTATAAATTAGAATAGTCAATTTACTTGAAATTGTTTTTTTAATATATTATTATAATTATATGGAAATATTAAGAAACATTGAACAAATTTATAGAGGTCTTGGCGAAGCACTTGACATAAACTATGCCCCACTTCAAGAGCAAAATTTTGCTTTTGAACTATCTGGTAAAGAAATTTGCAAAACGCTTGCAGAAAAAATTAAGGACACTGACATAAACCCAAGCAAACTGCAAGAACTTTTTTCACTTATTTTTCAACTAAACAATTACACGCCAATTGTTTGCAACCTTTGCCACACCTTTTTGCTTGCCAAAAAATATGAGGAGTTATATTCTCTTGTTAGCAAAATTTTTGTGGCACATATTGGGCAAAAATATTACTCTTCTACAACTTCTCACCTACCAAACGAACGCAGTTTTGATAGGCTTGTTGAAATTGTTTTTACTGCAGAAATCCACAACAAACCATTTGTTGAGTTTTTGGTAAACATACAAAAGCATCCACAAAAAAATTATGGGGCTTGGAAAAACCCTGCACTTGAGTATTTGCAAACTTTTTTCTTGGAACACGAAAACTGGTTACTGGATTTTGTTAAGGAGAATGAGGACCTTAAATACCAAACCTTTGGTGCAATCCTGAATTTCAGCACAGGCAAGGGTGTGGATCTTCTTATAAACGACTTTCTTCATGACCCAAACTGCAACAAAGAAGAAGTTTTAATGCTCCTTAAAAACTTTAAGCGTGACACAATCCTTTACATAGATTCAATGCTTCCAAAAGCCAGCCTTGAAGATGACTTAAAGATGGTGGAGATACTTCTTGAAATGAGTAGTGACAACGAAGTTATGACCAGAGTTCAAGACCTTTATGCCACCACAAAAAACCCCGATATAAAATCAGCAATTTCTTCAAAACTTGGCATCAGCGAAACAATAAATATCCGTACTGAAAAGCAGTTTTTGTATGCTGCAAGACGAAAAATCAAAGAGCCACAGGAAAGAAGTTTGGGTGTGCCTTTTGACAAGTTTGAACTCTGCACCGTAAGTGGCGAAAAAGCGAACAATGCAGTGTTTTCGTTCATTATTTTCTTGTTTAAGGAAGAGAAAAACCTTAACAATCTTTATAAACTCAAAATTCTTGAAACTCTGCTTGTTAAAGAACAATTACAGGTGTTTGCACAAAAACTATTCGAGTCCTTGCAGAAGAAAGGCGATATTCTGCAAGCCAAATGGTGCGTAAGAATGTTTGCTCTTCTGTCTTCAAACAGTTACATAGACTCTACATTTGATTTCTTGACCTCCCTTCTTAACCAATGCAGAGATAAAGAGGCAAAATATCTTATTAATTGCTTTATCCATAGTAAACGCGTAGAAATTATTGACTTCATTAAAGAAAGTCTTGAAGAAAACCAAAATTTGATTAGAGAAAACCTTGATGAGTTTGTTGGGGCAATTTCACGCTGTCTTGGCATGCATGAAGAAGACATTAAAGACCTGCTTGTACCAAATCAATTCTCTGTTGGCGAGTTTGACATACAACGCGACAGACTTTACAGTGCGTTTATCGCTGGAAAGACCTATCCACTGCCACTATTTAAGAAAATGTTTTTGGAAAACAAGATTTACAACAAACTTGCTGGCAACCTTGTGTTTGGTGAATATCGCTTTGGCAGAGTGCACAATGCGTTTGTTTTAAATGGCAACGAATTTAACTTTATTGTTGGTAAAACAATTTTCGAAGGGCAACCAGACAAAGATGCAGATATAACTATAGGCATAATCCACCCACTCGACCTAGACTTCAAGTTCCAACCTGCTGTGAACTACTTCCCATTCCCAACATTTGACCAGTTTAAGCCTGCAAAATTTTCCACACAAGACCACTCAATTTCTGCAACAAGCGTAAATCGCTTTGTTGGCGTAATCATAAACCCACAAAAGTTTTTGCAACACGCAGTAAGTCATGGATTTATGCCTAACAAGCAAAAAGATGAAACTGAATTTACTTCGCTTGTGCATATATTCCCACTTCTAAACATTATTACTGAGGTTGAACTGCAAAAACCGATTGATGAAAAAAGTGTGTTTGGAAGTTTGGCCAAGGTTTGCTTTTACAAACTCTCAGACACCATGCAATCACAAAACAAATACCTTACGCAAAAATCTAACGCCCTCGCGATTGCAAACCTGCCAAACAGGTACTTCAACCATGTGCTTTCAATCATCTTAGAAGCCAGCAAGATGTAGGCGGTGATGCCACCGCTGGCTCTGAGCTTCGCAAAACTTAAAATCGCTACTTCTATAATAAAGTGGCGTTTTTTGTTGTATTAGCAAAATTAAAGGTGGATACCTCGAACCAAAAGGGGGCGAAAAGTGAGATTTGACCTTGTCAAAATCTGTGGGCAATTTTTAAAATTGCCCTTGCAGGCAAAAGTCTTTGCCTGCCACTTTTCGCCCCATTGAGCCCATTACTGAAAAATAATAAAAAATTAGGAAAATTTTATTTCCTAATTTTTTTATAGCACCACATCACAAAGGGCCATAACTGCAAAACCAATCGCAAAGAAAATCACAGACAAAAGTTTATGCTCTTCAAGTGCCTCGGGCAAAAGTTCTGAAACTGCCACAAGCATCATCGCACCTGCAGAAAACGCCAAAAACGCAGGCAGTACCCCCAGCACATAAACCGTAAGTACCGAAGCAATCACAGCAAAGATTGGCTCAACAATTCCCGACAGTACCCCAATTAAAAATGCCTTACCGGTCTTCACACCCTGACACTTTAGGGCAAGTGCAATGCTTGCACCCTCTGGGATATTTTGAATACCAATTCCCACTCCAAGTGCAATTGTTGCAAGAAGCATTGTCATATCCCCAGAGATTATCGCCCCACCCACAGCAACACCAACAGCCATGCCTTCTGGAATATTGTGCATAGTAATTGAAGTGCTTATCAGCATTGACTTTCTTCGTGCATTATTTTCTTTTGTCCTTGCATCAAATTTTTTGTCAAACAAAATGTTGGTAAGTACTATAAACAGAGTCCCAAGTAAAAACCCAGCCACAACAAAAACTACTTCTTTCCAAACCACTCCCCCACAAAACTCCAGTGCAGGCAAAATCAAACTAAAAAATGATGATGCAATCATAATTCCACCAGCAAACGCAAGTAGAATTGATACATACTTTTTGTTAAGGTTTTGGCAAAAAAACGCACTAAATGCCCCTATCGCAGTGCAAAGAAAACAAAAGCCACCCAAAATTAACGCAACACACCAAACAGGCATCGAAAAAAGCCATTCAACCATAAAATATCCTCTATATTCATTTTAGATAAATTTGGTTAAAATGTTAAAAAAAAGCCCGAATGGACTTTTAAAAATAGAGATTTTAAGAATAAAACTCGCCAACTGTCATGCCACGTCTACGCCTTTCAAACTCAACATAGTCAGCAATCATTTCTTTGACTTTGTGAGGATTAAGCACCCTTTTGATTTCAATTGTACTGCTACTTTCATCATTTACATGCAAAGTGATTGTACCCTCATTAAAGATTTTGTTAAAGAAAGTTTGTTCAACTGTGATATCAAAAATACGGAACAAGTAAAGTTCTTCATCAACAGTGTTGAAAAGGCCAACGGAACTGAAAAACTTAACCCATTGGTCTGGTTTTTCAATCAAAAAATAGCGTGTAAATGAAAGTGGCAACCCACACCAGCGTTTACGGTCTTTCCATAGCAATTTGTTGCCCGAACCAAATCTTTTATAGTTCATATTTTTTTCTCCTGATATTTTCATTATAGCACATATCGAACCAAATGTAAAGAATTTATTTTGCTATCTTTTGTCCTCTCACAAACCTCCACTCTTTAAGTACCTTATAATTTTTCTTTTGATATCTATAGCCAAAATCATTGCACTGGTTTTTTCCGTAGATTCCACTAAGATTTTCAGTTTTTGCTCTTCTTGCCAAATTAGCACCCTGCCCTGACTTTTAAGTTTTAACCCATAAAAATTTACAAATGTCTTTAAAATCTCTTTGGGTAATGCACGGTCAAACAAGCCT
>JAFQUU010000013.1 GCA_017408305.1 Clostridia bacterium | reverse complement strand
TTGCTGCAGAAGTTGCTGCACAAATCGCTGGTAACTAGCAGGGGAGCCCCCGTGGGCACTATCGCTTCGACTATTTAAAAGCACTACCTTTAATATAGAAGGTGGTGCTTTTTTTTGTAAGCGTGGCTAACTTTGAAATTGTACGTGGTACAACCAATAAAAAAAATCGCCAGATTGGCGATTTTTTTTATTCATCATCACTATCGTTAGAAGGTTGTGTTTGAATAGTTGGTTTATTTTCCATTTCTTTAACTTTTTCTGCTTGCACAAGTTTTGCGATACGGTGCAAATAACCTTCTGTTTGTGCATCTTTGATGCGTTCATCAATTCTGCCAATGTCGCGAACAATTCTTTGTCTGTTAGAAGCATAAAGTTTAAATTCTTTTTCAGCCTTTCTTGTGATTTGTTTGCCTGAAAGTCTTCTGTTTTCTGCAAGGCGTTGTTTGTTTTCGGCTTCAAGTTCTTTAAGTTCTTCATGAAGTTCTTGTTTTTCTTTCACAAGGTTTGCAATTTCTTGGTCTCTGCGTCTTTCTGCTTCAACAAGTGAAGAGTCCCTAACCATAGCGGCTTTTTGTGCATATTCTGCTTGTTTTTTAACTTTTATTTTCTTTGATTTTTTCTTGCGAATAAGTCCACCAACAACTGCAATTACGATTGCAAGAATCATAAGAAGAGTTGAAACTTCAATCCAAATGTTTGTGCCGTAGCCTGAATTTGTTGTGTCGTCTTTGTCTTCTTCCTCTTCTGTTTCAGTTGCATCTGCAGCAAGCACCAAAACATTGTTTGAAGTTACTGCTTTGTTAAAGTCAGTTTTTTCTATGGTTGAAAATTCAAAAGTGTCAAAAAGTGCTGTAAGACTGTCTATGCCTTCAGATTTAAGACCAAACTGAACATTTACTTTTGCATCTTCGTTTGGTGTTACATAAATAATGTATTGGTCAAACATTGTGCCTGAAACAATTTTTGTAAGGCTTGCATCTTTAAGGCCAATAAGTTTGAAGTAGGCACCAAATGCTTGGTCTTCTACTGGCAAGTTGTTAAATGAAGTTTTTACATAAACTGAAAATTTGTAATAGTTGCCGGCTGTAAGAGAAATTGTATTTTTTGAGGTAAGTGTATAATCTGCAATTGCGTGTGTTTGCAAAATAACCATATTTTGCACAGCGTTAGTGTGAGTGCTTGGGAATTCAACACCAAAATTGTTTACTTCGTTAATAATTCCACCAACAGCAATAGGGTCTGCACCTTCATTTTGTGTGCCACTTTCAAGTTTACCATTAAATAGTGTTGCATCATAAATGCTTGTTACTGAATTTTGTTTGCCTGTTTGGTGTATGCCAAGGTTTGAAAGGTCAACTGTGTTTTTGTTTGTGTCGATTGCTGTTTGAAAGTTTTCAAGGTTGAAATTGTCTAGTGTGTAGAACTGGAAGTTATCAAAAAGTGCATAAGCACTGCTTGAAGATTCTTTGTTGTCAAGGGTGATAACAACAGATAATGTTTCAACGCTAAAGTGTTCTGTCCTAAATGTTACTTTATAAGTTTCCCATGCAGTTGTAGAGGCAAGGTTCGTGTCTTCAAAAACAATGTTTTGGTCTGCGTCAAGCACTTTGATTGAAAGTGCATTGCCGAAAGTGTAGTAATTAAATGTCAAGTTGTAATATTTGTTCATTTCAGCAGTAAAGGTTGGACTTGTTACAACTTGTTTTGAATATGGTTTGTTGTAAACCATCAAAATGTTGTTTGAAGATGTGCTTGCAACTGGGATAACTGTGCCATTTGGTGATTCAACACTTGGGTTAAGTGGTGAAGAAATAAATGGTTTTTTGTTGTCTGGGATTTCAGCCCATTTTGTTGTATTCACAACACCAAAAACTGTGTTATTGTCGGTTTCAGACTGTGTCCATTCGCTTGGCACAAGTGGATATTCAAAATTAATTTTGTCTGCGTGTGCAAGGTTAAATACACCGTTTGTGAAACTTGGGGCTTCGGTAATGGTTGAAAGAGTAACTTTTTTGGTTTTATCGCTTGAAGTGTCAACACTTTCAAATTTGCTGTGAGAGCATTCCATAATTTTTATGCTGTCAAACACAACTGTTCCACTTGCAGACACGCTTTCTTCGCCTAGGCTAACTTCAAGTTGTGCCTGAGTGTCATAAAGTTCGTATCCTGAAACATAGAACACAAATTCTTGATAGCCGTTTGTAAGGGCGTTTTCAGTTGTTGAAGAGAATGTGATTGTGCTTGTGGTTGGGGCAGTTTTATTGCCATAAGTTTCTTCAAGATAGTCAGTTTCAACAAACTTGATGTTTGCTGAGCCATTAAGGTCTGTCGCTTTTGCCATCACTGAAATGCGATATGTTTTTGCCATTTTGATGTCAAACACTTCGCTTTTAAAACCAACATGCACTTTGTTGTCTTTATCTGCAGAAAGCACAAGTGCTTTTTGGTTGTTTATAGAAAAGTCTGCACCTTCAGAAATTAAACCAACAGATTTTGTTTCGGCAGTGAACACCTTATCGTTTGAATAAGTGCCAAACTGTTCCCAATTTGTCATACCTTTTTCAAAATTAAAGTTAAGGTCTGGCGTAATATCAAAACGGTCATAACTTATTTCACTAAACGCTTGGTCTGCCACTATGCTGTCTTGGATGCTTTTGTTAAAATAATTTTCACTGCATTTTTCTAGTCTTACTTCATCAAAGAATGCTGCATCAAATGACGCGATTTGGTTTGAAGGAGTGATTACGCCAAGTGCAAGTTTAAGTTTAACTGTTTGGCTGTCTTCGTTGGTTGAAATAAAGTAAGTATATTCCTTCCAAGCGTTTGTTGGGGTTTTTATGTCAGAAAAATATGCATTTTTTGTGTCAGTAAGCATATTGTCTTCAGTAAGTCCTTCCAAAACCACGCTGGCACGAGCAGTGTTTAGGGTGTTTACATGCACTGAAAGTTTGTAGTAAGAATATGCATCTAGATTGATTTCGTCAGATGTAAAACTGTCAATTGTTGATTTGTTTGTGTCGTTGACATTGTCCTTACGGGCGTTAATCATCAGCACCTTATTATCTTCGCCAGGTGTGTCAGGATTTTCTGTTGAACTTAAGTTATAACTTGAAGAACTGTTTAGTGAAAATGAACTGTTTTGAACAGAAATAATGCCTTTTTTGGCTGAGCCACTGCCACTTGTCCAACCATTTGGAGATGTATCCAAATATGTTGCAGTTGGTTGAGAGTTAAAATCTCCGTTTGTAATGTCTATGGTTGTTTTGCCTTGACTGATAGGGGTTGCATAAACATTAGTGGTGCCAATAAATGCTTGGCAAGTGCAAACTGTAACTGCAAGTGTCAGTGCACACGCCAGCCTCTTAAATTTTTGCTTCATATATACCTCATGTAAAATTATAACCTAGTCATTATATATTAAAACTCCCATAAAATCAAATATTTTGCCAAAATTAACACATAATAAAATGAATTTTTTTTAAAGGAACGACAGTTTATGCAAAAAAGCAAAAAAAAACAAGCAAAATGGTGGGTTGATGGCATACTTGGAAGTGTAATTGGCTTTATAAACGGCTTTTTGGGCAGTGGTGGTGGCATGATTGCTGTGCCTATGCTTGAAAAGGTGAAAAAACTTGAAACCAAAAAGGCCCATGCAACAGCAATCGCTGTGATGTTCCCTTTTTCACTTATTAGTGGAGTGGTGTATATATTCAATTTTGAACTTGACTTATTAACCCTTGCTATAATGACTGCTTCTGCAACACTAGGTGGGGTTTTGGGGTGTTTTGCTTTAAAAAAAATGCCAGGCAAGGCTGTTAGGGCAATTTTTGCAGTGCTTATGGCATTTGCTGGCGTATGGATTTTGGTGGCATGAATATAATACTCTTTATTGTTTTTGGTTTTTTGGCTGGCATTTTGGGTGGCATGGGGCTTGGTGGTGGCACTGTGCTGATTCCTCTTTTAACTATTTTTTTAGAGATTACCCAAAAGGTTGCTCAGGGCTATAACCTCATTATTTTTCTAGTTATGGCGATTGTTGCTATCATAATACACGCAAAAAACAAACTCATAGACCTTAAAAGCATTGTTTGGGTTTTGGTTTTTGGTGCAGGGTTTTGCATTTTGGGGGCATACCTAACAACAATTATTGACACAGAAATCCTGAAGATGATTTTTGCCGTTTTTTTGATACTCCTTGCAATTTGGCAGTTTGTCATGGTTTTTAAAAGCAAAAATTAGGTTTTGGGGACTTTTCAAACGCAAAATAAAAGTGTATAATATGGTTATGAGCATGTTAAAACAAAAACTTTCCACCTTGCCAAACAAAAGTGGCGTGTATGTTATGAAGGACATTGGTGGCAATGTTATATATGTAGGAAAAGCCAAAAACCTTAAAAACAGGGTTAGTCAGTATTTTAACAAAAAAACTGCAATAGACGGTTATACTTTTAAGGTGAAGACAATGGTTGACAAAATCTATGATTTTGAATATTTTATTACGCTTTCAGAGATGGATGCCCTTGCCCTTGAAAACACCCTTATCAAAAAACATCAACCTTTTTTTAATATTCTTTTAAAAGACAGTAAAACTTTTCCTTACATAAAAATTGATACAAAAAACAACTTTCCAAAACTTGAGATTGTAAGAAAGGTAAAAAAAGATGGTGCAAAATACTTTGGTCCATACTTTGCAGGTATTCGTGCAAGAGAACTTGTAAATATTATCAACAACGCTTTTGAAGTAAGAACCTGTAGCCTTAAAATTCGCCCAGAAAAGCCTGCCAAAAGGGAATGCTTAAATTATAGCCTTGGGCTTTGCAGTGCCCCTTGTACAAACAGGATAACTGAAGAGGATTACAAAAAAATCATAGCCAAAATTATTGACTTTTTAAATGGCAATGACAGCGTTGTAATCAAACTTTTGGAAGAAAAAATGAAGCGTTATGCAGAAAATGAAAACTTTGAAAAAGCACTTGAACTTCGAGAAGACATAAAAATGCTTCAAAAACTTTCAATGCGTGTGGTTGCAGAAGTGCCTCAAAGCCTTGAAATTGATGTTTTTGCCTATGCCACAAACAATGCGTCTGGGGCAATAAGCCATTTGGTGGTAAGAGGTGGCAAAATTGTGTCCGTTCAAAACCTTTCAACCATTGATGCATCACTTTCTGGAGGTGAGGTGTTGACCTCGTATATTATGCAATACTACGAACATTCTGTTGTGCCAAAAATCATTTTGGTGTCAGAAAACCTTGAAAGTGCAGAAGAAATTGCAAAAATCATAAGTCCAGAAAGAAATGTTGAGATAAAAACTGCAGAAAGAGGGTACAAAAAACGCCTGCTTGAAATGGCAAAAAACAACGCAGAGGAACACCTTGAAAAATCTGCCAGCATAGAAAAATCAAAGTTTGACAAAACAATTGGTGCAATGCAAAATCTTCAAAAATGCCTCAACCTTAAAACAATGCCAAAACGCATAGAGTGCTATGATATCTCAAACACTCAGGGTACAAATAGCGTGGCATCTATGGTGGTTGCCATAAATGGAGAGATTGCCAAAAAGCACTATCGAAAATTCAAAATTAAAACCGTTGAAGGGCCAAACGATTTTGCAAGCCTAAAAGAAGTGCTTGAAAGAAGACTTTTCGAACTTGAAAGGGCAGAAGATGAAAGTTTTTCAGAAAAACCAAATCTTATATTAATTGATGGTGGCAAGGGGCAACTTTCCGAAACTTCAAAAGTTTTGTTTGCAAAACGTGATGACATAGAAATTATCAGCCTTGCAGAAAAGTTTGATGAAGTGTTTGTGCCAAACAAAAGCATGCCAATTATGCTAAAAAGAGGGTCTGTGGAACTTAAACTTCTGCAAAACCTTCGTGATGAAGCACATAGGTTTGCAATCACATTCCATAGAGCCTTAAGGACAAAAAACCAAACAAAAAGCCCACTTGATGAAATCAAGGGGATTGGCGCTGTTAAGAAAAAAGCACTTGTAAGGCAATTTAAAACCATTGAAGGCATAAAAAGTGCAAGCGTTGAAGAACTTGCTTTGGTAAAGGGTATAGACCCATCTCTTGCACAAAAAATCTTTGAATTTTTTAATAAAAAATAACTGCTTTTGGGCAGTTATTTTTCTAAGTGTTCTTCCATAAATCTGTTTTTAAGTTTGTTAAACAATATAATATTTTCTGATGATTTTATATGCTGGTGTAGTAAAGAACTTTGAAGGTTGTCCACAACCTCTTGTTTGTTTTCAAGCAATATTTTGTGCAGTTGTGCAAGAGTTTCGGGTGCACCTTGCCAAGGCATAACTATTTTTTCTCCTTTTGCTATGCAAAGTTGGAAGTGAAGGTCATACCCTGCTTTTGCCTTTTTGTTGCAAGAAGTCAGCATTTTTAAAGAAGTATTTTCTGTAAGTGGGCAAGAAAAATTTTGACAAGTAAGCGTTAAAATTTCTTTCAAAATATGCTTGTTTTCTGGGGCGATGCTGACTTTGTTTTGAAGCAAAAAAAGAGTTTCAGAAAGTGCTTGTTTGGCTTCGTAGTGCACATCCAAATATTCATTAAACTGTTTGTCTATACTGCTGGTGACAGCCTTAATGTTTAAAAACCTTTTAAGCATGGACTTATCAAGGTTTTTAAGACAAAAAGACTTGTTTTGTGTTTTGTCAACAATTGTGCAGTCAACAAAAGCGTTTTTATGATTGAATACAAAATCCACATCACTTGAAAAAGGTGTTTTTACAGAGTCTTCTTTGGTTAACAAAAAAAATAGTTTATTCATGTTTAAAAGTGTAACTGTTTTGTCGAAATTTGTCTATCAAAATAAAAAAAATTGCACTCTACGATTTGTAGAGTGCATATTTTTAGTCTTCCTCGCCTTCATAAAGGCATGCCAAAACATTTTTCATTTCTTTTGTGTAAATTTTTATGGTTTTGCTTTTTTGTGCAACATAGTCAAGGGCAGTGATGAGGGCGTTTGTGTTTGTTAGGTCTTGTTGTTCACAATTAAACAAAATTGTTTCTGCAATATATTCAATATCATCTTTTATGTTGTCTTTAAGGCGTTTTTCATATGGCAGTTCTGCCAAAATTTGATTGCAGTTTGAGGCAATTTCTTCAAAAAACTCTTCAATACGCTCGGCTGTGAGTTCTGGATAGTCTTTTTCATCTTCACATTCATCATCATCTTCTTCAAACTCTTCTTCATCGTCATCTTCAAATTCCTCTTCAAGTTCTTCCAAAAACTCTTCGTCAAGTTCAGCCTTTTTTTCAAGTTCTTCTGCTTTTTTCATGTTTTCTTCCTCCTCTTTCTTACTGGTTTTCAGTGGTTGCACTTTCATGCTGGATATGCTGTCTTGTGGCACATCAAATGCTTTTGCAATAATGTCCCTAAACGGCAAAATAAACTCTTTTGCAAAACTTTGAAATTCTTCTGCATGATTGCCTGTTTCGCTTTTAAAAAACTCGCTAATAAACTGGTCAAGGTCTATGGTGTGGTTATTGATGTTTACAAGCACACAAAACACAAATGGCAAAACTTTGTCTGGTGTGTCAGGCAAAACAAGTTTGGTTTTTTCTTTGGCAGAGCGAAGTTGTGCCCTTGAAAACTCTCTTTCAAAATCAAAACTGCTTAGGTGATTTGCCAAAAGATTGTAAACTTCCTTACTTGCAGTTAAGTTTTTAAGAAGTGCAGAAATTTTGTTGTAAGCCAAAATGAATTTACCGTTTATTATGTCATTACAACTTGCAATCAAACTGCAAATTTTTGCGTATTCTTCTAAAGAATTTGTCATAAATCCTCCTCTTGTGCCTAATTTTTGCACATACCTTTAGCATAAGTATAGCACAAAAAACCCTTTAAATAAAAATAATTTTGACAATATTCTTAAAATTTTCTCAACATATCTTTACAATTTTAAAAAAAAATGCTATATTCTTACTATGGAATTTGAAGACTCAATCGTAAGCAAACTTATATTACTGTTTGTAATGGAAAAAATGGAAATGCCACTAAGCGAAAGTTCTATCATAGACATTTGCACAAACCAAAACTCGTGGCTTAACTATATGAAGTGTAAAGATGCACTTTTTCAACTTTTGGACGCAAACTTTGTTTATGTAACAAACACGCAAGACAATGAAGAACGCTACACAATCTCTATGGAAGGGCAAAGTTGCCTTGCACACTTTTACAACAAAATTTCGTTTGAACTTCGCAATCAAATCATTGACTATATCAAAAACAACAGAATGCACTTTAAAAAATCACAAGAATATGTTGCAGATTACTTTAAAAACAACGATGGCACATATTCGCTTGTGCTGAGAATCCGTTCTGATAATGTCAACTATCCAATGTTTGAAATCAAAATTGCAACATCTTCAAGGCAAACAGCAATCGAGGCGTGCAAAAAGTGGCGAGAAAATGCACATTTGGTGTATGAGCAAGTTTATGAGAGTTTAATTAATTTCGATGAAGAGTGAGAATATGGGAAATAATGAAGTATTAAGGGTTAAAAACCTATCAAAATTTTATGGCAGTAGGCGTGCAGTGGAAGGCCTGAATTTTTCAATTCGTGCAGGCGAGATTTTTGGCTTTTTGGGTGCAAACGGGGCAGGCAAATCAACAACCATGAAAATGATTACCGGCCTTGCAAAACAAAGTGGTGGAGAGGTGTTTATCGAGGGCAAACGCCTTTCAAAAAATCACAAGGAGTGCACTGAAAAAATTGGCTCTATGATTGAAACCCCAAGGTTTTATCCGTACCTTACTGGCTATCAAAACCTTAAGTTTTTTGGCAGTCTTAATCAAAAAGTAACAAAAGGTCAAATTTTGGATATTGCAGAACTTGTTGGCCTTAAAGCACGCATTCATGACAAAGTCAAAACTTATTCACTTGGCATGAAACAGCGTCTTGGCATTGCACAGGCACTTCTTCATAACCCAAAACTTTTGGTTTTAGATGAACCAACAAATGGGCTTGATGCAAACGGAATTCGTGAAATCAAAATGTTTTTGCAAAGGGTTGCTAAAGAGCGTGGCGTTGCAATTATGATTTCAAGCCACATTTTGTCTATTATGGAAAGCCTTTGCGACACAATTTGCATTATCGAAAACGGCAAGATTTCTGAAATCCGTACTCTTGATGAAATCAAAAAAGCCTGCAACAAGCACGGCTCTCACTACATTAAAACAGACAAACCAAACTATGCAGGTATGCTGATTGAAGAACGCTTTAACAAAAAGGTTGGCGTAACCAAAACAAAAGTTTTATTTGACACAAACACAAAAGAACTTGCTGAAATTATTGTTTATCTTACAGAATGCAAAATCCCAATCTTTGGTGCAGGGGAAGTTGATTATTCTTTGGAAGAAGCGTATCTTGAAATTGTTGGCACCAACAGTGAGATAAAATAAAAGGAGAAAATTATGTTTAAACTTAATCGTGCAGAACTAAAAAAAATATTCTTGCGTCCTGCAGTTTACTTAATGCTTTTTGTTTTGGCACTTGCACTTGTTGTTTCAACATTTTTGTATGCACCAGAAACAAAAGTTAATCCAACAACAAGTTTTGGTGGTGTAAATCAAACAGTTGCAATGGCGTTTTCAGAGTTTAAAACAACAACCAGCACTGATGGAAAAACATCACTTGATGAAAGTCTTGCCGATGCAAAAGCATATTTAGAGAATTTTTCTGGTCAAGAAAGCCTAAAAAATTCAATCCAAGAAAAACTTAACGCAATACATCATAGTTTAACTTATAATAATGGCGACAGTGAACAAACTTTTGATTCAGCACTTTGGGACTATTCAGCACTTCAAACCAATGAAAACAGGAATGCTCTTATTGAAGAAGTGCAAGAAATTTCAACCTTAAGCGAAAGTGTGTATGATATTTGCAAAAATCAAATAAATGCCCAAACTATTGATTTTTACATTTCTGCAGAAAATCTTGCCGTGATTGAAGACTATGCAAAAAATTTGTATCTTGCAATCCCTACTATTGACAGTCTTAATGAATTTAATCAAGAAGCACTTCTTGAATTTGCAGACAATATCAAAATTAACTACTTGCCAACAGAGGCACTTGCAGTTATAAATTCAGCAAACAAAATTGAATTTTCTCAAGAAAAAGTTGAAGATATTTTAGAAAAATATTATACCCCAGTTGCTTTTAGTGCTGATGGCGTGCTAAAAGAGATTTATGATGAAATGCAGTTGTTTGTAACTGAAAATGCTGATGAAGATTCAACAGATAAACTTGCAGAGTTCAATACACTTGCAACTAAATATAAACTTGCAACCCAAAATTCAGTAAGCCTGATTGAGAGCAGTATGGTGCTTGCAAAAGCAGGGGATTATAGTGATGCACATCTTAAAAACTTCATCGGTTTTGAAAGTTTTAATGCATATCTGTTGACAGAAAAAATTACGACCGGGCAGTTTGTGCTTGATAACCAATTGTTTGAGTCAAATTATTTGTCAATGCTTGGTTTTAACACCATAAGTGGCTATGGCCCAAGTGCGTTTGATTTTGCAATTTATGCAATGCAAATTGTGTCAGTAATACTTACTGTTTTTGCAATATTCTTTATGGCGTCATCTATGGCAGGGGACTTCCAAAACGGAACAATGAAGATGATTGCCTCAAGGCCGATTTCAAAGGCTAAAATTGTTGCTGGCAAAACCTTGGCATCAATAAACTTTACATTTATCTTTGCACTTTTTGCATTTGTTGCAAGTTTGGCAATCGGCTACGCATTGTTTGGGTTTGGAGAAGGGCAGGTTTTGGCTGTCTTTAATGCAACAACAGCGTTTTTGGTGCACCCAGCAATTTTAATAGCGATTTACTTTGTAACAATGATGCTTGGCATAATCTTCTTTATTTGCCTTGCAAATCTCTTTGCAGTAATTTTCCGTTCAAGCATTCTTTCAATGTTTTTGACAGTTATTGTTTTTGTTGCTTCAGTAATCCTTAATGCTTTGTCAATGGGTGCAACTTGGTTTATGTATACACCATTTGCATACCTTAACTTGTTTGGATATTTGGGTGGTGCAGGTGCTGGTGGTTTCCTTGGTTTTGCAGTGCCACTTTGTGCAAATGCATTTATTGCAATAGGTGTGCTGTTTGGCATGATTATTTTGATTGATATACTTTCAAAACTTATCTTTAAAGCAAGAGATATAACATAATATAGTAAATCCCCTCGCTTTTGCAAAACGGTTGTTTTGCAAAGGCTTTGGGCAAAACGCCCAAAGCCTTTAAAGCCCCTGCCATGCAGGGGACTTCAAAGCAAGGGGATTTTTTTAGGAGAAAAATATGGATTGGAATACAATTTGGACAAAAGTTTTAGATGTTTTAACCTCAGGTGGCATCACGCTTTTAAAAGTAATAGGCGTGTTTGTGGTGGGGTATCTTCTTATTCGAGTGTTAAAAGTTGTGATAAGAAAAATTCTTCAAAAAACCCCACTTACAAAACTTATACAAAAATATGTTATGAATGCGATTACATTTGTTTTGTATGTGGCGTTATTACTGATTATTCTGCAGGTCATTGGCATACAAGTTTCAGCACTTTTGGCTGCAATCGCTGCGGCTGGTCTTGCTCTCGCCCTTGCACTTCAAGACACCTTAAAATCAATCACGAACGGAATTGTGCTTATTGTTACAAAACCTTTTAAAGAAAATGACTTTGTGCATATTGATGGCGTTACAGGCAGGGTAAAGTCAATCAACTTTTTTACCACAACGATTGAAACGCTTGACAACCATAAAATCATTATCCCAAACAAAAATATGGTAAATTTCACGATTGAGAACAATACTTACTATGAAAAACGCAGATTTTCTTATAAGTTCAAAGTTACGCATTCAACAGATATTTCAAAACTTGAAGAGATTGTAATAAATGCAATTCTTTCAAACCCAAATGTATACACAGACCCAAAACCTGTTCTTCTTTGCAAAAGTATTGAAGAAAATGGTGTAGAGTTTGAGGCAAGAGGGTGGTGCCCAAGTGAAATGCCACTTTTTGAAATAACAGAAGCAG
>JAFQUU010000012.1 GCA_017408305.1 Clostridia bacterium | reverse complement strand
TGATAAAAAAACTTATAACCACAAAAAAAAGTCTGCCCATTAATCCTTACCAACACTTTCCAGAATTTAAGGAGCAATGGACAAAGTTTAAGGAATACTCACACAATCTATTAGATGCATTTATGGTAAATGTTCCAGGAAATAACAAAGATGAACCAGGCACCATAAAAATAATGTTTTCTAACCATGACTTTCACTATTTTATTGACCTTGATGGCAATATATTTAAAAGCGTACCTAAAGATTGGAAAGTAATTAGTTTTGGACTACCCCGTATTGACGAAACATTAAAATTTAGATATCAATATACAATCCCGTGCCACGTTACTTTTTTCCCCGCAGATGCATATATGCAGAAAATTTGTTCAAACACCGGTATTTTTAATGCTGAAAAAAAATTTTCTAATCTTTTATGCTCTCGCATTTGGAAGGACTATCACAATATAGAAATTACTGAGAAGCGTTTTAATATTACTCACAAACGCTGGAAAGGTTTTGAAAAGAAGTGCCAAAAACATTATCAAAACGTTGCAAAACTTGCAGAATACTATGCGGATAGATATCAAGAAACCGGCGAGCCACAACACTGCCCATATCTTCCAAAATATGAAACACTTGCTGAAATGACCATAAAAAGATTACAAGAACGGGGTTTCTAACTCAAGCAGGCGCAAACGCCTGTTTTTTTTGTATAAAAAATAGCAATAAAAAAACCACCAAATTGGTGGTTTGTAAGCAATTATGCTTGTTCTTTTTGTTTCTTTTCAGTTTCAACAATTTGTTTGCCTTTATAGAAACCACATTTTGGACAAACCTTGTGTGGCTCTTTAAACTCTTTGCAGTTTGGGCATTCAACAAGTGTTGTGGCTGCAGCCTTAAAGTTTGCTGAATTGCGTTTATGTTTTCTGGCTTTTGAAACCTTTCCCTTTGGAACTGCCATTTCTTCCTCCTAAATTCATTTAACAAAATTTTACTATGCCATTATACCGATAAAGTCTTAATTTGTCAAGGCTTTTTTTATTTATCGTGTAAATAAAGTTTTTGTGGTATCAAAAATCTTGTTTTTAAAATGCTATTCCACTTGTGCTTGGATTGCTGTCAGTGCTGAAATAAGCACAATTTCTTCAACACTTGCACTACGGCTGACATCGCTAATAGGTTTTTTAAAACCAAGGCTTATTGGCCCAATAGACAAAAGCCCACCAACTGTTTGCATTGACTTTGCAAGGATATTGCCACTGTCAATGTCTGGCACAATCAAAATGTTTGCATCACCCTTGATTTTGCTTTCAGGAAATTTTTTTGCTTGCACTTTGGGGCTTAATGCAACATCAAGTTGAATTTCGCCCTCGCTAATAACATCTGGGCATTCAACTTGAAAAAGTTTACAGGCGTTTCGCATCTTCACAACGCTGTCACCCTCTGCACTGCCATTTGTGGAATAAGACAAAAACGCAACCCTTGGTTCTTCAAAGAAAAGTGTTTTCCATAGGTCCACACCCTTTTTGGCAATGTCAACAAGTTGGCCACCTGTTGGCTGGCGTACAAGTGCACAGTCTGACACAAGAATAGGGCGATTTTTAACAAGTGGATTTTTGCCGATGAAAATCATTGCACTTGAAAGAAGACTTTCATTGGTTTTGCCTTTTATAAGTTCAAGTGCTGGGCGATATGTTTTTGAAGTTATGCTTTCGCTACCTGAAACCATTCCATCGGCGTAATCTAAAAGTACAAGAGCAGCAGCAAAATAGTAAGGGTCTAAAGCAAGGGTTTTGGCATCTTCAGTTGTCAACCCCTTATGCTTTCTTACCTCATAAATTTTTTCAGCAACCTCTGACCCAAGTTCACTTGTTGCAGGGTTTACAATTTTAAGAAAAGAACTTTCCAAACTTGAATATTTAACAAAAAGAGAACTCTGATCACCAATCAAAATCACTTTTGCAAGGCCTTTTTGTGTGATGATTTTCACAGCACTCATAATTTTGTCAGAAAAATTTGCCTCTGGGAACACCAAAGTTTTCACATCTTGGCGTGCCATTGAAAAAATTTGTTTCTTAAAATTCATAATACTTAAATTATAAAGAATATAATTTGTAAAGTCAATTTTTTAATGAGAAAAACTTATTTTTTTATAACAATCCTAATATTTATCATTATTTTGGCCATAATCACCTCCCCACAAAGATATATTTCGGCATTTTCTTTGGGGCTGGAAACTTGGGCAAAAATTTTATTGCCAACACTTTTTCCACTGATTTTTTTCACAAAACTTTTAACCGACCTTGACATCTTAAGCGTTTTGTCCAGCAAAATAACATTTACAAAAAAACTCTTTAATGCACCACCAATTTCTGCCTATGCGTTTATGGTGTCAATCTTAAGTGGCTATCCCGTTGGTGCAAAGGTTGTGTCAGACCTATATTCTTCTGGCCACATAACCAAAAACGATGCAATAAAAATGTGCACTTTCACTTCAAACAGTGGCCCAATGTTTATATATGGTTCTGTTGGCATCAGTATGCTTTGCTCCAGAACACTGGGACTAATTATGCTTTTTTCACACATTTTTTCGGCAATCTTAAATGGCATTTTGTATAGAAACTATAAGGTGTCAAGTCAAATCCCAAATAGTTATAAACTTGAAACAAAACCAAAGTTTTCGCTTGCCTCAAGCATGACAGACAGCATTTTGTCAATCCTGTTAATTGGTGGATTTGTGTCAGTGTTTTTTGTTGTCATTGAACTTTTAAACCAAATCCAAATTTTTGAATTTATAGCAAGCATCTTTTCAGGGCTTTTTGGCGTAGACCAAAATTTTTTGGTTGGAATTCTTAATGGCATTGTTGAAATGACACACGGGTGTCTAGACATCTCAACTCTTAATATTCCCCTAGATGTAATTGCTGTGATTTGCACAGGCATAATCACATTTGGGGGCATTGCAACAATGCTTCAAGCGTTTGCATTCCTACAAAAAATTGGCATAAGTTTTAAGTTTTTTATTTTACAAAAAATTACGCAAACAATTTTTGCTTGCGTAATTTGCAGTCTACTCGTGATTTTGTTTTAAATCTAAAAGTTTTTGTTCAATAATTTTGCCTGCCTTTGCCAGAGTTTGCGTATCAAGCCTTTGCCCATGAAATTCTTCTAGTGAAAAAGGCTGACCGATAAAAACTTTGTTCCTTCTAAAAGCTTTTCCACGCTTTTCAATGTGAAGTGGAAGAACAGGCACTTTTGCCTTGATTGCAAGCATTGCTGCACCATTTTTAAGTTCTTGAAGGTCCTCTCCTTCCTTATTTCTTGTGCCTTCAGGAAAAATTACAAGTTTTTGCCCATTTTTAAGTGCTGCAAGACTTGCCTTGATTGCCGACAAATCAATTTGCCCCCTGTCAATAGGAATGCCCCCTGCAACTTTTAAGATTTTGCCAACAAACTTGTTTTTAAAAAGTTCTTTTTTCGCCAAAAATTTTTTAGGCTCTGAAATATATGCATTGATATAAATTGGGTCTAGGTTTGAAAGGTGGTTTGACACCACAACCATCGGAGTCTTCCACTCCCAACGCTTTTTGTTTACAATCTTACAAGGATAAACAATCCTCCAAAACAAAAAAGTTAGATAATATAAGAATTTATACATAACTTCTCCTTTTCAGTAAGTTCTTTAAACTGTCCACGACTTAAGCCCCCAAGTTTGATGTCACCAATCCTTACGCGTTTTAAAAGAATAATGTCTTTGCCAATTGCCTCAAAACTACGCCTTATTTGCCTGTTAAGCCCCTGCGTGATTGTAACAGAAAGTTTGGTGCGTTTTCTTGTCTTTCCGTCCTTATGGCGTTTAGATGAAGGTTCCTCGCCCACACTTAAAACCTTTACCCTTGCACCTGGCAATCTTTCGCCATTTATTACAACGCCTTTTCTAAGTACTGCAAGTTCACTTTCCTTAATTTCCCCCTCGATTGTGCAGTAATATTCTTTTTCAATCTCAAAAGATGGGTGTATCAGTTTTTCAGCAAAATCCCCATCATTGGTTAGAAGAATTAGCCCTTCGGTGTCATAATCAAGCCTGCCAACATTAAAAAGCCTAACGTTTGGAATTTTTACAAGGTCAAAAATTGTTTTTCTTTGCCTGTCATCACTTTGAGTGCACATAAAGCCCTTTGGCTTATTTAATTTTATATACACAAAGTCTTTTGGAAGTGAAAGGATTTTTCCCTCGTACTCAACCTTGTCTTTTTTCTCGTTTATCACAAGCCCAAGTTCTGTTACGGCCTTTCCATTGATGCTTACCTTTCCACTTGCGATAATTTCATCACATTTTCTTCTTGAGGCAACCCCACAAGTTGCCAAAAATTTATTTAATCTCATAAATATATTATAACATACTTTTGCCTATATTTCAAGAAAAAACTTTGCTACAAAAACAAAAAAACAGGCAACGGCCTGTTTATAATTTAACACCTGTATCATTAGACTGCCCAAAAACCAGCAAGGCAAGGCTCGGAAAAGGCCACAAAGCAGGAGTTTAGTGAACCTAAATGACTGTTTTGGGGACTTTTACAGTTAACGCAGCATGGCGAGGTTTTTCGGCTGTCTGAAACTATAAAAGTGTAATTTTGCCAAGGCGGGCTTTTTTAAAGTCATCAAGCACCGTTAGTGCAACACGTTCATAGTCAACTTCGCCACCCTTGGTTACAAAATGCCTGTTCTCTGCAATTTGTTCAAGAACGCCAGCAATTTCAAAATTGTCAAGCCCCTCCGGCACTTCTTCTATTCCATACCTATTTGGCAGGGCCTCAGGATACTGAGAAGAAATATCACGCACAAACTCAAGTGCAAGTTCCGAAAAATCAAGCACCTCATTTTTTATACTGCCGATATACGCCAAATACTTTGCTGTTTTTTCATTGCCCAAGTTTGGATAAAGCGTGCCAGGTGTGTCCATAATTTGCACATTTTTTGAAACTGTCACCCACTGTTTGCCCCTTGTTACGCCTGCCTTATCACCAGTAATCGTTTTTGCCTTGCCACAAAGGTTGTTGATAAGTGTGCTTTTGCCACAATTTGGCACACCAATCACCATTGCCCTAATAAATGTGTTAATGCCTTTTAATCGATTTTTTTGAATTTTATCCTTGCAAAGATTTTCAATCTTTTCAAAAATCTTTTTGCCTGAGCCACTTGTTGTGCTGTCAAGGGTGATAATATCAGCATTTTCGCCAAAATGGTTTTTAAGTTTTGGAAGCACAGGCAAAAGTTTTTGCTTATCGCAAAGGTCAATCTTGTTCACTGCAACCAGTGTTGCCTTGCCAGCAATCAGTTTGTCAAATTCTGGATTTAGGCACGCAAACGGTGCCCTTGCATCAACAACATACACCACGCAATCAATGTTTTTTATTTCCTTTTGCATTGTGCGAAGTGCTTTTGTCATATGCCCTGGAAACCAATTTATTACCATATGCCTTTTCCTCCCTTAAATTTTTTTGCTGTGGCTTTCTCGCCATTTTTTTATCTCTGCATGATTGCCAGACAAAAGCACTTCTGGCACCTCAAGCCCCCTAAATACCCTTGGGCGTGTGTACTGTGGATATTCTAGGTTTTCGCCCGTAAAACTTTCTTCAAGAAGTGATTCTGCCGTGATTACCCCTGGCAC
>JAFQUU010000011.1 GCA_017408305.1 Clostridia bacterium | reverse complement strand
TTATGCCAATAACTTTTGAGTTGTCAACGGTGCCTGCAAGTGCACCAACAAACCTTGCTTGTTTTGCACTTACTGCAATAAGAGAAACCTTCAGGTTTTTGATGGTTGCACCATTTGAAAGTTCCTTGAAAAGCCCAAAATTTTGAAGCAGACTGTCTGTTTGTGCTGTGATATCAACACCTGAGATTGTAAGTTGATTGCCATCAATCACTGCACCATAGAGCGACATTTGTGTTGACCTTAAACTTACTGCCTGCGTGTTGTCTGGGTTAAGGTCTTTCAGGTTGATGTTTGCAATAATTCTATAGTTGCCATACATTTGCCCGTTTGCAAGGTTATAGTACGCAGAAATTGCTGTGCCAGCGTGAAGGTCATCACCACCACTTGCACGATTAAATTCTTCTGCACTTCTAATAATTATTGGATTTTTTGCACTGCCATAGTTATATCCATCAGTGTATGGAAGATTGTAAGAAATCAATTCGCCAGTAATGCTATCGCGTTTTTCGTTTGCCACATAGCGATTTGAAACTGCAATTTGGTTTGCCGAAACAAGGTCTATACCATAAGAGTTTGAAAACCAAACGCCATTAAAACTTGTTGCACTGTCTGCAAAACTGAAACCATAGAACTTATCTGGGTTGTTTGGCTCAGAAATTCTCACAATGTTCATATTTGAATTTGCAGTTGAATATGCATCGCCTTCCAATGTTTCATCATTATAGTAGTAACTATGCAAAATTTTACCTGAGTTAAGGATATTTCCGGTATCATCAACGCCAACAAAAGACATTTGTGTTGTTTTTGCGTTTTCAATCTTGCTGGCAGTGAACGCATTTTGAATTGTGCCTTGGTTTTGATATACAAACCCTGCTGAGAACCTACCTGCTTGATATCCTGTTGAACTTTGATCGTCTTTTGTTGCCAAAAGGATGTTTGAATAGCAGTCTTCAATTGTGCCATTATTGGTTGCAATAAAGCCAACGCCAATGCTTGAAGTTGTGATGCCTTGGCCAGTAAGACTGAAGGCCTTTTCGCCTGTGCCTTTTGCATAACTGCCAGTGATTGTGCCTGAGTTGTATGTTGCAAAACCACTTGTTGTTGTTTGGGCACCACCAATACTTGTGTTTGTAAGTGTTCCGTTTGCAAAGTAACTGCTTGCAATTGTGCCAGCGTTTGTATGCACAAAACCACTGATTGCACCTTGTGAAGTTATGTTAAATACTTCTGCAAACACAAGGCCACTTGCAACTTTTTCAAACTTAACATCGCCAACCCTTGAGTTTGTGATATAGCCGTTGTTTGTCAAAACAAAGCCTGCAACTTTTGTGTTTATGCCTTGGCCAACATAGTCGCCAAAGTCAAGGTTTATGCCTGCGTTTGAAACATGGTTGTTTGAGTTTTTGTAAACTGCTACACCTGAGTTATAGATAATGCCATTGTTTTCAAGAGCCAGACCTGCAAAATTTACTTCTTGAACTTGATTTGTGTTTACAACCACAGTGCCAAGATTGTAAAGGTTGACTGTAAGGTTTTTGATTGTTGTTGTTTCTGCAACTTCAGAAAACAAAGCAAGATTTAATGCATTTGTCAAGGTTTCTGTCTCATAACTCATAATATGAATTGCGTAGTTGTTCCCATCAAGACTTAAAATTGAATTTGTTGCAAGTGGTGTGTAATCTGTAAGATAAATATCACTCATCAAAATATAGTCTTGTGGTGTGTCAGAATTAAGAGCATCCAAAAATGCATTTTGGTTGTCGATAATCAGTGGCAAGTCTTCATCGCTAAACGGCACAACAACAACTGTAAAGTCAAAGTTTATTTCATATATTGTTGTTTTAATTGGGTTTGGATATTGAATTTCAATATTAAACCTTAAATTAACTTCGCCTTGGCGTTTACCCGTTAAAATTATCGTGCCATCTTTTTCTATAAAGTTAAAGTAGTTATTTGCTTCATAACTGCCATCAATGTTTAAGAGTGGATAGTAAGTTGAACCATTTTGATAGTAAAGGTTGCCAAGAAAACTTTTTTGTCCACTTTTGCCATAGTTGACTATATAATTGCCATAATTGTTTACTTCTGAAATGCTTTCAAAGTAGAAATCATTTAAGAATTTATTAAATGAATCATTTGTGCTTTGGTTTTGATTGCCATTAAAGTCAAACTGCAAGTTAGATTCCACACCAATATAGGTATAGAAAGTTGATTTATCTGCTTTGTCTGTTAAAAGCGTTACATTTTCAATTTTAAAGTCCACAATGCCAAGAGAGTGTGTTGAAATGCGTTTTTGCATTTTGCCATTTACAATCCAAGAAACAGTAACTTCGATTGTAACATAGTTTGCGTTGTTTTGCATTTCAACTTGACTGCCAATGCTGAGTGCATAGCGATATGTTCTTGTAAGAGAATGTTCGTCTTCAATGATTTGTGTTCTTGCAAGAGTGATTAGTCCTTCTGGATTTGGAGTGTTTTTTACACCCAAAATATTTACATAATCAAGTGTCAAAGATTGTTCTTTTGGAAGTGTGATTAAAAGGTTTGCTGTTGTACCTTTTGGAAGCGAAGTTTGCACCTGTCCCAAATTGTCCACAACCTGAACAGTGGCATCTTCAAGATATTCAACAACAAGGTTGTATCTTGATTGTTTTGTGTTTGCACTGCCACTTACTGCAGTAAACAAAATTTCAAACACTGCGTCTTGACTTGTTGAAATTGGAAGATAAGTGCCAAGATATATTGTTGTGATTGCTTCTTCAGTGTTTTCTTGGTTATTGAAAATCCTTATGCCGTTTTCAAGGTTTTCCACATAAAGGCTTGATTCTATAAAGCCTTTTGTGTTGCCGTTTTTATATGGCTCTAGAAGATAGAACATTATGTTTGCTTCATACTCTGTTAAAACTGAATATGTTACATCAATATAGTCATACCTTGCATAATTTGGATATATGTCATATTTCAAAAGGCCTTCTTGCCCTGGAGAAATCACATTGGTTGAAGAACTTGTGTCATATTCATAGAACACAAAGTTTTTGTGGGTTTCTTCGTTGAAAAGCACAGATTTGTTTGTTCTTTCAAAGTGGTTTGTTGTTACTGACAAAATTTCTTGGTCAATAATTTTTACTGTAAATGTTGTTTCAACAATATCAAATCCATAAAGCGAATGATTTGCCACTGAACTTTCTGCTGAAACTTTAAACACAAATTCTGCTTGTCCAAAACTTAGGCTTTTATATTCATCTTTTACAACAAGTTTTACTTTAAATACATAAGCAAAATATTTTGCACCAACTTCATCAGCAAGCACTGTTTGCATGCTTGCATCAGCAAAGTATGTTACACCAATACATTCAACAAGATTGTCTTCAAACACATTTGGAAAGTCTTTGTTTTCCAAAAGTGCAACTTCAATATTTTCGCCTTCTGCCAAACTTACATCAGTAAAGACTGTGATTTCAACTTGGTTTTCATCAAAAGGCTCCATAACAATTTCAGAGGTTGAAAGTTTTATGGCATCTGCACCTTTATAGAGGTTGATTGCAAACTGACCTTTATATTTTTCGCCCAAAAGTGCACTAATTTCGCTGTCATAGCCTGTGCCTTGAATTTGAAGGCTGTAAGCAATATCTGTTCTGCCAATAGAAAGCATTTCTGTGTTTACAGAATATGGCCCCATGCCACTTCCAACAATTGCTGGGTTTTCAAACATAACATCATATGGAGTTATGTTGTATTCAACTTGTCTTGCATCCAACAGTTTTGTATTGTTTGTGAAAAGTGCAAAACCAAGGCTTTCTGTTGTTTTGATATTTAAAATATAGCCATCCAAAAATTGTGTACTGCCAATATCAAACACTGGTTGACAAATTGGATTTATAACATAAATGCTGTAAGTTCTAGAAATATCTGCATTATATTTTGAATAGAATGTAACCTCAACAAAACCAGTGCCAACAAGTGTAAGTCCGTTTACAGAAGCCTTGATTACACCTGTATTGCTTGTAAAGGCGTTTATGCCATAAACTTCGCCATTAAACAAGTCTTCAAAAGTATAATAATTAAGTGCATTTAACACAATTTGTTCTTGCTTTGTCAAACTTTCTTCTGTGTTATACATAAACATCATTGCAGTAGAAACATCTTGTACGCCGTTATTTACTACACTACTAAACACTGTATCAGAATTTTTGAAAACTTCTAAAATTTCACTTACACCTTGTGGTGCTTTTACATTTACAAAACTTGCAGGTGTTGTGGTTTTGTCCCAAATTTCTTGATTTGTAAGTGCATTAAAAGTTGTTGGGTCGCCATAGTAACCAATAAGTTCAAAATTGTTATAGTACTGTCCATAAACAATGCTTTCATCAGTTTCTTTGTAGTTTATGTAGGCATTTTTAATAAATTTATTTTCGCCCACCATTTCGCCATAAAGGTTTTGATGGTTTTGAAGACTTCCAAAGCACTCATCAGCCAAGCCACCAACAACCTCACCGAAAAGCACACCTTTCTTTGGTGATAAACTTATAATTAGTTCTTGTGCTTTTGAAATTGGCACATAAGAATAAACATAACTTTTCAGCACTTGTCCATCACTCAGTTTGCCAACCAAGCCACCAACAACTGCACTGCCAACATCAAACTTGTCATAGTTTTGAGTTGGTGCAAAAGGATTGTTACTTTCAAAGTATGCACAAAATTCAACTGCACAGTTTTCAATTTTGCCACGGTTTTCACCAGCAATACCACCAACATATTCAAGTGTTGACAAGGTGCTTCCAACAATTTGTCCAGCAAAACTAGAGTTTGACACCAAGCCTGCATTTACACCAACAATGCCACCAATTGTGTTTTGTTTTGCGTAAGCACTTAATACACTTGATTTTGCAAGTTGAGTTTCTTGACTTTGGCTTACGATTTTAACATTTTCAATTGTGCCATAGTTTTCATCTGCCACAAATCCTGTGCCACTTACCACGCCACAAAGCACAAGGTCCTCAATCACTGCTTTTTCACTTAAAACACCAAACAGTGTTTTTTCAGTTGTGATTACAGAAATTCTGTCATCACCTTCCACGCATCCATAAAGTCCACCTTCAAACAAGTTTGTAATTGCAAAACTTGTTGTAAACGAATCTATTTCTCTAATCACAATATCGTTCATAAGTGTGTAATGATAATGGCTTATTTGTTGAGTGGTTTTTGCAATGTCAAGAATGTCTGCAAGAGAAGTTATTCTATATGATGTTGCCCTTGAGTTTCCATCTGCCACAACAAGTTGAAGGTATACTGCAACATCTTCATTTCCTGCTTCATATTGGTTAAACCTGTTATATCTATCTGCTGGTGCAATACGGATTATTCCTGCGTCGCCATGGCTTGCATCTTTAGAGATTGTCAAAAGACCAGTGTCACGGTCAAGACTTACAGAACTTTCTTCACTAGATATATAAGGCAAAAACTCATAAACAAGTTTTGTATTAAATGGTATTTGTCCACTTTCGCCAATTTGCACAACTGCACTTATTTTTCTTGTGATGTCTTTGCCATCGTAAGTAAGTGGAATATATATGCCAGTTTCAGTGTTTACATTTTCAACCAAAATTTTTTCAACCTGCACTGCTTTTTTGATTATAAGTTTTAGTGCAAGGCGATATTCTTTATTAAATTCTTTCACAAGTGCAGTAAACACAAACTCTGTGCTATCTGCAAGCACTGTGGCATTGCCAACTTTTTTCCAAGTTGAAAGTGCAGTTATAGTAACTTTTCTTTTGTCCTGTGATGTTTCTGTAACATAAACATCTCTGCCTGAAACCTGATATACATCAGCCATATTAAGCCAAGTAATGTTTTGATATGTTGCATCACTAAAGTTAAGTTCAACTTCTGCAGTGGTTTGATCAAAATCGCTGTAACCCACACTTTCTTGGCTGTAAAGAGTTATTCCATAAGTTGAAAGTGAAAGATTTGAAACAGGAATATACCCCTCAACTAAGAAATAGTAGATTTCTTTACTTTCAACAAGTGAATGTATTGTTTCGCCATTTACAATATTCTCAGTCAGTTTTTGCCCATTAACAGTTACTTCCACCCAAGTTTGCCCAACAGACCTTGGTTTTAATTGGTCAAGTGCCAAAAATCTTGTGTCAAGCACTTGGCTTGTGCCATTAAATTTTAAGGTGTTTAATTTATCTTTTGTGTTTGTAAAGAAGTTTTCGTAATCAGTTTTATCTGTATCTTCCAAAAGCACATCTGAAAATCTATAAGCAACATCGTTGACTCCAAGGCCACTTCTTGTAAGCGTAATACTATTACCAAATGTTATTGCCACCCTAAACTCAAAGTTTGCACCAATTTGCCTTTCCATAAGCCCAACAGCAGAGTTGGTTTGTGGAGATGGCACAGAAAATGTTACTTCATCTTTTTTAAGTTCATAAATCACCCTCACATGTGCCTGAAGCACAAAACCATTTGCTTGGCGAAGGGTAAGTATGCTTGTGCCTGAAGTGTTTTTGATTGAATGGATTGCAAAGTGGAAATAATCTTCTTTTGCAACTGGTACTGTGTCAACTGCGATTGTATTTCCACTTACTTCAAGAGTAAGACCAGTAATATCGCTTGTGTCTGAAGAAAATTTAATATCTTGAGACATTTGTTCGTTGCTTGACAAGTTATAGTAATAGAAACTTGCACCATTTGGATTTTCAACAATTTCAGATGGATTTACAAACTCCATTCTTGTTGTTCCTGCACCAGCCTCAATATTCAAGACTTTCTTAACTGCAGGGTTTTCTTTTGCATAAATTTTGATTTGTGCAGGCAAATCGTTAAAGAAACTTGCTGCAATATACACATTGTCATCGCTATGGAACTCATACTTACCATCAACAAACTGGTCGTTTATCGGCAAATCAGATTCATCGTTATAGTATTTGTACGCAGTACCATTGATTCCAAGTTCAAGAACCAAAACCTTTTCTGCTTCACTTACCGTGATTGGAAGCACCTTGAAAGAAAGTTTAAGGCCTTTTTTGTCTTGATAATAGTCATAAACAGTAAACTCTGTTTGATTTGAAAGAGCATCATCAACAAACATATTCAGTTTGTTTACAGAATCTTTTACAACAACCCTAATTTCAGGAGTTGTGTAAGAAAAGTTGTATTCCAAAAATTTCACAACAAAGTAAATTGTTTCATCACCAACAGCACTTTCGCTTGAAAGCGTAAACCTGCATTGTGATGAAGTAAGCGTGCCAAGGTTGTCCCTAATTTCTGTTTTTTGACCCGTTGCAAAACTCAGCACACCAGAATTTTGTGAAAGAGTGCTTTTTATGTAAGGAGTAACAGTAATTGCTTTTTTCGAGTTCACATCCATCACAAACTCAAGGCCCTGTTTTTCCGGAAGATTGTTTGCAAGTTCAATCACGCTAGGAAGGGTGGCACCTTCTCCTGCCTGAAACACAGGTGCAAGGTCAGAATTTGTATATGTAATTGATTGCATCAAAACAGTGGTTGCATTAAGTTCTGGTAAAACATCAAGTGTTAAAAGCACTTCACTTGCAGAAAGATGTGGACTTGTCGCTTTTATACCAATTGTATCAAACGCATAGTCATTTGAAACAAAAAGCACGCCATTTGAAATTGATGCATAGGCAGTTTCTGTTGTAAGTTCAAAACTTACATCTTTTTGGGTTGTGTTTTTTGGTTCAAACTCTACAAAATCAGAAACCGTTAACGCTTTTTGCTGACCCTTTACCACAAAAAAGTTTTCCAGAGAACTTTTTGCAGAAATCATTTTTACAGGCACTTCAACATCAACCAAAAATGTGGCAGTCTTATTTCCCTCCAAAGTTTTCACAACAACAACGGCATCACTACAAACAGCACTTGCAGAAATTGTGATTACTGTTTCGCCTTGGTCGGTCATCTGCGTAGAAAGGTTAAGTTGACTTGCATCAGAACTTACACTAACTTCCCGACTTATGCTCTCGTCGCCCTTAACTGTGGCAACCACAGTTTTTGGCGTGCAAACCCCATCAACAATTTCAAGCGTAACTCGGTCTTGAGAAACCGATACACTAAAGCCGTCATACTTGTTGCCACAGCCCACTAAAAACGCACCAATAAAAAGCATAGCCAAAGCAACAGTTACGCTTAAAAAAACATCTTTGATTCTTGCAAAATTTTTCATAATTTTTACCCTAAAAACAACTTGTTTTTTCCTTTGTTTTTTTCTAATTATATTATAACAAAATATAGGGTTTTCTGTCAAAGAAAAACACCCCTAACTTTGTGTAAAACAGGGCAATTTTTACCCATTTTTATCTTGTGCAAAACAAAAAAAATCTTGCCAAAAATTTGGCAATTTTTTTACAAAATTAAATCATATACAAAACCCTTACTTTTATTTAAAATTTTAAGCAATTATTAAAAAAATATTTATTTTTATTGAAAAACATTTTATTTTTGTTAAATTTTGCAATTTTATCAAAAATAATCAACAGAAAAATATCCACCAAAACAGTTTTAAATTTTAATTTTACTTGGATTATTTTTCTATTTTTTTAAGTATTTTTTTCTAGTGGTTTCACCACCCCTAATATGCTTTTCCAAAAAGTTTTTTTCAAGCACAATTTTTACCCTTTTATAAAGGTAAAAATCAACACTTTTTAGCCTGTTAGAAACATCGTTATGAACAGTACTTTTACTAAGCCCATAAAAGCCAGCAGTTTGCCTTACGGTTTGACCAGTTTCCACAATATATCTTCCTAAAAGAACTGCCCTTTTTGCCAAAAAATTATTCAAGTTTTCCTCCACAATTTTTAACAATATATGCAGAGAAAACAAAAAAAATGACACATTTTGCAAACTGCAAAACGCATCATTTTTTTACAAAAGATATTAAAGTTTTGAATCAATCACAGCAACAACGCCTGCAATTGTTTTCATTTTTGCTGTTTCATCATCAGAAATACTGATACCAAACTCATCTTCAAGAGCCATAAGCATTTCCATGATATCAAGAGAATCAGCACCCAAATCTTCAATCAATCTTGATTCTTCCGTTATTTTTTCTTCGGCAACACTAAGTTGCGATGCAACAAGTTTTTTAACCTTATCTAATGTCATAATCTCCTCCAAAACAAGGGCATTATAACACATTTTCGAGGCAATGTAAAGTTAAATAGATTATTTTACTTCGAATTCAAGATAGTTCGCTGGGTCAATCTTTTGACCTTTTTCAATCAACGAAAAGTGCAAATGCTCGCCATCAGCCGATTCATTACCAGCAGTATTATCAGCAGTCCCAATCACTTCGCCAGCCTTAACCTTATCACCTTCTTTAACTTCAACTTCTGGATTTAAAGAAGCATATAAACTTACAAGGCTGTCAGAGTGCTTAACCAAAACCGTAGTGCCGGTTAAAGAACTTTCTGAAACTTCAAGAACTTCGCCATCTGCAACAGCAAAAACCTTAAGGTCAGTGCTTACAAGATCAATACCATCATGATATTCCCACCTTCCAAGCGTACTGTTAAGATAAAGTTCATCGCTAGAAAAGTCTTTTATAAGGGTTGCATTAGTCATCGGCATTGAAAAAGTTAGTGGTGTTGTATTTACCTCAATAGACGGGTCGTTTACATTGTTCTCCACATTCTGTGCAGAATTCACCAGCCCCGTTACAAGCACTACTGCTGCAAGGCAAAACACAAGCACCCCTGCAGTTAGATATGTGCCATACTTTTTCATCCATGTGGCAAATTTATTTTGTTTTTCCATCGGTCTTCCTCCTATGCCACAATTTTTTCCACATTTATTTTTTTTAAACATTTTTATTTAAAAAAAATATTTTTTAATAAAAAATTGCTTTTTTCAATTTTTTATATTATAAAAAAATAATTTGCCTATTTAAAACCAATAAAATCAAAGACAATCAACCTTGCCAAAGATTTAATACGAACCCAAAATAAGAGGACTGCCAACAATCACACCATTAGAAGTTAAAGCAACTTGAATATTGACTTTCTTGTTATCCATAAAATCAAACATTGTAAGCCCATTTACATATCCATAAAAGTTTTGAACACCTTCTAAGGTTTCAGTTTTAACAACTTGCATGGTGTCCATAATTTTATCAAACAACAAAATATCAAACTTTGCAGAAAAACCATAGCACCCCAAAAGTTTTGAATAATCGCTTTTTGCATCACTGACATCAACAGAATAAATATACCCTTCACCGTTTTTTATTTCATTTGCAAATTCAGTTTGATTTTTTTGAGAGCAATAAAAACTCACCTCTTCACACCCACCAAAGGCAAGCAGTTTTGTAAAAAAAATATTATTAAAACTTGCAGCAAAACAAACAAAACACAAAAAAACAACAGTAAAAAATTTTTTCATTTAAAAATTATTCACAAAATTTTTTTTATTATACAAAAATTAAAATACAAATAAATTTAAAAAAATATAAAAAATAATTTATTTTTAATTAAAATTGTTTTATTTTTAAAAAATTTTGTTTTATTTTGTAGAAATTTATTGCATTTTCCAAATACTTTGGTAATCAAAAGTTACTGGCAAAGTTTCTACGGAAAACAAAATTGGGTATATATTTTCTGCGTTAAGATTATATTCTGTGCTTGGCACTTCAAATGCTTGCATAAAATCTATTACCAAATTTGGAGAAAGATTTTCTTGTGAATAATAATAACCATCGCTCATCTTTTGCCATTGACTTGCAACAATAAGATTTATCGGCACAATTTGGTTTTGCTCATTAAACATATAAACTTTTGCACGCACAGCACAAGGACTTTCTGTTGCCTTAAGGGTTATGTTCACATCTTGATTGACCCTAAAATTTGGAAGAAGCGAGCCACTCATATAAACCACTTGGGTTTGAGCACCATTATCTTCAACACTGATGTTTATGGGCGTGCCAACAGGAACAAGTCCACTTGAAACAGGCTTGTTTGTAATAAAAGGGTTTTGCAGAAAAAGCCATAGACTTAAAAGAAGCAACGCAGACAGCATTACAATAGAAAATATATACCAACTCTCTTTGATTTTAGCCTTGCTTTTTCTTGCTTCCATAAAAGTATTTTTGACAAATTGCATCAACTTATGCATAAAAAAAACCTTTGTTTAAAAAGGTTTTTAAAATATTTGCCCCGATTTTTTCTTTTTTTCAACAGTGTATTCATGCAGTTTGTATTGAGCAAAACTTATGCTTTCAGCCTCAAGTTCCCACTTCTTTTTAAGCCAAAGGTATTTACGATTGCCAATTGCGTTGTCATACGCCATAACAACGATGCCTTGGATAAGGAGTATGTAATATGTCAAAACCCTCCAGAAAATAAGTGCCCATGTAAGCATTGACGCAGGTGAAATTAAGCCAGCAAAAAGTGCTGTAAATGAAAGTTCTGTAACACCCGTGCCACCTGGAAATGGAATAAAACTTGCTGCCATATCAATCATAACAGAAAGCAAAAACATTTGCCACCACATAGAAAAGTCAAAATACCCGATCATCATGCAGTAAACCAAGAATGCCATGCTATAACTTAATATCATGCTTATCATGTTTGATAAGATAAGTTTAAAGAAAGTCCAGCCATCTTTTGCAAAGTTTTTGATTGTAACTTGGAAGTCTGTTACAACTTTAATAACTTGATTGTAACTTTTCTCATAGTTTTTGATTATCTTCATTTTTTGAAGAAGTTTCATGACGCCAACAACAATTTTGTTGCCGACACGCTGATTTACAGACAATACAATGATTGCCACCATCAAAAGAGAGTTTATTGCCCAACCTACAACACAAAGAACGGTTGTCAACCCTGTTGGTGATGCAAGGGCAAAAATGAGACATACAGTCCAAACAAAACTTAAGCAAATTTGATTGATAACATACTTGCCCATTGGCACAGAGATTGCTGCAGCGACATTTATGCCCCTGTTTTTAAGGTAGAACACCTGAAAAGGTTGACCACCTGTTGACATAGGGGTTATTGCATCATAATATCTGCCGATGGCGTTTGTTTTAAAACTTAAAAAAGGCCTTGAACGCCCCGAAGAACGCTTGACTAAGAGATTGACACGATATGCATCATTTATTTGTGTTACAAACCAAACAAACAATGCACAAAGCAAGATTGCTGGTGAAAATGTTGAATTGATGAGTGCCGAAAATGACATATCTTCTTGCTGGGAGATTTGCGAAATCAAAATTCCAGCAATCACGCCAATGTTTACTAGGAAAAAAATTAAATTAATATTTCGACTCTTTTTGGACTTTTGTTTTGCAACTGCTTGTTCGTTTTCGTCCATCTCTTTTGTAAAATTTTTGGGCCTTATGTATAGATAAAGTATGGAAACACCCTTTTGGGTGATTCCACTATACATCTTAAGAAGTTTATTTTTTTTGTATATAACAGGCCTTGTGAAATTCTTCATTTTATATACCTACTATAACAAAAAAAAATGAGTATGTCAAAGATTATTTTGAATACTCATTAAATTTGTATTTTTAGTACAAGTCTTTATATGCATTTGGATATTTTGTAATGCCAACATCATGCTTAAGTGAGTTAAGGTTTAAAACTTCCAAAATTGAAACATTACTTGTTGAAAGTTTTGTAAACACATAATCAAAGATTGTTTTTGTGTTAAGGTTTGAAAGTTTTGTTTCGGTGATATAGTTGATATTTGCTTCCAAATCTTCTGCTGTTTGACTTGTAAGACTAAATGTGTTTATATCATCAACATCAAACCAGTTTTCAACAGGACCAAGATAAACCAAAATATGGATACCATATTCAGATTCAACCATACCAGAGATTGAGCCTATTTGGCCATTACCGTTGTCATAAAGTTCGCGTGCTGCTTCGTTAAAACTTTCAACCATTTGGCTGTTTTTGGTGCCGATTACATAGTCATAGTCTTGGTTTTTATTGCCTGTGTCTTCGTTATATTCGTACATAAACTGGTTAAAGACATCCATTTTTTCTTGCACGCTTTGTGCATTGTCCATTGCTTCTTTAAACACATTGTAGAACTGCCCAACTTTGTAGCCTTCAACTTCTTCGCCATAAGATTTTACATTTGTGTTTGCAATAAGGTTTTCACGCATATTGTCGTAGGTTGCTTGGTCAATCACACCACTGTTAAGATAGTTATCAAGTTGAGTGAAAAGACCATCTGCAAATTTCACAAGAATATGAGAAACATAGAAGTATTCGCCAAGGTCTTCATTATCCATTACATAATAAACTTCTGAACGGCTTTTCAAAATATCGTCATTAAATGTGCTTGGACTTGTTGTGTATTTTGTGTAATTTGCTTTAACTTTGCTTTCAAGGAACTTAAACACATCTTTAACTTCTACCACAGAATATTTTTCGCCATTTGCTGAAGATGCTGTTTCAAGATAATCTGTGTAAAGAGTAAGATATTTATTGTCAAGGACAGACTTGTAAACCCTTTCAACTTCATTTTCCCAAATTTTTTGGTTTACAGTTGTCATACCTCTGCCACTTTGATAGTTTTTAAGGTCTGCAATATAGCGTTTTTTTGCTTCTGTGGCAACTTGACTTGATTCAACATACTCATCAAGTTTTTCGGTTACTGTTTTCACAACGCCGTCTTGTTCGCTATAAACAAGTGGTTTTTGTTCATTGTTTTGTGCTTCAAGAAGTTTAATTTTCCATTCGCCACCAACATTTACAATCTCTGCAGTTTTTTCATAAGGTGTAAAGCCTTGGTCTTGAGTTTCTTCATCACTTGGTGAACCTGCTTCTGGCAAATCCCAGTCTTCCAAAACGCCATTTTCATAGTCTTTTAAAAGACCTTCCATATTTTCATAGGTTGAAGTCCAAATTTCGTTTTTGTCGTTGTTTGTAAGAGTGATTTGATTTGATTCGATAAGTTTTGTAACTTCGTTAATCACAATCTTTTGGTCAACAAGCAGGTCAACCAAATAATCAATAAGTGCTTGTCCAGAATAACCGTTTTGGCTTAAAGATTGATAATAGCGATTGTAAGCCTGCATAAGTTCTTCTTTATTTACGGTGATGGTTGTTTTTTTGTCATCATCTTCTGGCACTGTAACGCTTGCAACAATTTGGTTATAATATGCGTTTTTGTCCATAGTAAACAAATTACAGCCACTAAGCACAACCGAAAGGGCAAAAACAGCCACAAGCAAAAGGGGTAGTCTTTTTTTCATTATTTCTCCTAATAAGTTTGCATATAATTTTACAACACCCAAACGCAAAAATCAACTATTTTGGGATATTTGCTGTTTAAAAACATTTAAAACCTTGTTTATATTCTCTTGAATTGTTGCCTTGTTTTCAAAAATTATATCGCTAATGTTATAAAAATAAATTTTATAGCCATTTTCTGTAACGCTTACCTGCCTTGCCTCACATTTTTGTGCAAGGTTTTTAAGAAGCGAAATTTTTGCAAGGTTTTCAACCTCATCTGGCACAAAGCCATGGGTTTCTTTAAGGGTTTTTAGGTAATCATTTAAAGCATTTTCTTCGCTAAGCACTGAAATTTCTGCAATCATTTTAAGGCGTTCGTCTTCGTTTGGCACAAAACTTTCTGGCACAAGTGCAGAAATCATAATATCAAGCCTTACATCTTTTAAAGCCTGCTGTTTTTCGCCTTTGAGTTCCTTAAGGGCAATGCCAAGAAGTTTGTAGTAAAGGTCATAGCCAACCTTAACCATATTGCCACTTTGTTCTTTGCCCAAAATGTTGCCAGCACCCCTAATGTCTAGGTCTGCCATAGCAATTTTTATGCCACTGCCAAGCGAAGTGTTTTCCATAAGTGCAGACAGGCGTTTGTAGGCGTTTTCTGAGATTTGTTTGTTTTCTTTAATCAAAAAGTATGCATACGCAACTTTATCGCTTCTGCCAATCCTGCCTTTTATTTGATATGCCTGTGAAAGCCCCAAATGGTCTGCATCAACAACAATAAGGGTGTTTGCA
>JAFQUU010000010.1 GCA_017408305.1 Clostridia bacterium | reverse complement strand
TGTATGGCAAACTTTGTTTTATTAAAGTTTTTAACTGTGTTTTTACAGTTTTGTCCTTATATTTATCACGGAAAGTGTAATACAAAAGTTCAACAGCAATAAGCCCTTGCATAGACCTTACACAAATTTCAAGCGTAGGATTATCCTTAACCTTTTCGACAATATTGTTATAGCAATCTATAAGAGTAAGTTTTTTTTCGCTAAATTTACTGGTTACGATACTGCCTTTCCTTACCAAATAATGGTATAACTTTTCAGTTGACAGTGCAAATGTTTTACAATTTTGCATAACCTTAAAGCAAAAATCAAGGTCTTCGCCATAAAAGTATTTTTCATCAAATTTGGCATTACCCAAAAGGCTGGTTTTAAAAAGTTTGCAATACACAGTGCCATCAAAAAGTCTGTAAGAAAACATTTCAGCGATTACTTCTTCTTGGTTCATAAGAATAACTGAAGGGTTTTTATTATATTTTTCAGCATTTACGTCTTTAAACTCGCTGTGCCTAATTCTTCCACAAAGTGCCATGTCTACATTGTAGGCTTTCATCAAGTTGTACATTGTTTCAAGGTAGGTTGGCTCGGCGTAGTCATCACTGTCAAAAAAAGTAAAATATTTTGAAGTGATTTTTTCAAGCAAAAAATTTCTTGCCTTTGAAATGCCTTTGTCGCCAACACGCACATAATACTCTATGTTTGAAAACTTGTCTTGCAGTTTTTTGATAATCTCGCCAGACCCGTCAGTTGAAGCGTCATCTACAATCACAACCCTAATGTTCTTGTAGGTTTGCGTCAAGATGCTTGTCAGGCACTTTTCCAAATACGGGGCACTGTTATACACAGGCACCAAAACATCTATTGTTTCTTTTTCCATTTCTTCCTTATTTTTTGTTTTTCAAAATGTCTTGATAAAAAGCGTAAACCTCATCAACAACATCTTTCCATGTTTTGTATACCTCTTTATAGCATACTTCACGCATACTTTCAAGTGCATTTCTGTCAGAAATTACTTCTTCTATGCGTTTTGCCCAGTCTTCTGCAGTTTGTCCAGCCACATAACCGTTTTGGTTATCAACCACAATCTCTGCAGTTGGTGCACCTTCAGTCAGCATAGTTGGCACCTTCATGGCACCTGCCTCAAGTGGCACAAGGCTTGCAGTATCAAAAGTGCTTGGAAACAAAAATAAGTTTGCACGAAGATAATATGGCACCATATCGCTTCGCACAGGCAGGCGACCAGTGAAAATCACACAGCCATCAAGCCCTAGGGCTGTGGTTTTTGCCATAAGTTCTTCCCTATACACGCCATCGCCAACAACAAAAAATTTGAATTTAATGCCCTTGTCCTTCAAGATTTTCATGGCATCAACCAAAACATCAAGTCGTTTGTTTTGCACCACACGCCCAGCCGACAAAAACACAAGGTCATCTTCTTTTAACCCATACTGCTGGTTGATTTGTGATTTAAGTTCTTCGGCGTTATCTGGATAAACAAAATCTGTGCCATTACGGATTACCCTAATAGGTTTTTGGTAACCATAACTTTTAAGCACCTCTGCCGCACCATTACTTACCGACAAAACATAGTCTGCAGTGTTTATGGTTTTCATGATGTAATTCATCATAAAGTTTTGTTGCCACTTGAGTTTTAAGATGCGTTCAAAGTCTTCCTTAAACGCAGTGTGGAAAGTAAACACCGTTGGAATATT
>JAFQUU010000003.1 GCA_017408305.1 Clostridia bacterium | reverse complement strand
CAAACAGCTTGTTCGAAGACAACGCAGAATTTGGTTATGGTTATAACCTTGCTGTAGGTCAAAGAAGAAACCGCATCAAAGAATTGATGAACAAAGTTCTTGCTGACGGCACAACAGAAGCATTTGCTGCTGCTGCACAAGAATGGCTTGACAACTTTGATAACGGCGAAGGCTCAAAAGCTGCATCTAAGAAAGTTGTTGCTGCTATCGACGAAGCTATCGCTGCTGCTGCAGACAAAGCTGCATTGGAAGAAATCAAAGCTGCTAAAGACCAACTCGTTAAAAAATCTATCTGGATCTTCGGTGGTGACGGTTGGGCATACGATATCGGTTACGGCGGTCTCGACCACGTTCTCGCATCTGGCGAAGACGTAAACGTTCTCGTACTCGACACAGAAGTTTACTCTAACACTGGTGGTCAAGCTTCTAAATCAAGCCCTACAGGCGCTGTTGCAAAACTCGCTGCTGCAGGTAAAAACGTTAAGAAGAAAGACCTCGGTATGATGGCTATGAGCTATGGTTACGTTTACGTTGCTCAAGTAGGTATGGGCGCTAACCCTAACCAACTCCTTAAAGCAATGCAAGAAGCAGAAGCTTACAAAGGACCATCACTCATCATCGCTTACGCTCCATGTATCAACCACGGTATCAACATGACTAAATCTCAAGAAGAAATCAAGAAAGCTGTTGAATGTGGTTACTGGCAACTTTACAGATTCAACCCTGATCTCGCAGAACAAGGTAAGAATCCATTCACTCTTGATAGCAAAGAACCTAAATACGAAGGTTACCAAGAATTTATCCGTAAACAAACACGTTATAAATCATTGGCAAGAGTAAGAAGTGCCGAAGCTGTTGAAGCTATGTTTGCTAAGAACGAAGCTGACGCAAAAGCTCGTCTCGAAACTTACAAATCTTTGGCTAACAAAGACTAATTCCTAAAAAATATTACAAAAGACGGTGGGAAACCACCGTCTTTTTATTTTTATAGCAAACACCTGGGTTTGCGTCAAAAAGTCCCACATAAAGGGGCAGGCAACTGCCACCTTTTGTTTTTATAACAAACACCTGGGTTTGCGTCAAAAACACCCAAACAAAAGACGGTGGAAAACCACCGTCTTTTTATTTTTGTAGCGATTGCTTGCAAGAGCGTCAAAACTCCTTTCGGGTGATTTTCCACCGTCTTTTTATTTTGCTGATAAACAAAAAAGGCTTCCCCTTTGTAAGGGGAAGCTCCTGCGGTAGCAGGTGATGAGGTTGAAAATATAAACGAATCCAACCTCATCCGTCCGATATTCATCGGACACCTTCTCCTTGATCAAAAGGAGAAGGCTTTTATGGTAAAGTATCTTTATAAAAAGTCAACCATTTAATAGAATAACTCGTTTTTAAAATCAAAAATAAAACAAAAAAATGCAAACAAAGACACAAAAAGTTTGTCGAAAACAAAAAAATAACCACAAAATAAAAAATGACAAAAGGTTTTGTCAAAACACCTCCCCTTTTGTCGAAAATAAATTGCAGATATGCTCATTCGTGCATATAACAAAAAATGCCGTCATAATGCAAATTTCGCATTTTTTGACAGCAGTTTTATTTTTACATTCAGTTTTATTTTTTAATTATTTTTACAAATTTTATATGCTTCTTCAATAGCAACGGCACTTTTTATTGAAATGCCACCTTCGGCAAACAAAAAGCGATAGGTGTTGCCTTGTTGACTCAACTCTACAAAATTGTTGCCGACAGGCACAGACCAGTGTTTTTTAGACTCAAAGGTCAGGTCTGTTTGCACCCCATTGATAACACCATTGAAGGTCACACCGTGCACACCTTGTGTAAAAATGCCATGACCCACTTGTTTAAACCCCTTGAAACCATCTAACCATTGCACTTTTACGTGAGATTGCAGACAAAATTCCTCTGACTTTAATTTTTTATGTATGTTTTTGCGTTGATTGTCAAACCATTGCGCTATTGAAAGCTCGTTGTTTGCATTGTGAAGTCGATAATACTCATCAACACTCCATTGTTTACCACATTTGTTGCACACAAGCATATCGTTTTCTACAGTCATTTTGCCATTGCAATATACACATTCAAACAACAAGTTATCAAGCCCTACAACAAGATTGCCAAACGTTTTTACGTCATTTTGCTTGTTCCACT
>JAFQUU010000009.1 GCA_017408305.1 Clostridia bacterium | reverse complement strand
GTTAAAACTATTAAATTCGCTTGTAAAAATTAAAAATCTTGAGTGGATAAAACTTCAGTACATCTATCCCGAGTGGGTAAGCATTGAACTTTTAGATTTTATTGCAACGCATCCAAAGATGTGTAAATACCTTGATATGCCACTCCAACACATTGACAACAAAATCTTAAAAGACATGAACCGAAAAACCGATGAAGATGAAACAAGAAAACTTGTAAAACTTATCCGTAATAACTTTCCTGAAATTGTGCTAAGAAGCACATTTATTGTGGGCTTTCCGGGGGAAACAAAACAAGCCTTTCAAAAACTTTTTGACTTTATTGCAGATGGAAATATACGCTACGCAAGTTTTTTTGAGTTTTCTAAAGAAGAAAAAACCAAGGCTTTTTATATGCCAAAACAAGTTTGGGGTTTTGTGAAAAGAAAGCGTCTTAAGAAAATTGAGACTCTTCAAAACATTGTTTTAAATCATATCAATGCAAAAAGGCTTGATGAAGAAGTTGAAGTGATGATTGATGGATATGACGGCGAAATGGAACTGTTTTGGGGACATGAAAAAAATGCTTCGCCAGATATAGACCTTAAAGTTACTTTTGATTTTTCAGAAAACTGTCAACTTGAAATTGGTAAAATCTACAAGGCAAAACTTGTAGAATTAAATGAATTTGGATTTAAGGGGGAAATTTTATGACACCAAATCAAATAACAACAATAAGAATATTCTTACTACCATTTATTGCTTTTTTCTATCTTGCAGACTTTATTCCTTGGGGCAAATTTATTGCCGTTTTTCTGTTTGCTGCGGCTGCAATAACAGACTTTATTGATGGGCGTCTTGCAAGAAAAACTGGGCAAGTAACTGACCTTGGCAAATTTTTAGATACCATTGCTGATAAACTTTTAATCACCGTTGCACTTGTGCTTGTTGTTGCTGATGGCACAATCGCTGGACCTTGGGGGGCGATTGTTGCAATCATTATCCTTTGCAGAGAGTTTGCAGTAACATTTCTTCGCCAAGTGGCAGTTAACAAAGGCTTGGTGGTTGCGGCTGACAAGTTTGGCAAGTACAAGGCACTTGTACAAGACATTGCGCTTCCAGCATTTATGCTTTATGCATTTTTTGCAGTAGAAGGGTTGGTAAGTGCAGGATTTTTGCATATATTTGGCATAATTTGCTATGTTTTAATAGGCCTTGCAACACTTTTAACAATCCTAAGTGGAATCAACTATTTTGTTAAAAACTGGGGTGTGTTTAAGGATAATAAACCAGAACCAAAAGAATAAAATATCATAGAAAAATTAAGATAAAAAATTATATCTTGATTTTTTTTATTGTATATGTTATATATATAGTTAGGTTACTTTTAGGGGGAAAACAAATGATTGTTGAAGAAGATAGAAAGAAAAACCTTGAACTTGCACTTCAAGAAATTGAAAAACAATTTGGCAAAGGCAGCATTATGAAACTTGGCAGTGCAGAAATTCAGCCTGTTGAAGTGTTTCCAAGTGGGTGTTTAACACTTGATTATGCACTTGGCATTGGTGGCATGCCAAGGGGCAGGATTGTTGAAATTTATGGCCCAGAAAGCAGTGGCAAAACAACGGTTGCACTTCATGCTGTGGCAGAGTGTCAAAAAATGGGTGGCGTTGCTGCATTTATTGATGCAGAGCACGCACTTGACCCTGTTTATGCAAAAAAACTTGGGGTGGATGTTGAAAACCTTTATGTTGCACAGCCTGATGATGGTGAACAGGCACTTGACATTTGTGAAAAACTTATCAAAAATGGTGCAGTTGACATTGTGATCGTAGACAGCGTTGCAGCACTTACCCCAAGGGCAGAAATTGAAGGTGATATGGGCGACAACCGTGTTGGTCTTCAAGCAAGGCTTATGAGTCAGGCACTAAGAAAACTTACTGCAGTTGCAAACAAAAACAAATGTTGCGTGATTTTCATTAACCAACTTCGTGAAAAAATTGGTGTGCTTTATGGCAATCCAGAAACCACTGCTGGTGGCAAGGCACTTAAGTTTTACTCTTCAATTCGCCTTGATGTAAGAAGGGTGGAGGCAATAAAAGATGGATCGGAAGTTGTTGGCAACCACACACGCATCAAGGTTGTAAAAAACAAACTTGCACCACCTTTTAGAACTGCAGAGTTTGACATCATGTTTGGCGAAGGCATTTCTAAGGCAGGCACAATTTTGGATTTGGCAGTTGAATATGGCCTTATTCAAAAAACAGGTTCATGGTTTGCGTTTGAGGGAGAAAAGATTGGTCAAGGCAAAGAAAATGTAAAGAAGTACCTGAAAGAGCACCCAGAACTTTACGATATTTTGGAAGACGAAATTCGTAAACGCTTAATGAATAAATAATAAAAAACACTACATATGTAGTGTTTTTTATTATATATACCACTTGGGCTTTGGAGTGGATTGGTTGTTAATAAGTATTACTGAATCGCTTTTTTGCGTGGTTTTAGTGCTAGGGTTTTCTTCTTCCAAAAAATACTCCGTTTTTTGTTTTAAAACAAGTGGGTCAAAAATTTCTTGGCTCCCAGTTTGAGAAGAAATTGTTTTTACAAGCGTTGTTTGATTTGCTGTTTTTTTGTAAAGCTTGTAAAGGCAGTTTGCTTTGGCAGTAAATTTTAAAACGGCAGTTTGATTTTCAACATAGCCAACAAGGCTTGGTGGTGCCAAAAAGTATGAGTAGTCAACAGTTTTGGGCAAATTAAACCTTGAAAACAGTTCATAGGTTGTGTCAAGAGGAGATGTAAGGCTATTTGCACGGACAAGTTTGTGGTTTGTATCAAGTTCAAACTGGTTGATTGCAACTTTCTCAACTGATGATGGCATTTCAAAGTTTGTGGGGCAAGAAGTGGCATAAATCTTTTTAAGGTATTCTTTTGCAAGGGCAGTGGGCTGATTGCCACCTGCTGTTTTAATGTACTTATTGTCCATGTTTCCCATCCAAACGCCAACAATGTCTTCTGTGGTGTATGCCACGCTGTAGGCATCAAGGTTGCCCTTTACATTACCAACAGTGCCAGTTTTTGCGGCAACATCAAAATTTAAATCCCCAAGTTTTCTTGCTGTGCCACTTTTGGCACAGGTTTTAAGAATGTCTGTTACAAGGTATGCAGAGTCTTCCCTAAACACTCTTTGTTTGGTTTCGGGGTTTTTATAGACAATATCGCCACTTGCGTTTGTTATGTATTTTACAAACCTTGGTTTTGAAAACTCTCCAGCATTTGCAAAGGCTGTGTATGCACCAAAAGTGTCTTTAACTGAAAATCCGTAGGTAAGTCCACCAAGTGCCAAAGAGTATGAATAATCTTTGTTTGATAGTTTAAGGTCCATTTTTTTTGCGTATGATGATATTTTATCTAATCCAACATATGAAGCAGTTTTTACTGCTGGGATATTAAGCGATTTTGAAAGTGCCTGCCTTGCTGAAACATAACCTTGGTAAGTGCCAGAAACATTTTGTGGAGAGTATGAACCGATTGTCAATGGTTCATCAAGAATAAGTGAAGCAGGCGAGATGATATTTTCGTTGATTGCAGGCCCGTAAACCAAAATGGGTTTGGCAAGAGAGCCAATTTGGCGTGGATGCTTTAGGATTTTGTAACTGCTTTCGCCGTTATATGCCAAAACACCACCAGATTTTGAATCTATATCAATAACTGCATAATCGCTGTCAAATTTTGTTTTTGAAAGGAGACTATTGAGTTTCATTTGCTTGTCAAGGTCTTGATAAGTGTAGATTTTATAACCAGAGATTGCAAGTTGGCGTTCGGTCATATTAAGTAGTTCTGTTGCTTCATCAATGGCACTTTGCGAGTAGGAGTTCAGTTTGTTTTTTTTGCTGGTTGAAAGCGTAAGGTTTAGGTCAGTTTGGGCAAGGTCATGAAATTCTTTTTGAGAGATATATCCATCTTTTTTCATTTCAAAAAGCACCATATTTCTTCTTTCTTTTGCCTGTTTAGGCCTTGAAATAGGCGAATATTTGTTTGGAGACTTGATGATCCCTGCAAGAAGTGCACCTTCTGCCACAGAAAGTTGTTGAACGGGTTTTGAAAAGTAATGCTGACTTGCACTTTCAATGCCATAGGAGCCACTGCCAAAGTATATAACATTGAGATAGTTTTCTAGGATATCCTCTTTGCTCATTTGGTGCTCTAGGTTTAATGAAAGCACAATCTCGTTAAATTTTCTTGGCAAATTTTTTTCAAAAGAAAGATGTGTGTTTTTAATCAGTTGTTGCGTAATTGTTGAAGCACCTTCTTTTAGCGACATAGACTTTAGGTTATTAAGAAATGCTTTAAACATTCTTGGCACATTGATGCCTCTATGGCTGAAAAATTTTTTGTCTTCAATAGATATAAATGCATTTACTACATGTGGTGGGATTTTGTCAAAACTTGCACGAGGGCTGTTGAATGCGTTAAACTCATCAAGTTTTAGACCTTCTTGTCCAAAAACTTTAATTTCAAGAGAAGTATCGGTGATTTTTGATATATCAAGTGGCACCCTTGAAACAGTTAAAGAGTAAATCATAATGCCACCAAAAAGCATTACGCCAATCAAAAAAAGAATTATTAAAACTTTAAAAGTGGTTGAAATATACCTTTTCATCAAAATTATTATGGTATAAATGGTATAATTTTATGCTTACCTACTAGATTTTTTTGACAAATTATGCTAATATGTGCTTATGAAAAAATCTTACTTTATTACAACTTATGGTTGTCAACTAAATGTTCATGAAAGTGAAAAAATTGCTGGAGTGCTTCAAAACCTTGGTTATCAAGAAGCATCAACCCTTGAAAACGCAGATGTCATTGTTTTTAACACTTGTGCAATAAGGGCAGGTGCAGAAGATAGGGCATTTGGCAATATTGGTGCACTAAAACGCCTTAAGAAAGAAAATCCAAACAAAATTATTGCAGTTTGTGGGTGTATGACTCAGGTTAAGGATAACGCAGAGTATATCTACAAAACTTTTCCATTTGTGGATATTATTTTTGGCACATCAAATTTATATCTTTTTGAAGAGTTTTTAAATTCTTACCAAGGCAAGCATATTTTACGCCACAGCGAAGACTTTAATCTCTTGGGGGAAGACTTGCCCAAATATCGCACAAGTGGCGAAAATGCTTGGATAAACATTATGCAGGGTTGCAACAATTTTTGCACCTATTGCATTGTGCCATATGTTAGGGGCAGGGAAAGAAGTAGACCACTTAAAGACATTGTTCAGGAAGCAAAACAAGTAATAAAGGAAGGTTATAAAAAAATCACACTTCTTGGGCAAAATGTGAACAGTTATGGCGAAGGTCTTGAGGGAGTAAACTTTGTTACGCTTCTTAAGGAAATTTGCAAAATTGAAGGCGATTTTGTTGTTACATTTATGACATCACACCCAAAAGATTTATCAAGCGAACTTATTGATTTTATTGCCTTAAATCCAAAGATGCTTAAAGAAGTGCATTTGCCAGTGCAAAGTGGAAGCACAAAAATACTTTCTCTTATGAATAGAAAATACACTCGTGAAAAATACTTGAGCGTTATTGAGGAAATCAAACAAAAAATAAAGGGCGTTAAACTTTCAACTGACATTATTGTTGGCTTCCCTGGTGAAACTGAGGAAGATTTTCAGGAAACCATAAGCCTTCTTAAAGAAGTGAAGTTTGACAATGTTTTTGCTTTTATGTACTCAAAAAGGCAGGGCACTCCTGCAAGCGTTATGGAAAATCAAGTTGATGACAAAGTAAAACACGAAAGAGTTAATGAAGTTTTAAAAGTTGCAAAACTGTACAAAGGAAAAGATTAAATATGGAAAAAGAAAAAAAGCCAAAGAAAGAAGTTTCTGACATGATGGAGCATTACAGAAGCACCAAAAAAGAATATCAAGATGCAATTTTGTTTTACAGGCTTGGCGATTTTTATGAAATGTTTGATGATGATGCAATCTTGGTTTCCAAACTTTTGGAACTTACACTTACTGCAAGGGCTTGTGGTGCAGGCAACAAAGCGCCAATGTGTGGTGTGCCTTTTCATTCTGCAGAAAGTTATATTGCAAAACTGTTAAAACTTGGCCACAAGGTTGCAATTTGTGAACAAATTGGCGAAGCAGATGGCCGTAAGCAAATGAAAAGGGAAGTGGTTAGGGTGATTACCCCTGGCACCGTAACCTCTGACATTGTTTTGGAGGACACCAAGAATAACTTCATTTTGTGTGTGGCAAGAGATAAAAATGTGCTTGGTGTTTCATACGCAGATATCTCTACTGGCGAGTTTTTTACTGCAGAGTACGCAGAAAATATTTATGACAGACTAAGCGACCTTATTGCCAAAATTCAACCTGCAGAAATCATTTGTAACTTTAACACCAAAGAAACGCTTGAATATCTACCAATCAACAAACTTTACACTGTGCCAAAGCCTTATGTATATCTTGAGAAAAGTTTTTTGTATGAAAATGCACTTGAAACATTGAAAAGTCATTTTGGTGTAGGTGTGCTTACCGTGTATGAAATTGGCGACAGTAAGAGTGCAACCATTGCATCAGGGGCACTTCTTGATTATTTAATGGATACGCAAAAAGTATTGCTAAAGCAAATAACAAAAATCAAAAAACTAGATCTCAGTAAGTTTATGATTATTGACTCCATCGCACGCCAAAACCTTGAAATCACTGAAACCATTAGGCACCGTAAAAAAAATGGGACACTTCTTTCTGTTCTTGACAACACAAAAACATCAATGGGGGCAAGACTATTTAGGCAATGGCTTGAACAACCCCTAAAAGATGAAAAAGAAATAAACTTTAGGCTTGATGGCGTTGAAGAACTTTTTAAAAATATTGTGCTTAGGGAAAATTTGTCGCTTCTTCTTAAAAGCGTCCAAGATATTGAAAGGCTTACTTCCAAAATTGGCATGAAATCCATTATGCCAAGAGATTGTAAGGCACTAAAAGAAACACTTATTCTTTTGCCAAGCATCAAAAAAACGCTGATTGGCGTAAAAACAAATGCCCTAAAAAATGTTTTTATAGACCTTGAAGATATGTCAATGCTTGTCAGTCTTATTTCGCAGGTGATAAGTGATGAACCGTCTGCACACCTAAAAGATGGTGGGTTTATAAAAACCGGTTTTAATAAAGAACTTGACAGGCTTAATTCGCTTAAAACAAATGCAGGGATGGAAATATCAAAACTTGAAATGCAAGAAAGACAGCGTACGGGTATTGCCTCTCTTAGAGTAGGGTTTAACAGAGTGTACGGATATTATATTGAAGTGCCCAAAAACCTTGCACTTGAAGTGCCGGTTGAGTATGTAAGAAAAGCAACCGTTGCAAATGCAGACCGTTATTTTAATGAATCAATCAAAAAACTTGAAAATGAACTTATGTCTGCCGATGATACTGCAAAGAAAATTGAAATTGAAATTTTTACAGCGTTTAGGGAAAAACTTATTGAATATATAGAAAAACTTCAAAAAGTAAGCAAGGCAATTGCCACGCTTGACTGTCTTATTTCTTTAAGCGTGTCTGCAAGTAAATATAACTATGTAAGGCCTTTGGTAAGCGAAAAAATAGAGCATATTTCTATAGAAGATGGGCGCCATCCAGTTGTTGAAGCAATCCTCAAAAGCCAAGAGTTTATTGCAAACAGCACATATATGGACTGTAAAAACGATAAAATTTTGGTGCTTACTGGCCCAAATATGGCAGGCAAAAGCACATATATGAGGCAAGTGGCGATTATCACACTTATGGCACATATTGGCAGTTTTGTGCCAGCCAAAAGTGCAGAAATTGCAATAACAGACCGTATATTCACACGCGTTGGTGCAAGTGATGACCTTGCTTCTGGACAAAGCACTTTTATGGTTGAAATGATGGAAATGGCAAACATCTTAAACAACGCTACAGACAAAAGTTTGATAATATTAGATGAAATTGGCAGAGGAACATCAACCTTTGATGGCCTAAGCATTGCTTGGGCAATTGTTGAGCATTTTTCAAAACATAAATCAAAGGTTTTATTTGCAACGCATTATCATGAACTTAGCGAACTTGAGGGGATAACAGAAGGTGTAAAAAACTATCAAATAAGCGTTAAGGAAGCCAATAACTCTATTATTTTCTTAAGAAAAATTGTCCGTGGTGGTGCAAACAAAAGTTTTGGTATTGAAGTTGCAGCCCTTGCAGGAATACCCGAGGCAGTTATTTCTAGGGCAAAAGAAATCAGCCATAACATTGCACAGGAAGACTTTAATATTCGCCTTGCAAACACAAATATTAAAGAAAAACCTACTGAAGTTTTTGTGCCCAAAAGCCAGGTGGAAAAAATACTAGAAAGCATTGACATTAACAAACTTTCTCCACTTGAAGCGTTTGAGGTGCTTCAGGACCTTATAAAAAAAGCAAAAGGATAAGACATGAAAATAAATGTTTTAGATAAAAAACTTTTCAGCATGATTTCTGCAGGCGAAGTGGTTGAAAAACCAGCGTCAGTTGTGAAAGAACTTGTTGAAAACAGTATAGACGCTGGTGCCACTGAAATAACCATTGAGGTTGAAGAGGGTGGCATAAATACAATCTCGATCACAGACAACGGCTGTGGAATTGAAAAAGAAGATGTTGTAAAGGCGTTTTTGCCACATGCAACAAGCAAAATCTCTGCAAGGGAAGACCTTGACGCTATTGCAACACTTGGGTTTAGGGGAGAGGCACTTTCAAGCATTCAAGCAGTAAGCGAAGTTGTTTTGACAACCAAAACCGTTGAAGCTGAAATTGGCACTTTGCTTGTTATGTCTGCAGGAGAGGCACAAGAAACAAAAGAATGTGCGTTTAATAAAGGTACAAAAATTGTTGTCAAAAACCTTTTTTTAAATACTCCAGCACGCAAAAAGTTTTTAAATCGCCCCAAAATTGAAGAAAACGAAATCACCAAGATTGTTGAAAGGTTTATGCTGTCTTACCCCAAAATTAAATTTAAGTATTTTACAAATGGCAAGATGATGTACAGCACACTTGGCACAAACCTTTTTGACAATATTTACCTAATTTATGGCAAAGAAATTGCTGACAACCTTATAAAAGTTGACTTTCAAGAAGGCGACTATGCTTTAGAAGGTTATATCTCAAGGCCAGAAATTTCAAAACCAAACAAATCTTTTATTGTGTCTTTCATAAACGGAAGAATGGTAAAAGATATTTATATGGAAAATGCTATTATTTTTGCTTATCAAGATTATCTAATGCATGGCAACTTTCCCATTTGCTTTTTAAACTTTAAAATTCCGTTTGAAAGTGTTGATGTTAACATTCACCCATCAAAGCAAGAAGTGAAGTACGAAAATAGCCGAGAAATTACAACATTTTTTATCAAGGCTTTAGAGGCTGCACTTGAGAAAAGTCAGTGCCAAAAGTTTGATGAAATATTTGGCATAAAAAATGCGTTTAGTATGCAAAAAGAAACAATAGACTTTAAAAAAGAGGCAGAAATAATTTCAAGTTCTTATGGCATAAGTTATAAAAAAGATGCTTTAAATCTTGAGGCCAGCCCAAATGAAATCTTTAATGTAAATTTAAGCGTTGACCAAGAAGATGACAATTATGATATGACAATAGAAGAAGAGGTTTCAAATATTGAAGATGTGTTTAATAAATCTTTAAACTTTGAAGAAACTCAAGAAACTTTTATTGATGAAAAAGAAAAACCGTTATACAAAATTATTGGCACGGCATTTAACACCTACATTTTTCTTGAGGTGGGTGAAAAAATTTTGGTTGTTGATCAGCACGCCTGCCATGAAAGAAAACTTTACGATAAGTTTATGCAAGAAATGCAAAACAATCAAATTGGCTGTCAAATGCTGCTTTATCCATACAGTTTTAAAACAAGCACAGAAGAGTCCACATTTTTCTTAAATCATCTTGATGATTTTTTAAGTCTGGGAATAAATATTGTTGAGTCTGGACCAAATTTATTTCGCATTATTGAAGTGCCAACAATAATCCGTGATATTGACTTTAAAGAGTTTATTTTGTCAATCAAACAAAACTTAAATGGCTCTAAACTTTCAATAAAATCTTTGTTAAAAGACTTTTTGGCCATAACTGCTTGCAAGGCGGCCGTAAAAGCAGGGGACAAACTTTGTGATGAAGATATTGAATCACTACTTAAAGACCTTGAAAACCACAAAATTTTGCGTTGCCCACATGGCAGGCCGTTTGTTTATGAAATCACAAAGCGTGAAATAGAAAAATGGTTTAAAAGGATTGTGTAATGAAAGATGTTATTGTAATTCTTGGGCCAACAGCAGTTGGCAAAAGTGCACTTGCAGTAAACCTTGCAAAAATGCTTGATGGCGAAATTATTTCTGCAGATGCTACTCAAGTTTATAGAGGGCTTGATATTGGCTCTGCCAAAATAACAGAAGAAGAAAAATCTGGCATAGCCCATCATATGATTGATATTTTAGAGTTTACTGAAAAATTTAATGCCTTTATGTTTGTAAATCGTGCTAAAAAACTTATTGACGATATAATTTCAAGAGGCAAAACACCAATTATTGTTGGTGGCACAAACTTATATATCTCAGCACTTATCAATAACTATACTTTTGAAAAGGCAGGCATCAGTGAAGAGGTGTACCAAAATAAATTCGCCCTAAAATACCACCTTTTTGCCCTTAATTTTGATGATAGAGAAGAGTTATACCAAAGAATCAATTTAAGGGTGGAAAACATGCTTAAAAATGGCCTTGTTGATGAGGTTAAGGCATTAAGGGACAAAGGGCTTAATGTTAATCTTCAAGCAGGCAAGGGGATAGGCTACAGAGAACTTCTTCTTTGGCTTGATGGGCTTATGACTTATGAAGAAGCAGTGGATAAGATTTGCCAGCACAGCAGAAACTTTGCAAAAAGGCAACTAACTTGGCTAAGAAGTATGCCTTCTCTTGTTTGGCTTAATGCATTAGATTTAGACAACACGCAAAAAGTGCTAAATACTATAAAAAAATAGTTTTGGAGATTTCCAAAACTATTTTTTATCTCTAAGTTTTATAATTTGGGCAGCAGTTTTTTTAGAGTCTTCTGCAATGGCTGCATAGTGGCGTTTTGTTACATTAATATCTTTATGTCCCAAAACATCTGCAACAATATAAATATCGCCTGTCCCACGATATAGGTTGGTGCCAAAAGTGCTTCTCAGTTTATGTGGGGATATTTTTTTCAGTGGGTTTACAAACTTTGCATATTTTTTTACGATGTATTCAACAGCCCGAACAGTAAGCCGTCTTTTTTGTAGTGAAGTGAACATCGCAGTTTCTTCTTCTGGAATCATAGAATTTGCTCTAACCTCAAGCCAATCAAGCAGGGCGTCTTTGGTTTCTTCAGTAAAATACAAGATTGTTTGATTGCCACCTTTTCTTGTGATTTTAAATGCATTGTTGTCAAAATCAAAGTCATCAAGGTCAAGCCCAACACATTCGCTTACGCGAATTCCTGTTGACAAAAAAAGCGTTAAGATGGCAGTGTCTCGTTTAGAAGTGTTTTGCAGGTATTTTACTTGGCGTTTTGACATTTCAAAACTTCCATCTTCTGTGGTGTTAAGCATCTTTGCAACTTCATCTGCCTCAAGCCTAACAATAGGCTTTTCGTGCTTTTTTGGTGTATCAATTTTGGCAGCGACATCACTTTGTATGTAATTTTTCTTATAAAGCCATTTAAATAGGCTTCTAATGCTTGCAAGTTTTCTGGACTTTCCGTTATTGGAGTTTTTATAGTTTTTTCCATTATGCTCGTAGTAAGAAATATAACTTAAGAAACTTGAAATATCATCACTTTCAATTTTAGACATTTGGTGGTAGGAGATATTTTCAACTTTAGTGCCAGAAAATTTGTATTTTTTAATAAACTCAAAAAAAACGCTTAGGTCTATAGCAATTGCAAGACGGGTAGAAGTGGAAGAAGTGGTTTCTTTATCCAAAAAATAATTTTGGCAAAAAGAAGGCAGTTTTTTTTGATAATTTTTAATTTCATTCAAATTTTTTTTATCTCTTTCAATAAAGTACTGACTCATGCTTTTATATTACCATACAAAAAAAATAATCGCAAATGAATTTATCTTCTTGATTTTTTTTTACAAAAGTGTTATATTACCAAGTAAAAGGATACGAAATATGATTGATATTAATTTAATTAAAGAAAACCCAGAAAAAGTAAGGCAGGCCCTTCTTAAGAAAAATTGGGACACAAACTTTGACGAACTTCTTAAAGACTATGAAACAAAAAATCGCCTTATGGCAAAGGCTGATGAACTTAAGGCCAAAAGAAACACCTTGTCATCTGAGGTTCCAGCACTTAAAAAAGCCGGCCAAAGTGCAGAACATATCTTTCAAGAAGTGAAGGGCATAAACAAAGAAATTGAAGCCCTTGATGAACAAGTTAAGGTGCTTAGTGATAAGATTTTTGATTTTATGTCAGCACTTCCAAACATTCCTGATGCAGACCTGCTTCCTGGTGGCAAAGAAAACAATAAGCCTGTTAATGTTTTTGGCGAAAAACCACATTTTGATTTTGAACCTAAAGACCATGTTGAACTTTGCGAAAGCCTTGGGCTTATTGACTATGAAAGGGCAAGCAAAATTTCAGGGCGTGGCACTTGGATTTACAAGGGCGATGGTGCAAGGCTTGAATGGGCACTTTTAAATTTCTTTATTTCAGAACACCTTAAAGATGGTTATGAATTTATTTTGCCACCACACATCTTAAATTACGAAAGTGGTTTGGTTGCAGGGCAGTTCCCAAAATTTAAGGAAGATGTTTTCTGGCTTGAAGGCGTTGAACCAAGAAAGTTTATTTTGCCAACTGCAGAAACAGCACTTGTAAACTATCACAGAAATGAAATTTTGAAAGAAGAAGACCTTCCTAAAAAATACTTTGCTTACACTCCTTGCTATCGTTGCGAGGTTGGCAGTTATCGCACAGAGGAAAGAGGTATGATTAGGGGATATCAATTCAATAAGGTTGAAATGTTTCAATACACAACACCAGAAAAATCTGACGAAGCGTTTATGGAACTTGTTGGCAAAGCAGAAAGCCTTATGGAAAAACTTGGCCTTCATTTTCAAACCAGCAAACTTGCGGCTGCAGACTGTTCTCACAGTATGGCACGCACTTATGATATAGAAGTTTGGCTTCCAAGCATGAATATCTATAAGGAAGTTTCTTCTGCCAGCAACGCTAGGGACTATCAAGCAAGAAGGGGCAACATTCGCTATAAAGACTCAAAAACAGGCAAAAACAAGTTTTGCCATATCCTTAATGCATCTGGGCTTGCAACAACACGCCTTATGCCAGCAATTGTAGAACAATTCCAAAATGCCGATGGCACAGTTACAATTCCGGAAGTTTTAAGGCCATTTATGGGTGGACAAACAATTTTGGCTCCAAAAAAATAAGAAGGGGAGTGAAGAAGTAGTTGATAAAAATTGATAAATCAACCATAAAAAATTTTGCAGAAAGCCTAAATGATGAAGTGGCACTGCAGGGCCTAGGTTTTGCAACAACAATTGTTCAAAATGCACTTTCAGCCATTTCAGATGTAAATCCTTATGTATCAAAAGACTTTGAAATTTTGCCATTTGGGTCATTTTATTCTGGTGCCGTGCTTCCTTCTTCAACGATAGACCTCTTTGTTTTAGTTAATAACCCTCAAATAGAACTTAACACCCATAAACTTTTTAAAAACAAATGGGTAATCTTTAAAGAAAGGTTAAAATACGCTTGGGCAAACCGTAAAAAGAAAAAAAAGAAGAAAAAACGCAAAAAACAAAGTGCAGAAGAAGCACCTGTAAACCTTTATGAAACACACAAAGAAGACTATAATTTGGCTTATTTTACAAAAGACCTTGTGCATGCAATCGCCAAAGAAATCACCCAAGATGATGTTGCTTTTTCTGCAAGAGGCGTAATTGGCGTGCAAGGTAAAAATGTGCCGTATAATATAAGAATTTATCCTGTCATCAAAAAAGAAGACTCAACATTTTTGTTTTACGCACCAAACAAGAAAAAACTAAAAGAATTCAAACTGGTTGATTACTTTCAAAACATAAACCACCTTTTAAAACAATCTTTTTCAGAAAAGCTTCTGCAACTTGTTATTTGTTTCAAAGGTCTTTATGAACATTTGATGCAGGACTCTTCAAAAGGGCTTTTTATGGAAAGTTTGATTGCAAATTTGCCATACTCAGCGTTTGAAAGTGAAGATATTTATGATAATTTTGTTTTTGCAACAAATTATTTAATAAACACTCCTATAAGAAAATTGTTTTCAATATCTTCTACAAACAAAAAGATTTTTGAAGATGATATGTGCCAAGTCCAATATCAAGACATCAACAAATTCTTTAATAAATTAGTGCAGGGTGTATAAAATATTCCCAAATTTTAACGGGGTTGCTGTTCTAAAAAATTGTAAAAACTGGTCAAAATCGTAATATTTTTAATTGGCTTTACGAGCCAATTTTTTTTATTTAAACAATATTTTGCAAGCAAATTCCACAGCAAAAGCAAATTTTTTGTACTTTTAAAGTTTTATAACAACAATCATTATGCAATTTTTAAGTTTTTTTAATTTTTTTGTAGAAAAGGGTGGCACAAATTTTCAAAATATTTTGAGACTTTTAACTTTTCGCTAAAGACAACTAAAGCGAAAAGTTTTTTTTTGGTTTTTTTGTCTTGTATAACAATTTTAAATTAAAGAAGGAGTGAATATGTTTGATGACCCAGAGATTATTGTTACCTGTTGTATTACAATTGTAACATCAATTATTGCAGTTGTTAATTTCTTTAAAAGCAATAAAAAAACGAAAACACTTAAGCTTGCTCAAATTGTCCAAAAACTGCCTAATATTATTAACCAAGTTGAAAAACTTATTGGCAGAGGTAGTGGTGAAGTGAAGCGTAGTCTTGTTTTGAATCAAATTCAAATGTTGTGTTTACAAAATGATATTGATTTTGCAGAAGAAGATTTTATTGCAGAAATAGAAAAAATATTATCAACTCCACAAAAAAAGGAGGTGTGCATTGAAACGTCGTCCAACTAACATGAAAAAAGATAAAAAAATCTTTAGACATACAGCAGTTAAATCTAAGTTGATAAATATAGTGCCAACTTCAATGCGTGGTGGTACTCGCTTATGAGAGCAAAAATTGATAAAGAAATTATTGTTAGATATACATATAAAAACAATAAACCTCTAATTTATTTTTACCCTCTTGTATTATTAACAGTTGAAGAATACAAATTGTTAATAAAAGAATTTAAAAATGAATTAAAATCACAAAAAAAATTAATAAAGGAGAATAAAAAATATGCAGCTAAAAGTTTTCGCAATAAAAGATACTAAAATAGGATTTATGAATCCATTCTTTACACATAATGAAGGTGTTGCCATTCGTGAATTTACAAATGGTGCTAATGAAGTGCAAAAAAATGCAATAAATACAAACCCAGAGGATAAAGAACTTTGGTGCTTAGGTACTTTTGATGATGATACTGGAATATTGACAAGTGAAGTTAAGTTTTTAATTAAAGCAAATGATGTTATTACAAAGGCAGGTGAGTAGTGGATTTTTATTCAAGGTCAAAAAAACCACCAGTAGAAGCTAGTCCCTCTGGTGAAGATATAGTGCCAGTTTACTCTCTTGTTATAGATAAAGAAACTGGGAAAAAAGAAGTTAAACAAACTGGTAAAAGAAATATTTACAAAGAAATTCAAGCTCATAAGGAAGAATGTTTGGTTTATAACATTTTAGAACGACATGTTAATGGAGATACTTTAGCATTAAATCAATCTCAAGGATTTTTTGCAGATATTTCTAATATGCCAAAGTCTTTAAATGATGCTCAAGAAATCATATTAAATGCTGAAACCTTATTTAAAGAAATGCCTGTTGCAGTCCGTTCTGAGTTTAACCACTCTATGTCAGAGTTTGTTGCAAGTATTTCAAATGGTACTTTTGAAGAAAAGATAAATAAGCATTTACAACCACAAATTAATAAGGTAGAGCCTATTGTTCAACCTCAAGTTCAAAATGTTGAACCTATTAATGTATCTATGGAAAGTCAAAGCACGCCTGTTCAAAGCCAAGGTGTTAATTTAGGAGGTAATATTTAATGAATAGAAATGTAGAAAGTCGTTTTGCTGTAAATCCAACTTTTTTGTCAATGCCTCGTTCAACCTTTGATAGAAGTAGTCAACATAAGACAACTTTTAACGCTGGCAAACTTATTCCAATTTTTGTTGATGAAGTTTTACCTGGTGATACTTTTAAAATGGAAACTTCTTGTGTGGTTAGAATGACCACGCCTGTTCACCCTGTTATGGATAACTGTTATCTTGACCTCTATTATTTCTTTATACCGAACAGGTTGGTTTGGAGTAGTTGGAAGTATTTTAATGGTGAATCCAGTAATCCAGATTGGGAAAGTCCAACAGAGTATGAGGTTCCTCAAGCAATTGCACCTACTGGTTGGTTTAAAGGTTCTATTGCTGATTATATGGGTATTCCTACTGGGGTTAAAAATCTTTCTGTTTCGGCATTACCTTTTAGAGCTTACGTTTTGACATGGAATGAGTGGTTTAGAGACCAAAATTTGCAATCTTCTGCATCTTTTAGTCTTTCAGATAGCAATAGTACTTTAAGCAATTTTAATTATGCCAACTTTTTGATGTCTGGCTGTACTGGAGGTGGGATTGCCCCTGTTAACAAATATCATGATTATTTTACAAGTTGTCTTCCAGCCCCACAAAAAGGTCCAGATGTAAATATTCCACTTGGTTCTAGTGCGCCTTTGTCTATTTCTCTTTCTTCTGATGGCAAGAATCCTATATGGACTAATGGTACAGATAAAGGTGTTTTTGTTTCTGCAAGTTCTGATTCTAATAATCCTTATTTGCTTTCAACTTCAAATTATACTGGTATTGGCAGTACAGCTGGTAGCAATACAGCTTGGACTGCTGGCAAAACTATTGGATTTGATGGTACAAATACTGGTCTAAAAGCAACTGGTATTGCTGACTTATCAACTGCAACTGCATCAACAATAAACCAATTAAGACAAGCCTTTGCAGTGCAGAAGTTGTATGAACGAGATGCTCGTGGTGGTACTCGTTATGCAGAAATTATTAAATCTCATTTTGGCGTTGTTTCTCCAGATGCTCGCCAGCAAAGACCAGAGTATCTTGGTGGTAAGAGGATTCCTATTAATATTTCTCAAGTTTTACAAACATCCTCAACTGATGATGTATCTCCTCAAGGTAATACTGCCGCTTATTCTTTGACAGGCGATAAATCTTCTAGCTTTACCAAGTCGTTTACTGAGCATGGCATATTACTTGGTCTTGTTTGTGTTAGAACCGAACACACATATCAACAAGGAATAGAGCGTTTTTGGTCAAGGAAAAAGAGGTTTGACTATTATTGGCCTGCTCTTGCTAACATTGGTGAACAGCCTGTATTTAATAAGGAAATCTATGCACAAGGCACAACTGTTGATGATGAAGTTTTCGGCTATCAGGAAGCATGGGCAGAGTATAGGTATAAACCATCTCGTGTTAGTGGTGCATTTCGTTCTACTCATACTCAGCCATTAGATAATTGGCATTATGCAGACAAATATACCTCTAAACCAGTTCTTGGCTCTACTTGGTTAGAGGAAACAACTGCCAATCTTGATAGGACCTTATCAGTATCTTCATCTACGGAAGACCAATTCATTGCTGATTTCTACTTTAAGAATATTTGTACTAGGGTTATGCCTATTTATTCAGTTCCTGGTCTTAAATCATTATAGGGAGGCCTTTATGAGTTTTTTAGATAATATTGGGAGTATATTCAATGATTTGTCTGGTGCAACTTCTGCTCAAAAAGCAGAGTTTGCCTTTAATGCCGAAGAAGCTCAAAAACAAAGGGATTGGCAAACTGAATTGTCTAATAGCGCTTATCAAAGAGCAGTTGAAGACATGAAAAAAGCAGGTTTAAATCCTGTTAATATGTTTGGTGGTGGCAATGGTGCCGCCGCTTCAACGCCGTCCGGTTCTTCTGCAAGTGGTGTAGGGAAGAGCTCTAATGGTCTTAGTATGTTGGTTAATACTGCACTAGCCCTTGCTACAAGGCATTTATCTAGGACTATGCGAAGATTATATTAAAAGTAATAATATTTATTACTTTTTTTATTAGCAAAATTCCCATTTATTCTATAACGTGGCGTTACAATTCGGCATAATTGCTAAGGGTGAATTTGCCGAAGGGCAAAGAGGGATATCCCTTTTGTAAGTACTTTATCGCTTGGAGTAACGCATTAAAGAACGGATGCCGAAAGTAATAGCTTTAAATTTACTTTAAAAAAATACAATACTTTGGTTGTGCCAAAGTCAGCACCAATTAGTTACTTGATGTAATGGTGCTGACTGACACAATTTTAGTTGTCAGTATTAAATAAAACATTTTGAAAGTTGAGGTACAACGATGAGTTGTTTTAGTCCCTTGCATGCAATTTCAAAAGGTTTAAATTCCAATGGCAAGAAAAATATTTATTTTCCTAAAACTCAATTTGAGTATGATAATTTATCAAAAATATTTGAACCTATTGAGATTCCTTGTGGAAAATGCGTTGGTTGCCGACTTGCAAATTCAAGAATGTGGGCCAATCGCTGTTTAATTGAAAGTAAAGAACATTCTAATAATTATTTTGTTACATTGACTTACTCTGATGATAATTTAACTTTTGTAAAATCTTTAAATGCTCAAACTGGTGAAGTGCAGAAGAAACCAACTTTGGTTAAAAAAGATATGCAAAAATTTATGAAAGATTTAAGAAGATACATGAGTTATCATTTTGGTATAGATAATATAAGATTTTTTGGTTGTGGTGAATATGGCACAAAAAAGTCAAGACCACATTTTCATATGATATTATTTAATTGCCCACTTAATGACCTTAAATATTTTTTCACAAACAAGGCAGGCGATAAAATATATCGCTCTGAAATAATAGAGAAAGTATGGAATAAAGGTCTTTGTTCAGTTGGTGAGGTAACTTGGAATTCTATTGCTTACACTGCTCGGTATGTTATGAAAAAACAAAAAGGCAAAACAAGTGGTTTCGTGTTAAATGAAGAATCTGATTTGACTTATGGCTTAGTTCCAGAGTTCATGAATTGCTCTCGTTCCCCTGGTATTGCTAGAAAATTTTTTGAAGAGAATAAGCATGAAATATACCAAACCGATGAAATAATTTTAAGTGATGGTAAAAGAAAGGTTCTAAAAATAAAACCACCTAAATATTATGATGACTTATATGACTTAGAAAATCATGCAGTAATTGAAAGTATAAAAAAATCAAGAAAAGAGTTAGCAGAGTATAACCTTGCTTTACAATTAGAAAGGACTGATTTGTCGAAAGAAGAGTATTTGGCTTTAAAAAGAAGAGCAAAGGAAAGTCAAATTTGTCGATTACTTCGGTCTATTGATTAAATATTCAATATAAAACAATAAGTTTAAAAACTTGTTGTTTTTTGTTTGACATTTGTTAACATTTTTTGTATTATTAAATTGTTATACAATATTTAACTTAAAAGGAGGTGAGTTCCCCTTGCAGAAAAAAATACTTTTTGCTGTACGCCTACCAGAAGAATTAAAAATGCAATTAGATAAGATTGCATTGGAAAAGCGTAGAAAGACTAGTGATTTAGTGAGAATCATTTTAGAAGATTTTGTTGAACAACAGTGTCATCTATAAGATTTCGCTAAAGACAACTTTAGCGAAAAGAAAGGTTTTTTTATAAATTATTGAAGTGGTCTTCTTCAAATTGCATAAAAATTAATCAACCTTTTCATTATATAAAATTTTGTGGATATCCAAACTTTATATCTTACTATTTCGGCATAATTTTTTTAAAATTGTCAGTTTACTTAAATTACATTGTTTGACTTTTAGTATTTGGTTTTGATAAAATTATTATCAGAGAGGCATTTATGAATAATTTAATTCCTCGTGGACAAATCTCCACAATATTATTATCTTGTTTATTAGACGGCGACAAATATGGTGCCGAACTTTTAAATGATTTACATAAAAAATCTGATAACCAAGTCTCTGTAAAACAACCAACTTTATATGGCACGCTTTCACGAATGGAAAAACAAGGTTTTATTTCGTCATATTGGAAAGACAGCAAAAATGGTGGAAAGCGTCATTATTATAAATTGACTGATTCTGGCAAAAAATATCTAGAGGAACAAGAAAATGCTGTTCTTCCAAACTTTTCTGTTGACAGTCAAAATACCCCAAAAAAATATTACGAATTTGGCGATTTTCAAAAAAATAATGACAAGTTGTTCACTGAAAAAAATCAGGAACAAAAAAAACAGCAAAACTTTGACAGTAAAACTTTTTTAGATACGCTTAAAAAGGAAGAAAAAACAACGACAAAAGATGACGGAGTGTTTTTGGATGCCCATGATGTATACATAATTCCAGACTCTAAAAATGAAAAAAATAGCCAAGAAAAATATTACGAAAATGAAGGTTTTCAAGAAGAAACCCACACCGATGGTGGCGTATTTATTACCGAAACCATGCCAAAAGAAAAAATACCTAAAGTAAAAAAACTTAGTGGTCTTAATTTGGAAATTGAGCCTACTGGTGAAGTCGTTCAAAAAATTCGTTCATCCAGAAAAAAAGAAACAGATGCTGACAAAATTGAAGCCCTATATAATGAGATGAGCAAATCAGCAAACTTTATAAAACTTGGCGATGCAGATGATGATGAGTTTGTGTCTGTAAATCAGTTGCAAGCAAGATATGATGATATGCAAATAAAGTTTTCTGCAAATATGGAAGATAACGAAGAAATTGCTGAAAGTTTTGGTAAAATATCGACAAAACATCTTTTCGCTAAATACTTAACAATATTTTCTCTAATTTTTGTCAGTTCTCTTGCAATTTACTTAATTTTTTCAAATATATATGGCTCAGTTGAGTATCCAATTGCGTATTTAATAATGCCAATAATATTTGCTATTCCTGCACTTTATTACCTAATTACCAAAAACAAATTTAGGAAAATTCACAGTTCAAATAGTAATTTATTTGTGTCAATTGCAATCTTCTTTGTGGGCGTTGCTGCCGTATTTTCTTTAAATCTTTTGTTTAATAATGGTTTTTCTTTTGCAACTTGCCTAGGCTTCGCAACAACATTTTTATATCCTTGCGTTCTTTTATTTAATTTTGTTGTAGGTGGCATTTTTGACTATATTTTTGCAAAGAAATTTTGCGATTAACACATCTTCACTCCCCTACTCAAAAAAGATGTCGGTGTTTTAAAGAACATTTTAATATAAAAACAAAGGTCATTTTCTTTGTTTTTTTTTGCTTCTTCACTACCCTACCCTTTAAATATTTATATATTAAATAAAAATAAATTAAAAAAATAAAATTAAATTTATTTAAATTATTTTTAATAAAAAAGACCTAAAAAATAGGTCTTTTTTTATTTTTAATATTATTTTTTTTATTTTGCTGTTGCAGAAAAACGAGTTTCTCTAATCACATTTACTTTAATTTGTCCCGGATATTCCATTTCATTTTCAATGCGTTTTGCAATATCTTCTGCCAAAAAGTGTGCCTCTTCATCAGTTATTTCTGTTGGCTTAACCAAAATCCTAATTTCCCTACCGGCTTGAATGGCAAAAGATTTTTCAACACCTGTGTATGAGTTTGAAATCTCCTCAAGTTTTTGAAGGCGTTTTACATAGTTTTCAAGAGTTTCCCTTCTTGCACCTGGGCGTGAAGATGAAATACTGTCTGCCACTTGAACCAAAACTGCTTCAACAGAAGCAAACTCTACGCCAAAATGGTGTGCTTCAATACAGTGGACCACAGCCTGATTTTCCTTATATTTTTTTGCAAGTTCGACACCAATTGAAACATGTGTGCCTTCAACCTCATGATCAAGTGCTTTGTCAATGTCATGAAGAAGGCCACCCCTTTTTGCAACTTTGACATCAGCCCCAAGTTCACTTGCAAGCATACCTGCAATATACGCAGTCTCTAGAGAATGCTTTAGGCAGTTTTGGCCGTAACTTGTACGATATTTAAGTTTCCCAAGAGTTTTAACAAGTTCTGGATGAAGGCCAAAGACACCTGCTTCTTCACTTGCATTTTCGCCTGCTTGTTTGATTGTGTGTTCAACATCTTTGGTTACCTTGTTTACAATTTCTTCAATTCTTGTTGGGTGAATACGCCCATCCATAATAAGTTTTTCAAGTGAAAGTCTTGCAATTTCACGCCTTACCGGGTCAAAACAAGAAATGGTTATTGCTTCTGGTGTATCATCAACAATAAGGTCAACCCCCATTGCATTTTCGATAGAACGAATGTTACGCCCTTCCCTACCGATGATTCTGCCTTTCATTTCATCATTTGGAATAGCAACAACAGAAACCGTTGCTTCGCTTGTTACATCAGTTGCACATTTTTGAATTGCCATTGAAACAAGATTTTGTGCAATTTGGTCGGCTTTTTCTTTGGTTTCTTCTTCTATTCTTTTTATTTCTTTAAAAGCACTTTTTCGTGCTTCATCAGTTAAAGAAGTCATCAAAATTTGTTTGGCTTCTTCACTTGTGATTTTTGCAACGCGTTCAAGTTCTAAAACAATTTTTGCACGCTCTTCTTTTTGAAGTTCAATCTCTTTTTGAAGATTTTGTTTTATGTCTTGCACGCTTTGTTTTTGCTGTTCAAGTTGTTCAGACTTTTTATCAAGATTTTGCTCTTTATTGTCCAAATGTTGTTCTCTTTGCAGAAGTCTATCCTCTGTTTTTTGAAGTTCTGTTCTTCTTGTAAAGATTTCCTTATCTGCAGTTTCTTTTAATGTTTGTATTTCTTCTTTTGCTTCTAAAATCGCTTCTTTTTTTAGTGTTTTTGCCTCGGTTTCGGCTTGTTCAATGATTTTTGCGGCTTGAAGTTTGCTGTTTTCAATTTGCCTTTTTTCTAAGGCCTTCTTCACCACAATGCCAAGCACTGCCCCTAAAGCAAGGGCACCAATGCCAACGCCGATGGCCAAGGGTGCAGCACTAAAAAACATTAAAGTGCCTATATTTATCATATTTACCTACTTTTAGTAATTACTCACTCATATGTGGGCACAAAAAAACAATCTTTACAGATTTTGTTACTTATTCATTTGTTATATAAAATGTGGTTACCCACTCTTAATCAATAATTACTTTCATATTTTAAGGTGTTTTTACTTTTTTGTCAAGCAGAACAACTCTACTCACAGTAGAATTATATAAAAAAATTCTACTCGGAGTAGAATTTAAACCTTTCACCAACCTTAAATTTAAAGATTTCAATTAAGAAGACAAGTAGGTTTTTATAACTTAAATTAATTAAGGTTTCTATATCATCATAGTTTGTTGCAATAACCTGCTTAAGTGCTGCAAGAGTTTGTTTGGATAATGGTCTTGAAAGTTTTTCCTGACAATTTTGGCAAACAAAAGTGCAATTTGAAAAATTTAAAAAATAAAAGTTTTTTAGTGCTTGTCCACAAACATCGCAAGTTTTAAAGTCTAAGGACTTTGAAAATCCAACAAATATTGTGCTTAAGAATTTAGTTAAAACAAGATTACTAGGCAAATCTTTATAATTAAGAGCCTTTAAACTTTCGCAAAACTCCATAAAAAGTGGCGTGTCTTTATCGTTAAGTTGTGCAACCTCCTTCACCACACCACAAAGGTTTTTTGCTTCTGTAAATTTTATGCTAGAGTTTTTTATCTTTAAAAATGTATCAATAACCTCACATTTTTGAAGTACGCAAAAAAAACTGCCCTTGACTTTAACTGTAAAATATCCAAATGTTAAAAGTTCTTTGGCAAATTTAAAAAAGTTAGGCTCGTTTTCAACAAGCACATTAACAAGACCTTCTTCTGCAGTAATAAGAGTTATCATAAAGTCAGCACCATACGGTTTTAGGCTGACAACAATTCCTGTAAGTTTTTTTTCCATAAATTACAATGTTGGTTCAAATTCATCTTCTTTGCCGTATTCAAAATCTCTACATCCCAAGATTTCTTTGTCAATAACGGTGTCAGGCACAAAAAGCAGGCCTTTACGAAGTGTTGAAAAGCGTTTATCATCAGGACTGCGTTTATGGCATTCATCAACAAGGTCAACAAAACTTACACCATCAAGTTCTTCTCTTTCCATAATTTCCTCCGTAATTATCATATTCTAATACACTTTTATTATACCATACTAATTTTCTTTTGTCGCCAATTTTTATCAACTTTTACAAAAATTTTTAGCATAATTTTTTTGCCCAAAAGGTTTTCAATGTCAACCCTTGCAAGAGTGCCGATTTCTTTTAGCATCTCCCCACGCTTGCCAAGTATTATACTTTTATGGTTTTCTTTTTCGCATATTAAATCCATATCAATATATGCAATCGTGTCCGTTTCGTCAAACTTTGTTATTTCTATCGCAAGGCCGTGTGGCAATTCTTCATTAAGTTTTAAAAGGGCCTTTTCCCTTACAATTTCTGCAGACATAAACCTTACACTGCTGTCGGTATATAAATCATCTTCATAAACGAAGTTTTTCTCTTCACTTTCAGGCAAAAGTTTAAGAATTTCAGTAATTAATTCCTTGGTATTTAGTCCCCTCCTTGCCGAAAGTGGCAAAATTGCTTTTAAGCCTTTAATTTCAGTAAAATTTGCAAGAAAACTTAAAAGGGCATTTTTTGAAATAAGGTCTATTTTAGAAACAACCAAAATTGTTTGAAGACTTTCATCTAAAGCATATTTTGTGATGTTTTCAAGTTCATGCTTATCAAGTTTTTTTGTGCAATCTACAACATAAACAAGTATATCCACACTACCTATTGCACTTCTAACATTTTTCATCATAAATCTGTCAAGGTTGTTTTGAGATTTATGAATGCCAGGGGTGTCAACAAACACAATTTGATAGTTTTCTCTTGTCAAAATACCAGTGATATTTTGCCTTGTTGTTTGCGTTTTTGGTGTTACAATAGAAACCTTTTCGCCCACAAGTGCGTTTACAAGTGTGCTTTTGCCTACATTTGTTTTGCCAACTATACCAACATAACCTGTTTTAAACATTTCTTCCCACCTTTTGTTTTAAAAGAATTTCATTTGCAATTTCTTGCATTTCTTCTTCATCTTCTTTCGTCATATGGTCAAACCCAAGTAAGTGCAAGAAACCATGAAGTGCCAAAAAGCAAACTTCTCTTTTAAAAGAATGGCGATACTCGGTTGCCTGTAAACAAGCAATTTCTTTACAAATTGCAATATCGCCAAGTGGGACTAGTCCATCATCAGGCGAAATATTTTGTGCAAGAACTTTTGAATCAATGCCTTTTCCTTTCACAAAATCAAGGTTTGGAAAAGACAAAACATCTGTTACTTTGTCAATCTTTCTAAAAGATTTATTTAAAGCCTGGATTTCAGTTTTATCGGTAAATCTAAGATTTACAGAAAACCCCTTAAAGTCAAGCCCTAGTGTTTCAAGGGCCGATATATATATTTTTTTGATTTTGCTTTTAAATGTACAAAATCCAAAATTTTGAAAGTAAATTTTCATTTTTGCTCCTAGAAAATGTGTTTTTCTGCCACAACTACATAGGTTGTTGTTGTAACGCCTGCTTCAAAGTTTTCAAGCACATTTTCCTTGAGTATTATATCATCCTTTGCAATTTTTTGCAATGTATTTTCCTTAAGGTTTGCCACAATCTCTTCTTTAACATCTTCATACCTTTGGGTGGTGGTTTGACTTTTGGTTTCATAATAGGTGCAGTACTCTACTTCAAGAGGCAAGATACTGTTGATTTTGACTGTATTTTCTTCAATCTCATAATCTAAAAAATCAATTTTTTTATTAGAACTAAAAATTTCTGCACCAAACGCCATCACTTTCCTTTGTTCAATTATTTTGCCCGTTCTCACTCTTTGTGTTTTTGTTTCAATATGTGTGTTTGTGGTTTCGTACCACACTTCTGCAACAATTTTGGCTTTTGCCACAACGCCGTTTTCGGCATTCTCGTTTCTTGCACTCACCAAAATATCACCACACCTTACGATATCTCCTGCTTTCACATTTGCCACACCCGAAATAGTGGTTATCTCCTTAATTCTACCATTAAAATCTGCAATGATATCACTTTGCCCTAAAACTTCAAAACTTTCTTTTTCCTTAACATTTACAACAACTGTGAGTCCCTTCACTATCACACTTGCCATACTAATCTCGGGAAAGTTTTCTATAATATCTAATTCAAGGTTTGATGTATTAATATTTGTTTTTGGGCAAAATGCTTTGATGCCACGATTTTCTATAAATTCCCTAATTTCACCTGCACAACTTGCACCATTAACACTTACTTGCAAGACAAAAAAACTGCTTGTAATTTGCAGTGCAAATGCCATGAGTAGACCTACCACAATCCCTATTTTGTTACATAAAAAAAACTTAATTTTTGATAGGTTTTGGGGTTTTAAACTTAAGGTTTCTGCTTGAAAACTTGCAAGCACTTCTTCCACAATTTTTTTGTCTTGCCTTCTTGCAGAGAATGTTGTATCAAAACGGCTAAGGAGTTTTACATCATATACCTCTACGCCTTTAAGCCTTAATTTTTCAAAAATTTGTGATTGGTTTAGGGCTTTAATTTTAAAACTAATTAAAAATTTAAGATGCATTAAAACACCTCGATTTTATAAATTTTGCCTTGAATCAAGATTGTGTTTTCACTAAGTTCCTTCAAAAACATATTATTGCCCTTAACTTCCACTAGTCCAGACTTTAATTTTAAGGAAATGGTTTCACTTGACAGTTTTAACAAGCCCTTATGCCCTTCGATATACACAATTTGTCCACCAATATTGACAATATTATAAGGAGTAATCTGCTCAAGTTTTATGCCACATTTCTCCTTTAGTTCAGAAAAAAAATTAAAAATACTTGCCACGCTATATTTTATGAAACGCCTATGTGAAAAAGAATAATTTTATAAAAAAACATACCAGAATTTCTGGTATGCTCATTTTATTTTTGGTTTTCCTCAATTTCATCAAGAAGTCTATAGAACTCATCAAAAACACGCATTGCAAGGGCTTCGTCAGTTTCGATAACAAGGTCGTTCTCTCCACTTTCTTTTTCATCAACCCTAAACACAATGGCTTCATCGTCAGAAACGCCTTCCATTTCATCAATTGGCTTTAAAATTGCAAACAATTTTTCTTCCATAGGGATAATTGCAACTTGGTCAAACTGTATTGCCTTGTCGTTTTCATCATAAAGTGTGATTGGGCTTTCATTTTCTTCATCCAAAAGTATGTCAAGCACATCAAGGTTTTCGGTTTGGTTTTCTTCTTTTTTCATTTATCTCTCCTTTCTACTTAAATAGCTTTCAAGTATCAAACATGCGGCAACTTTGTCAATAATTTTCTTTCGTTTTTCGCGTCTTACATTTGCTTCAATCAAAATGTCCTCAGCCTCAACAGAAGACAATCTTTCATCTTGAAAAACAATCTTTGCAGAAGTAAGTTTAGACAAAACTTCAGCAAATCTACGCGTTACCTCTGCCCTCACTCCCTCTGTGCCATCCATATTAAGAGGAAGACCCATGACAACAGTTTCCACATCGTTGTTTGCAATAATGCCCGAAATCGTTTTGGCAGACTCTTCCATGCTTTTATTTGGAATCACTTCAAGTGGACTGGCAATCAGTTGCATTAGGTCAGACTGTGCAAGCCCTATTCTTACATCGCCATAATCTATGGCCAAAACTCGCTTATATTGCATAGTTAAATTGTACCAGTTTTTTAAAATTATGTCAAGCAAGAAAATAAAGTTATAAAGAAATGACAAAAACATTTGCGATGTGCTATACTCATTAAAAGAGGTACATAATGTTATTAGAAGAATTCGACAGCGAAAAAAATGCGATTATTGACCCTACTACACGAAACAAAAAAATGACAAGTATGCCAAAAACTTGCGTTTCGTTTTTTTCAAAGTCTTTAATGAAGGAAATTGCCGACAACCTTAGGCCCGAAATTATTGCAAATATTTCAAACGCAACAGCAATTTTTCCAGTTTATAAAATCACTGTAGAAGGAAGAGATATTGCAGTTTTTCAATCTGCAATGGGTGCAAGTGCATGTGTAGGCAACTTAGAAGAACTTTTTGCTTTTGGGGTGGAAAACCTTCTTCTTGTTGGATGCTGTGGTTGCCTTGAAAAAGATATTGAAGAATATTCAATTATTCTCCCCACTTCTGCACTTCGTGATGAAGGCACAAGTTATCACTATGCCCCACCTAGTGATGAAACAGTGCTTGCCAAAGAACCTATAAAAGTTATTGAAAAGGTCTTAAAACGCGACAAAATTTCTTATCGCAAAGGCAAAACATGGACAACCGATGCAATCTTTAGGGAAACCAAAAACAAACTGGAAAAACGCAAAAATCAAGGAGCGATTGTTGTTGATATGGAGTGCTCTGCAGTTAACGCACTTTGTCAATTTAGGGGCAAAAACTTTGCACAAATTTTTTATGGGGCAGATAATTTGGGAGGCGAGGAATATGACCCAAGGTCGTTAATCTCAAGCACAGAAACATTTGATGAAAAGAAAAAAATAATTCCACTTGCTTTTGAATGTGCAGTGGAACTTGATAAAAAATTTTAACAAAGGCTCTTTGCCTTTGTTTTTTTGTAAAAAAAACACCACAAAAGTGGTGTTTGAAAGTTTTAACGCTTTGAGAATTGTGGAGCTTTGCGGGCTTTTTTAAGACCGTATTTTTTACGCTCTTTCATTCTTGCATCACGGGTTAAGAAACCTGCTTTTTTAAGTTCTGGTTTAAGGTTTTCATCTGCTTTTACAAGTGCACGAGCAATGCCGTGGCAAATTGCTCCTGCTTGACCAGAAAGGCCACCACCAATAACGTTTACTTTGATGTCAAATTTGTCTTGAGTTCCTGTAAGTGTAAGTGGTTGGCGTGCAACAAGTTTAAGTGTGTCAAGTGGAAAATATTCATCAATGTGTTTTCTGTTGATGATGATTTCGCCCTTGCCGTTTGGAGCCATGAAAACTCTTGCAATAGCTTTTTTTCTTCTTCCTGTTGCCAAAATTTGAACTTTGGTTGATTTTTTAGGTGTTTTCTTTTCTTCTGCCATTATTCTCTAACTCCTTTTACTGCATAAGCCACTGGCTTTTGTGCTTGTTGGTTGTGGTTTTCATCTTTGTAAGCAAAAAGGCGTGTGATTTGTTTTCTGCCAAGTGCGTTTTTGCGAAGCATACCTTTTACTGCAACTTGAAGTGCTTTTGGTGAATTTGTTTGCATAAGTGTTTTGTAATCCATTTCTTTAAGTCCACCAGCGTAACCACTGTGATGACGATAATACTTATCTTTAAGTTTGTTTCCTGTTAAAACCATTTTGTCTGTGTTGATTACAACCACAAAATCGCCAGAATCCACATGTGGTGTGTAAGTTGGTTTAAGTTTGCCAGACAAAAGGTCAGTTACAGCAGTTGCCAAACGGCCAAGAGGCATATTGGTTGCATCAATTAAATGCCAATTGCGAACAACATCTGCTGGTTTTGCCATATATGTTTTCATTATTTTCTCCTACTTTTTTCTTTCTTCGGTTTTCCCGTTTTTTTGTCCACCTGGTGTTTGCAAGGGGCTAATTCACAAAACAACTTCTATAGACTTTGATTATTATAATAATATATTTCAATTTTGTCAAGAGATATTTTTAAAAATTCTTCTTGCAATAGAAAAAGACGAAAAAAAGATAAGACGACCGATGAAATGTAATTATACAAAACTCGTAATTAGTCTTATCAATAGTTATTATATCTAGTTTTTCACAAAAAGTCAACCTGTTTTCAGTCAAATTCTTTTAAAACATCTTCAAAACCATCTCTAATAACAGACAGTTTGCCTTTTGCAAGCATAAAGTGTTTTTGGCAAATGGCAACAAGTTCTTTTGCCTCTTCAAAAAGTTTTACACTTTCATCAAGGCTTAAGTCTCCATTTTCAAGTTTTTCAATGATTTTATCAAGTTTTTTTGATGCTTCTTCAAATGATAATTCTTTTTGGTTCATAATATCTCTCCTGTAACTGCGCCATCTTTTAGGTGGATTTTAACTTTATCGCCTGATTCGGTCTGGTTAATACTTGTGATTACGCCATTATCCCCTTCAATCTTTGCATAACCCATTGCCAAAATTTTGTTTGGGTTAAATTTTTCAAGTTTCTCTGTGGCAAGTTCAAGGCTATGACCCAGCGATTTTACTTTACTTTCAATCAGATATGAAAGTGTTTGGGCTGATTGACAAACTAGGTTTTCTTCTTCAATAATAATGTTTTCAAGCCTTGATTTTAAAATCATAACTTGCCTTTCAAAGCCATGGATTTTTTCTGCCTTGTTTTCCACCACAAGTTCTGCTGCAGCACTTGGCGTTGGTGCACGCTTGTCGGCAACAAAATCACAAATAGTAACGTCTGTTTCGTGGCCAACTGCAGAAACCACAGGAAGTGGAAAATCAAAAATTCTTCTTGCAAGGGCTTCGCTGTTAAACTCCCAAAGGTCTTCCATACTGCCACCACCTCTTGCAATAATCACAGCATCAATCCCCCCTTTTTCTTCAAAGAAATCAAGGGCTTTTATGATGCTTTCGGCACTTCCCTCGCCTTGCACTTTTGCAGGATAAAGCACAATATTGATGGCAGGATTTCTTCTTGTTGCAACATTAATAATATCGTGAAGCACTGCACCTGTTTCGCTGGTAATCACTGCAATTTTTTCACAATTTTGTGGCACGGATTTTTTAAAACTTTCATCAAACAAGCCTTCGTTATAAAGTTTGTTTTTAAGGTCTATAAACGCTTGATAAAGTTCACCCACACCAAAGGGTTTGACTTTTGAAACATTAAAATTAAGTTTGCCACCTTTAACATAAAACCCTGGCGTACCAGTTGCAACAATCTTGTCGCCACTTTTTGTATTTTCAAGAAGGTACCCATCAAAACAAACGCAAGATATTAAAGAAGAAGCGTCCTTAAGGTCAAAGTACGCAATGCCACGCACAATTTTAAGACCAGACACTTCACCCACAACTGAAATATTGTATAAAAGTTCTTCTGCTTCAAAAATCTTTTTGATATACCAAGCAAGTTGGCTGACTGTTATTGTTTGTTCCATTTTTACTCAATTTTGGCCAAAATGCCATGCACAAATTTTGAAGAATTTTCTGTGGAATACTTTTTGGCAATCTCCACCACTTCATTTATTACAACAGGTTTTGGGGTTTTTATGTACTTAATTTCTGTCATACCAAGATAAATAAGAGCAAGGTCAACCTTGTAAATCCTGTCTAGTTCATAGTTTTCAAGAAGTGTTGTTAATTCTTCTTCAAGGGCAAGTTTATTGTTTGTAAACTCTGCCAAAATGCTGTCAGCAAAAGTTTTATCATTTTTAGAAAAATTTAAATTCTCATCAAAGTTTAATTTTGCTTCTTCTGCATCACTTTCAAAAAGTGTTGAAAAGATTATTTTAAATGCAAAAACCCTAGACTCCGTTCTCATCAATCATCACCTCTCCTTCTGGTTTTATATGCACATCAACAATGTGGACATTAACGCGCTCTGGTTTTACATCAACCATGCCAATAATGCTGTTACGGATGTTTTCTTGCACCTTAAAGCAAAGGTCTGGTGCTGAAATATCGTTATATACATCAATAAAAACATCAATCATAAGTTGCCCTGCAGCATTTGTTTGGATTTTTATGCCATTAAAATCCTTTTTTTGAAGTGCCTTTGCAAAAACATTGTCGGTTTTATGGCTTAAGCCAACAACACCACTGATTTCCTTGGTTGCAAGGCTGACAATTGAATAAAGTATTGTTTTATTACAGGTGAGTTTTCCACCACCAGCAAATTCTTTGTCCATAAATTTTAATCCCCTTTTTGATTAACTTTTTGTATTATAACACAAAATTTTAAAAAGTAAAATAAAAATCTGCTTTTAAAAGCAGAAAGTTTTTATACAACAGGAATCACTTTGATTGCAGAAAGGGTAAAGTCTGTGTTTTCAGTAACAACTGACACAATTTTTGCAACTTCTGAAGAATTAAGTTCGCTTGATTTTACAATCACATTGATATAACTTGAAGATGTTGTTACGATTGCATCACTAAAGCCAAGACCTTTTATAAGGTATTCAAGTGCAAGTTCATTTTCCATTTCATCAATAAGTGCAAGTTTTTTTTCTTGTGCTTTGGCCTTGTCATCTGCTGAAGAAGACTCATCTTGCATAATTGCTGTGTAATACAAAATTTCTTGGTCGCGAGTTGCAGAACGGTCTGTCCTATAAGAGTCAAAATAGTTATAGGTTGATGTGGTTGTTTGGTTTGCACCAGTTGAAATGGTTTGATTGTTGAGGGTGATATTAAGATAACCAGTAATCCCTAGTAGCAGTACCATTGCAGAAAGAATAATTATTTTCGTTTTCTTTTTTAACATTGTTGTTCTCCTTTACAATATATATATTTTTAAATTTTTTGAATTAGAACTTTTTTAGCCACTTCCCTTTAAAACTTCAATATTCGCAGTTTTTAGCCCTAAAAGTGCCTCAACTGCCCTTATGATATCAAGTTTTACTTTTGTGCTGTCTGCACCACTTGAAACAACAACTGCAGACACAACCTTTGGATATTCTGTTTTGTTTATTTCATCTTCGCCTTCGCACATAATCATTACATCAACTTGTCCTGCCCCCTCTATGCTTGAGATGAGGTTTTCAAGTTTTTGCTCTATTTCTTGCACATAAGAATTTGAATAAGTTATGTTGTTTGCAACACCCTTATTTGAACCCATGGAAGAAAAATAAACCAAAAGCACCACAAGCCCAAGAAGCACAGCAAGAATAATTTCTATATTTTTTATGCTTTTCAGTTTTTTCCAAAGTGATGAAAATTTACTCATAAAATTTTATTATCTCCTCTTTAACCTTGATGTTTTCTTTAATGATATTAACAATGCTTGTCCGTATATTTGTATGCTTAACTTCATCAGTTATGACAATATTTTTTAAGTTGACTGAAATTTGCTTAATTTCTATTTCGTTTTCAAAAATATCTGCCTCTATACCCACCTCAACAAACTTTATGCCTTTTTCGTGGCAAGATTTTTCTATTGACTTTTCAACGCTGTCTAGAAACTGCCTATTGACATTTGCAACAAAACCATCTTGAATTTGAACATTTGAAGAATAAAAGATATCATTTATTGAAAAGTTTTTTTGCGTAAAAAAACTAAAAACAGGCGAAAGTATTACAACAATAATTAGGTATCCAAAAATGCTTTTTATGAATTTTGACATACTGCCACTTGGCAAAAGAAGGTCCACAAGCATAGATAAAACAATTATGCCAACAATGCTTAAAACCCAAATTGAAATTGTGCTCATATCCCTCCTTTAAATGCCAACACTTGTGCACATTATAAGCCCCACAAAAACCACATACATAAATGCAACTGCAAGTATCATAACAATTGGCATTAAAAACACTTTTGAAAGCCCCCCTAAAAAGTTTGAAACCCTGCTGTCAGATAGTGGTTGCAAAATTGCACCAGAAAACTTTAAGACAAACATGAACAGAACCAGTTGTACAAGTGGCACAAGTATAGTTGAAAACATAATGAAAAGCCCAGCAGTGCCAACTGCGTTTTTGATAAGCACGCAACTTGCCAAAATAAGATTTAAACCTTCGCTTAAGTACCCACCAACAATTGGCACATAGGTTGAAAGAGAATATCTTGCTGTTTTAAACGACACACTGTCTATGCTTCCTGCAGTTATGCCCTTGATTGCCAAAAATGCCATAAACACAGTAAAAACAATACCAATTATCCACTTAAAAAGTGTGAACAAAAAAGATGCTATTTTGTCCAGTTTTATGTTTGGTGAGATGTGCGAAATGATTGTAAGCACAACTGCAAATACAAAAAGAGGAAGAAGCACACCAGCAAAAATTTTGGTTACAATTGATGTCAAAACTGCAACTGCTGGTTGATATACTGCCACAGACACAGTGCCACCGATGGCAGTTAAAAGCGTAAGAAGTATTGGAAACATAATTTCCATCTGCGTATCTAGTAGCGTTAATGCCGATGAAGCAAGTGCAATCATTTTGGTTACTGCACTCATAATCAGCACAACAATCACCCCAAAACACACAAAATGCACAATGTCGCCAATAGACTTGTTTGTGGACTTCAGTTCTGTAATCAAACTTGCAAGAACCGAGATTGCAATAATACTGGAGATAAGTGGTAAAAAACTGACAATTTCTTCCAAAAATATGTTTGCAATGCCCCCAAGAACAGTTTGGCTGTCTGCACCAAAATCGCCATTTATGATTGCAGAAATTTTGTCTAAGATGCTTCCCCCTTGAAAGAAGCCTAGTTTATCATCACAATAGTTTTCAAAAAAGTTGTTAAGGCCTGATAAGTCCAGATTTTCAAGTTGGTCATTTATTGTTTCATCAAACTCTTCGCTTGCAGTTTGTCCACTGCCGTTGTCGGCATAAACATTTACACCCGTTGAAAGCGTAAGTGGCAAAATTGCAAGCAGGATTGCCACCACAAGTGCATAAATTTTTTTAATCATCATGGCAAAATCCCCATAATAACTTCAAGAAGATTTGTAATGATTGGAAGGGCAAGAAACAGTATTATAATTTTGCCTGCAAGCCCCACCTTGCTTGCAAGGCTAGAGTTTCCTGTGTCAGTGCAAAGGTTTGCTGTGAACTCTGTTAAATATCCTATACCAATGATTTTTAAGATTGAAGAAAAAAGTGTAGGCGACAAATTTGCTTTATCAATAATCCCCCTAAAAACATCAAGAATGCTTGAGATGTAATTGATAAGAAGAAGTAAGATTACCACTCCCCCAGCAAGACTTACCAAACTTGCAAAATCGGGCTTTACCTGTTTGACAATCAAACTTGCAATGCAGGTTAAGATTGCTATTGCCAAAATTTTAAAGATGTCCAAAAGTTTTTCTCCCCCCCCTAAAAATCAAACATAGTTTTTACTGTAGAAAATAAATTTGTGATAAGGTCTAAAACCATAAAAAGCACAATCACAAGGCCAGCAAGGGTTGTCAGGGTTGCAATTTCGTCTTTGCCACTTTGCTTTAAAACTTGTCCAACAACTGCTGTCAAAATGCCAATTCCAGCAATTTTAAATATAATTTCAACGCTCATAAATTCTCCTTTTTATGCAAACACAAGGGCAATCACAAGCCCCACAATTATGCCAAGTTTTGAATATAACGGGGCATACCTTTTGGCTTCTTCATCTGCTTTTTTGTACAGCACCCCAAGTTCCACTTTTTGATTTTCAAGTTGGCTGGTTTGATTTAAGGCATCAAACTTGCCAAGGGTTTTAAAAAAGATTTCTAAAAAAGATTCTTCCTCTTCATGTAAAATCTTAATTCCAGTAAACAAATTTTCTTTTGATATGGGCTTGTCAAAATTTAAGCAGTCCACAAAGTTTTGTATAAGTTTTTTTGCTTCTGTACTTGGACACTCATAACTAGAAACAATCTCAATAAGTTTGTTTTGAGAAAAACTAATTTCAGACTTTAGTTTGTCAAAAAGTAGTTCAAGGCTTTTAAAAAACTTGCTTCGGTTTGTGTAAAACCTAGACACTCCAAACCCGATATACCCACAAATTATCGCAGTTGCCCCAAGGATAATAAACTTAATCATAAACTTCCTCCTCAACCTCCTTAAAATCACTGTCATAAACGCCCACAACTTGTCCAGCCTTGCCAAAGGGCGAAAGAAGCACAAAACGCTGAAAAGTGTTTTTTATTATTTCAAAATGTGGCTTTTGTTTTAGGTCGTCAAGGCTTTTTGCATGTATGCTTGCAACAACTTTTACGCCAGAAATTGAAGCCATCTTGACAGCCAAAAAGTCTTTATCTTCGCCAAGTTCATCAGTTAAGATTATGTCAGGGTTCATGGCTCTTATGCCCTGTAAAAAACCAATTTCTTTAGTGCAAAAAGACAAAACATCACACATACTGCCAACCGTTTTTAGTGGATTTTTACCAGCAATCTCTCCCCTTTCATCTAAAACCAAAATATTAAAAAAATAGTTTTGAGAAGAAAGTGAAAATGCAAAATCCCTTAAAAAAGTGGTTTTACCTTGTCCAGGTGGCGAAATAACCAGCGTATTGAAAATTTCTTCTTTCTTTACAAGTTTAGGGAATGCTTTTTTTGATGCACCACGCACAATATGGGGTATCCTAATATTTAGGCTTGAAAAGTTTGATATTGTTTTTATTTTTCCGTTTTCTGTAACCACATTTCCACAAACACCAATCCTTACGCCATCATCTAAAACAACAAACCCTTGCTTAAGTTCTTCTTGTATAGAATAAATTGAAAACTCACTTGCCCGAAAAATTATGTCTTCAATCTCTTCTTTAGAAACATTAAGTGCATTTTCTTGGCTGTACGATAGCCCCTGAAGCCCCAAAAAATAAGCCTGTCCATTTTGAATTACTGAAACTGGCATATTTGCCCTAAGCCGTATTTCATAAATGTTTTCAAAACCTATTTTTTGCTCAAGAAGTCCATAAAGTTTTTCGCTTAACACTTTTTTTAGCATAAAAAAACCTCATCACATTATATGATGAAGTTTTTTTACATATTCAATTTTAAAGTGTAGACTTGTCAACTGCCGCATACACATTTTTAAATCTTAGTTTTTCAATTTGTTTGCCTTTTGCAATGCGTGTTTCAAACTTAAGTTTTTCTGTGCCAAAAACAACAAGTTTTTCTTTGGTTTCCATCACAATATCAAAGTTGCCTGCAGAAAACTTAGCAAACATAACATATTCCCTTGTGCTTTTTAGGTTGATTGTTTTAAGGCCTCTACGATATTTTGGTGTAATTTCGTAGTCGCCAATAGGCACTTTTTTGCCGTTGCCTTGGTTGGTCAGGATTGTTAGACTCCCTGTTTTTTGAGTAAGGCCTGCAAACACAAGTTCATCACCTTCTTGCAGTTTAAAGATTTTTGTGCCAGATGATGCACGCTTTTGCACAGGCAGTTCTTTTTTGTCAAACTTAAGCGAATATGCCCATTTGGTTACAGCAATAATATACTGGTTTTCGTCGTTGTATTCAGCATTAATCACAGTGTCCTTATCTTTAAGATTTATCACACTAAACATAACTCTTGAACTGATAAAGTCTGACACAGGTGTGATTTTTGCATTGCCAGCCTTGGTGTAGATAATAATACTTTGGTTTTTGCCTTCTTTTATTGGCAAGATTTTTACTGGATACTCGCTGTAAAGAATATTTTTCTTCAGTTCACTTAAAAGTTGACCTTTGCTTTTCCACTGTCCAAGTGGCAGTTCCTTAACTTTAAGTTTTATGCAATTACCCTTGTTTGTAAACACAAAAAACGCTTCGTTATCGTTGATTTTGATTGCATCAGTTGAAATTTCATAAGGCTCTGCATAACTTTGATACTTAACTTGCGAAGCCTTTTGTGCGTTGATGCGTTTTAGGCGATGGTCTGCAGAAAGGGCAACATAGTTTGTTTCAAAGAATTCATCACACTCAACAAGGTCAAAAATCTCTGTTTGTTTTTCTTCTTTTTCAACTTCAAGACTGCTTCTTCTTGTTCCTCCAAAAGTTTTTCTTACATCTTTAAGTTCCTTAACCAAAATGTCTTCTTGCATGGTTTTTGAGCCAAGTATTGCCTTATAGTTTTTGATTTTTTCTTTAAGTTCTTTAAACTCTTCTTGCAGTTTTTTAACTTCCATATTCACAAGGCGACTAATCCTCATATCAAGGATTGCCTGAGCCTGACGGTCTGAAAGTTTAAACTTTTTCATTATGCGTTCTTTAGCAACTGCAGTGGTTGGAGAAGTTTTAATAATCTTGATGATGTCGTCAATATTTTTGATTGCAACAAGAAGCCCTTCAACAATGTGGGCCCTGTCTTCTGCCTCATCAAGAAGGTGTTTTGTACGCCTTACAATGACTTGGATTTGATAATCTGAATAGTAAGCAATAATGTCAAGAAGCCCCATAAGTTTTGGTTTGCCACCTGCAATTGCCACCATATTGATGTTGTAGTTTTGCTGAAGATTGGTGTTTTTAAGAAGGTAATTTAGGATTGCCTTTGCGTTGCCACCTTTTTTGATTTTAATCACTGCCCTTAGGCCATTACGGTCTGTCTCATCAGTGATTTCGCCAATATAAGACAAAAGATTTTTCTCTTTTTCTTTAAGTTCTGCAATTTTTTGAAGAAGTTGTGCCTTATTCACTTGATAAGGAATTTCAGTAATTACAATTGCAGACTTGTCTCCCGTTTTTTCAATATGTGTTTTTGCCTGAATAACAATTTTGCCCTTACCTGTTGCATATGCGTCCCTAAGCCCATTACCTACAATAATATTGCCACCGGTTGGAAAGTCTGGAGCCTTAATGTATTTCATCATGTTTGTAAGCGAAATTTTTGGGTTTTTGATGTACGCACAAACACCATCAATAACCTCAGACAAGTTGTGTGGTGGGATGTTTGTTGCAACGCCAACTGCAATGCCAGTTGCACCATTAACCAAAAGGTTTGGAAAGCGTCCTGGAAGCGTTACTGGTTCTTTAAGTGTGTCATCAAAATTAAGAGTCCAGTCAACCGTATTTTTTTCAAGGTCCTTAAGCAGTTCAAGTGCAAGTGGTGCAAGGCGTGCTTCTGTATAACGCATTGCCGCTGCGCTATCGCCATCAATACTGCCAAAGTTGCCGTGCCCATCAACAAGTGGGGCCTTCAGCACAAAGTTTTGTGCCATACGCACCATTGCATCATAAACACTGCTGTCGCCATGTGGGTGATATTTACCCATGCAATCACCAACAATACGGGCAGATTTTCTGTAAGGTTTGTCTGGCATAACGCCAAGTTCAAACATAGAATACAAAATTCTGCGTTGCACTGGTTTTAAGCCATCTTCAACCCTTGGCAGAGCCCTGTCCATAACAACATGTTCTGTGTAAGGAATCATACTTTCATGAAGCACAGTGTTAAGGGTTTTAAAAATGATTGAATTTTTTGGTGGGGCTTGAGTTTGTTTTTTCGTTTTCACTTAAAATTTTCTCCTACTTTGAAATCTTTTTCATAAACTCGTCAACTCTATTAAAGTTTGCGTGTTTGTTGATGTATTCTTTTCTTGCGTTTATGTCATCACCCATAAGGGTTACCACAAGTTTTTCTGCTTCAACAGCATCTTCAAGCGTAACATTAACAAGGGTTCTTTTTTCAGGGTCCATAGTTGTTTCCCAAAGTTGTTCAGGGTTCATTTCACCAAGACCTTTATATCTTTGAATTTGATATCCTCTGCCCACTTCTTTGATTGCTTTTGGCAGTTCTTCATCACTGTAAACATAAAGGGTCTTGTTTGCCTTATAAACCTTATATAGTGGTGGAAGCCCAATATAAACATTTCCGTTTGTGATAAGTTCTTTCATATACCTAAAGAAGAATGTGCAAAGGATTGCCCTAATATGTGCACCATCTTGGTCGGCATCGGAAAGGATAATAACCTTGTGGTATCTTAGGTTTTTGATATTAAAGTCTGCACCAATATTTGTTTCAAGGCTTGAAATGATTGTGCGTATTTCTTCATTGGCAAGCACTTGGTCAAGGCGTTTTTTCTCTGCATTAAGTGGTTTACCCTTAAGTGGCAGGATTGCCTGAAAACGCCTATCTCTTCCCTGTTTTGCACTGCCACCAGCACTGTCACCTTCCACGATGAAAAGTTCTGATTGTTCAGGTTTTCTGCCAGTGCAGTTTGAAAGTTTGCCCACAAGATTGTAGTTATCAAGGCTGTTTTTCACCCTTGTGATTTCCTTGGCTTTTCTTGCTGCCTCTCTTACTTTTGCAGCGCCCTTGGCCTTATTTAAAATAATTTCAGCAAGTTTGTTGTTTGCTGTGCCAGTAAAAAACTTTGTAAGTTCTTGAATCACAAGTTTTTCAACAACAACCTTGGCTTCAGGGTTACCAAGTTTTGTTTTTGTTTGCCCTTCAAACTGAATGTTGTTCATTTTGATTGAAAGAACAGCCGTAAGCCCTTCCCTAAAGTCATCACCAATAAGATTTGCTTCTTTTTCTTTTAAAAGGTTGTTTTTGCGGGCATAGTCGTTCATAAACTTTGTAAACCCACCCTTAAAGCCAACTTCGTGTGTGCCACCCTCTGTGGTTGGAATGTTGTTCACATAACTTATGATGTTATCTGTATAGTTGTCTGTGTGCTGAAAAGCAAGTTCCATCTTGATTTTTTTGTCTTCAGCAGTTAAATACACAGGGTTGTGATAAAGTTTGCCTTTGCCTTCATTTAGGTATAGTGCAAAATCTTTTATGCCACCTTCATAGCAAAATTCTTCTTCCTGACCTGTTTTTTTGTCAATAAGTTTAAGTTTTACACCCTTGTTTAAAAACGCAAGTTCACGAAGGCGTTTAGAGATTGTTTCATACTCAAGTTTTAGCCCTTCAAACACCCTGTCGTCTGGCAAAAATTCAACCCTTGTGCCTGTTTTGGTGCTTGTGCCAAGTTCTTTTAGTGGGCCAGAAGGAATGCCACATTTCATTTTGCCCTTATCATCTTCAAAACTTGAAAACTCTATGCCATATTTTTTGCCATTTTTGTGAACAAAAACCTTAAGCCATCTTGAAAGTGCATTTGTAACGCTTGCACCAACGCCATGCAGGCCACCTGAATAACTATAAGTGTCTGTATTAAACTTTCCACCTGCGTGAAGTTGTGTAAACACCACTTCAACACCACTTTTCTTTTGTGTTGGGTGTATGTCAACCGGTATGCCACGGCCATTGTCTTCAACAACAACAGAGCCATCTTTGTTAAGGGTTATTTCAATGCTGTCGCCAAATCCGTTTGCAACTTCGTCCATAGCGTTGTCAACAATTTCCCACAAAATGTGATGAAGGCCTTTTATGCCTGTTGTGCCAATATACATACCCGGCCTAAGCCTTACTGCTTCAAGCCCTTCAAGAACAACTATATCTTTTGATTCATACTTACTCATTTATTTCTCCAATCAAATCTAGTATTTTTTGTTTATTTAACCCATCACTTGAAGAGTGAGGAATAATATTGTTTTTTGTGACCTGCAAAACCTTTGCAATTTCGGTAAGGTACTGCCCCACCTTGCTTTTTGCAATCTTGTCTGCCTTGGTGGCAATAATGCGATAAGGGATATTATGCACATACAAAAATTTTTGCATAAGCATATCAAGTTCTGTAGGCTTATGGCGTATATCCACAAGAAGAAGCACAAGTTTTAGGTTTTCGCTAAGAAGTAAATAATCTTCAATCAAATCGCTCCAAATCTCCCTATGCTTTTTGCCTGTTTGGGAATATCCATAGCCAGGGAGGTCAACAAAATACATATTGCCATTGACCAAAAAATAATTCACCATTTTGGTAAGTCCTGCAGTTGACGAGGTTTTGGCAAGGCGTCTTTGATTAACCAAATTATTGATTAAACTGCTTTTGCCGACATTACTTCTGCCAACAAAAGCCACTTCTGGAAACTCATTTAAAAAATTGTCTCTATGCACTGCACTTGTTAGATATTTTGCATTTTTAACTCGAAAATTTTCACTCATTGTGGGCTAATTATAACAAAAAAAGCATCTTTTGGCAAACAAATTTAAGAATTTTACGCAAAACAAAATCATATAATACCTTAAAAATTTATGTATTCTTGCAAAAAATATAAAAAAAACAAAAAAAAATCCAAAAAAATCTGGACAATTTTGATTGTTATTATTTTGTTAACTGTACTTGTTTTTTGGTATATATACGCTGTTGTAAACCCAATTGTTGTTGAAACCAGCGAAGCAAAAATCAAAAGCCTTACGCAAACCACGCTTAGTAACTCTGTTTTAAATATCGTGTCAAACGAAGAAAACCTTTTTGATGAACTTGTAAAATACACCTACTCAAACGAAAACAAAATTTCGCTTATTTCTGTTTCAAGCATCAAAGCCAATCTGTTGGCAAGACAAATCACAAACCACGCACAAACCCAACTTGACAGCGTAACCTCAACAGGCGTGGAAATTCATTTGGGGGCATTTACAGGCATAACAGTTTTGGCATCTTGGGGGCCACTTGTAAAAGTTGGACTCTCGCCAATCGGCACAGTTACGGCAACATTTAAAAGCGAATTTGTTTCGGCTGGCATAAACCAAACTGTTCACAAAATTTTTATAAACTTACAGTCTTCTGTTTTTGTTGTGCTTCCAACTTCAAGCCCAAAAATTGATGCACACACAGAAGTGCTAATCACAGAAACACTTGTTGTTGGCGAAATCCCTTCAACATATCTTCAGTCATCATATCTTGATGAAATGCTCAACCTTGTGCCTGCAGGCTAGTTCCTTTTGGTTTTTGGTCTAAAGATAAGTGAAAAAATAAACGCAAAGAGTACCGCCGCCACAAGCCCTCCTGCAACTGCTTCAAGCCCACCTGCAAGTGCACCAATTATGCCTCTTGCCTCTGCCCCAGCAATTGCACCTTTTGTAAGCGAAGCACCAAATCCAATAATTGGAACATTTACACCTGCCTTACAAACAGATGCAATATCAT
>JAFQUU010000008.1 GCA_017408305.1 Clostridia bacterium | reverse complement strand
TGATGATAAGGTTTTTGGCGTTTTCTTTAATAGCTTTTTTGATTGCCTCATCAGTTTTGTGATCTTTAAGGATTTGTGCAAGAACTGGATAATAAACATCTTCGTTTATGCCAAGCTCTTCTTGATTGCATGGGTATACATCTGAAAGTTTTACGCGGTTGTTGCCACGGATGAGGTGTTTTTTGCCATTGTTTAAAACCCAAACTTCGTTGATGCCTGCGTTTCGAATTGCCTGTGCCTGTTCTGCAGTAATAACTTGATTCTTCTTAACAATAACACTTTCATCAGTTGAGATTGTGTTTGCACTTACAAGGCCTGTGATACGGGTTGCAATGTTGAGTTTTTTGTTGAATTTGTAGCGACCAACGCGTGCAAGGTTGTAATACTGGTCTGCAAAGAAGAAAAGGTTAAGATAGTTTCTTGTGCTTTCTGCACTTGGCACTTCTGTTGGGCGAGTTTTACGAGCAACTTCCAAAAGGGCTTCTTCTTGAGTTACTTGTGGTTCTTTTTCAAGCACATTTTTGATGTATGCATTGTCGCCAAACACCCTTAAGATGTCTTTGTTTGTAAAACCAAAGCATTTAAGGAACACGCCGATTGTAACCTTACTGCTTCTGTCAAGAACAATTTTGATGATGTCATTTGCACCTTGTTCAATTTCAAGCCACATACCACGAGTTGGAATCATTTGGCCTTTTAATGAAGCAATGTCGCGTGTTTCTTGTGTGAAGTAAACACTTGGAGAACGCACAACTTGGTTTACAACAACCCTTTCAATGCCGTTGAAAACGAAACTGCCATCTTCTGTAAGAAGTGGGATATCGCCAAGATAAATTTCTTGGTCTATTGCTTCACCGGTTTCTTCAACCACAAACCTAGACTGCACTTTAAGTGGAACAGTGTATGACACACCACGGCGTTTGCACTCTTTGATTGAATATTTTGGTGGGGTTGACAAATCTGCCTTAATAAAGATAAGTTTGCCTTTGCCACTGTAATCCACAACAGGTGAAAATTCTTGAAGAACTTTGTCTACGCCTGTTTCCAAAAATTCTTTATAAGCCTTTTTTTGAATATCCAAAAAATCTGGAAGTTCAATAAGTTCATCAAGTTTTGAAAAAGAGTAGCGTTCTGTGTTTCCGAACATCATTTTTCTAATTTTTGGCAATTCTTTCATAATATCTCCTTAAGCGAAGTGTATATAAAGCGAAAAACACAAGCATTACAGGCCTTTGGCCTGCAAAAACTTGCGTCTATATGATTGATTAATTTTTTAACAAACTAAAACCACTTTTCACGATATACAAAAATTCCAAGAATAATATATCACAAACCATTTTTAATGTCAAGATATTTTTTTTAAAAGACAAAAAAAGTAAGCAAAAACACCTGTTTTTGCGAAAAAACGCTTCTATTTATATCTATTATTAACGAGCCTCAAAGCCTATGTCAAGCAAAAAAACAAGTTTTTAGGTTTTGATGGCAGGGTTTTGTGAAAGTTTTTTGACATAATCCTTTAAACTGGACATTTTTTCTTGGGTTTCTTGCAGTTTTAAAAGTTCAACATTTTGACATCTTAGGGTTTTTATTTCCTCTTCAATCTTTTGTTTTTCTGTGGTTAGAATTTCAAAATTCTTCCTTAAAAGTTCAACCTCACGCTGTTTGTCTGCAAGGGCTTTTATAGACTTTCTAAGTTCAAAATTTGCAGAAAGGATTTTGTTCTTCAGGTTTTCTTCTGCTTTTTCCTCTGCTGTTTTTTTAACAAGTTTTACAAGCCCAAGCACAAGGCTTGAAATTTCACCTTCCGAAAGTGCCTGTTTTTTTTGTGGCATAAACACAACATTTGTTGGGGGTGATTTTTTTGCATGTAACGCGTGATATTTGTTTTGAAACCTAAGCATTTTGGTTACATCGCCATCAGAAATCATTTTGCACGCAAACCTGACAGAATGGCCTTTTTGCACCAAACTTTCAATCTGCATCATAACTTTTTGCTCTTCTTCTAAAGAAAAAGGTTTGACAGGATTTTTTTTATGATTTTCAAGATTTATGCCCCACTCTTTACAAAGTTTTGGGGACGCCTCAAACATTTTGACTTGTGAATAATAAAAATTTCTTACACTGCCACGCTTTCTTGCAAACCTATTTGCAAAATCTTCAAATGCAGACAAAAGTGGTTTGTTGTTTTTTTTGTATTTTTCAACCATATCAAAAAGTTTGCAAATTTCTGCCTTTGTCCAGGCAAGGTTTTTTGTCATAAATATTTTCTCCTTGACCAAAATTCTTGCCAATGTTTGTGATTTTATACATTTAATCTTTTTCCCCGATATCAAGTATCATGCCACCAGAAAGTTTAAGTTGAAACAGTCTGCCAATTGCCCATGTGTTTGTTTTGTTTTTTACAAGTGCCACCAAAACCTCATTGTTTTGAGAAAGCACTTTGATTTGGTCAAACTCCCCAAAAAACTCCTCTAGCGTATCTTCGTCAAGCCTTTCTGCAAGCGTTTCTTCCACATAAGTTTTGGCAAGTGCCACATCTTTTTCACGCACTGCCTCAAAAAAAGCAATATGCACCAAAAATGGTGGCACGGCTTTGGGGCAACCGCCAATATACACGCCATCACTTTGAACAAGTTGCATAGAGTCTTTTGAAAGGTCAACACTTACCTTTACGCCATGCCCTGCAAGCGTGTTTTTTGGAAGCACTGCTTCAATGGTGTTTTCGCTAACCTCAACGCTCCCTATAAAGCATTTAAACTTTTTTGATGCCTTATGGAATACCACAACATAGTTTTGATTGTTAAGACCTGCCGACAAAACAACAGCATTTTTGTTTTCGAAAAAATTTATGTCCTCTAGGTTGTCTGGCAAATCAAAAGTGTAGGTTGTTTTTTTTAAGTTAATATTAAATTTATAGGGACTACCAATAACATTTGCACTGCCACCAGAAATTGACTTTGCAGCAAAAAACTTGCCTTCGAAGACTTTTGGAAAAGAAATTATCTCTGCAAAAATAAAATCATTGAACTCGGTGTGTTTTACAAACTTGTTTTCTTGCCCAGCGTAAAAGCAAAACGGCAAGGCGTTTTCTGTGCAAGGCAGAATATAAACAAGTTGATTTTTTTGAAGTTCTAAGGGTTTTGAAAAACTAAGAAAGGATTTTTGACCAAGCGTTTCAACCTGCACTTTTTCTTTTGAATAAAGCAAAATCTTCATACCCTAATTTATTCTTACAGTCTTCGGTTTATGACTTTAGACTTGACTTTTGGGGGCATAAAATGCTAACATTATGACAATGATTGCAGAAGTTATTGTTGATGTGGCAAATAGTGCTGTTGACAAAGTGTTTGAGTATATTATCCCAGAAAATCTAGGGGTTTTTGAAGGTGCAAGGGTGCTTGTGCCTTTTGGCCCAAGAAAAATTTTGGGGTATGTTTTATCAATCAAAAACTCGCCTTCAACTCACCACGCCCTAAAGGAAGTTTTGGCAATTAAAGAAGGTGGAAGCATACTTCCTGAAATGCTTGAACTTTGTGCTTTTATGGTAGAAGAGTACAACATCAAGTGGGTGGACGCACTTAGGCTGTGTATTTCAAGGGAAGTTAGAAACGAAACTGCAAAAGAAAAACACATTTTAATGTGTAAACTAACTGGGGCAGAAGGACTTGAAGAATATATAACTTCTCTGCCATCAAAAAGCCAAAAACAAAAAGATGTGATAAATTCTTTAAAACTTGCATCTCAAAAAAAAGTTGAACTTGAAAAAAACTTTGGCACAAGTGCTGTTTCAACGCTTGTCAAAAAAGGTTTTGTGGAAGTTTTTGAAGAAACCGAGAGGCGAAAACCCCTTGCCCTTAAAACTAATCAGCAAAAGAAAGTTGCCCTGAACCCAGACCAAGCATTCGCAGTCGAAAACATAACAAAGTTTTTAAGGCAAACCTATGTTTTGTTTGGCGTTACCGGCAGTGGCAAAACCGAGGTTTATTTAAATTCTATTGAAAAAGCACTTGAAAGGGGCAAAACTGCAATCCTTCTTGTGCCAGAAATTGGGCTTACGCCACAAGTGTTTGCACTTTTGGAAAGCAGGTTTGGGCAAAAGGTTGCAGTGCTTCACAGTGGGCTTTCAGTTGGCGAAAGATTTGATGAGTGGAAACGCATTGAAAATGGCGAGGCACGCGTTGTTGTTGGTGCAAGAAGTGCAATTTTTGCACCACTTAAAAATGTTGGGCTGATTTTGATTGATGAACAGCACGAAAACTCTTATAACAGCGAAACAAACCCAAGGTATCGCACTGAAGACATTGCACTTTTTCGGGCAAAATATAACAATTGCCCACTTGTGCTTGGCAGTGCAACCCCAAGCATTGAAACATTTGAAAAAACTGTAAGTGGCGAATATATGCTTCTTCGTATGCCAAACAGGGTGCATGAAGCACCACTGCCAGAAACCACAATTGTTGACATGAGAAACGAAATTGCCCGTGGCAACGACAGCATATTTTCTATGCCACTTCTTTCTGCGATAAGCGAGGCCATTAAAAGCAATAAACAAACAATACTTTTTATAAACCGTAGGGGCTACACTTCTTTCTTAAGATGCATGGAGTGTGGGTATATCCCAAAATGTACAGACTGCGATGCACCACTTGTTTATCACAAAGAGGGCGATGTCTTAAAGTGCCATTTTTGTGGCAAAAAATATCGCACACTGACAGCCTGCCCAAACTGTAAAAGTGTGCATATACGCCAAGGGGCAATCGGCACACAAAAAGTGGTTGATGAAATTAAAAAACTTTTTCCGTCTGTGCCAGTCTTTCGCATGGACAACGATACAACAAGTGGCAAAAACGGCCACCAAAAAGTGCTTGAAGCGTTTAAGGCCGAAAGCCCAGCCATATTGGTTGGCACACAAATGCTTGCCAAAGGGCATGACTTTGACAATGTTGAAGTTGTTGGGGTTTTAGATGCCGACCAAACACTTTATCAAACAGACTATAAAAGTGCAGAACGCACTTTTCAACTAATCACTCAAGTTAGTGGGCGTGCAGGCAGAAAAAGTGGTGGTGGCAAAGTGTTTTTGCAAACGTTTAACCCAAAACATTTTGTTTATAGGTTTGTTGCAAACAAAAATTATGAGGCTTTTTTTGACCAAGAAATAAGCGTTAGGGAAACCACTAACTTTCCACCGTACGCTGTAATTGTAAGACTGCTTATCTCTCACGAAAAAGAAGAAGTTGCATATCAGAAGACAAAAAATATTTTTGAAGCCCTAAAACCCCTAAAAGAAGAGTTTGGAGAAAACATTGTGTTTTTAAATGCAATGGCAAGCCCTTTCACTAGGCTTAAAAACAAATATCGCTTTCAGGTGCTTATCAGGTTTACAAAACAGATTAAAGATGATATAATGAAAAAAATTTACCAAACTGTGAATATTCACCAAGATGGCAAATGCCAAATTTTTGTTGAAATCAACCCAAGCAGTTTGGCTTAAAAAATAAGGAGAAAATATATATTATGGCACTAAGAAATGTTGTAAAAATGGGAGACGAAACTTTAAGAAAAAAATGTAAAAAGGTTGAAAAGTTTGATGAAAACCTTTGGGTGCTTCTTGAAGACATGTTTGAAACAATGAACAAAAACAACGGTATGGGGCTTGCCGGACCACAAGTTGGAATACTTAAGCAAATTGTTGTTATGGAAGTTAATGGTGCAAAGTTTGAGATGATAAACCCAGAAATCATTGAAGAGAGCACAGAAACCATTGATGATGAAGAAGGCTGTTTAAGTGTGCCTAGCACTCATGGCATTGTTGCAAGGCCAAAAGAAATAACAGTTAGGTTTCAAGACCGTTATGGCTTTTTTATGGTTATCACCGGCGAAGACCTTTTTGCAAGGTGCGTTTGCCACGAGGTTGACCACCTAAACGGCATACTTTTTGTTGACAAAATGAAGAAAAAAAGTTAGGTGAAAATATGAATATTGTTTTTTTAGGAACTCCCGAAATTGCCAAGGTTTGTCTTGAAAAACTTTATGAAAAAGGCCACAATATTTTGGCAGTTGTAACCAATCCAGATAAACCAACAGGCAGGGGTAATAAACTTACCGAAAGCCCAGTAAAAACCTTTGCAAAAAGTAAGGGTTTAAAAGTTTTGCAGTATGAAAGCATTTCAAAAGAGGGCGTTCAGGACTTAAAAGCCCTAAAACCTGATGCACTTGTTTTGGTGGCGTTTGGGCAAATTTTAAGCGAAGAAATTTTAAGTATTGCCCTGCCAATAAATCTTCATGGTTCACTTCTTCCTGCCCTTCGTGGCCCAAGCCCAATTCAAACTGCAATTTTAGAAGGCTTAACCCAAACAGGTGTAAGCGTTATGAAAATGGAAAAAGGCGTGGACACTGGCGATGTGATTCTTCAAAAAACCATAGACATCTTGCCAGAAGACAACTCTTCTACCCTTTTTGCCAAAATGGCAGATTTAGGTGCAGATGCACTTTGCGAGGCACTTGAAAGCATTGAAAATGGCACAGCAGTTTGGAAAAGCCAAGACCACCAAAATGCCACATTTACCAAAATGCTGACCAAAGAAAACGCAAAACTGGATTTTGCAGACACTGCCCAAAATATCGTAAACAAAGTGCGTGCGTATAACCCAAACCCCGTGGCATTTTTTGAACTTGATGGCCAAAAATTTAAAGTGTTTGAGGCAAAAGTTGTAAAAATGGAAAACCAAGGTTTTCAATATGGGCAAATTGCACTTGCAGGTGCAAAAACTGGTCTTGTTATTAAAGCACAAGATGATTTTGTTGAAATTGTTACTATTCAAGCACCAAACGGCAAAAAAATGCTTGCCAAAGATTTTTTAAATGGCAAAAAAATAGAGGTGGGGGCTAGGGTATGAAAGGTCTTGTGACAAAAAAACAAGCAAACAAGTTTTGGGTGGAAAGCAACCAAACTTTTGTTTGCACTGCACAAAAAAAACTAAAATCTAATGGCATTTTTGTTGGCGACTTTGTTGAGTTTGATGA
>JAFQUU010000007.1 GCA_017408305.1 Clostridia bacterium | reverse complement strand
TCTTTGCTTAAAAATAAATATTTTGCTTGGTCTGTATATAATGGAAATGATGGAAAGTTTTCTGGAGTCTTACCAAAACTTTTAATAGTAAGCATTTTTCCTAATTTATTGTCAGTGGTTTTTAATAGCTCATAAAACTCTAAAATCATAGTCTTTATGTGCTCATTTTCACAAATACTGTTTAAGTATTCAAAAAACTGTTCTTCAGAAACCTTGCCCTTATGCTTCAAAAAGATTTTATTCATTTTCTCCTCTTTAAGATTTCATAATAATAGCATTTTTTTGATTTTTTGTAAATACCCAAAAATAAAAAAAAGAATTAGACTCCTAATTCTTTTTAGTTTGCTTTAGAGAGTTCAAGAAGCACTTCTGCAGTTGCAAGTGCATCAAAAAAAGCACGGTGAGCATTGTCTAATGTCAGGTTAAGTGCCTTAACAACAGTTAAAAGTTTATAGTTCTTGCACTGCACTTTTTGCCTTGCAAGCACCATAACATCTTGCACTTCGTTTTGAAATTTGATGCCAAACTCACGACCTGCGTTTTGAATAAACTTAACATCAAAACCAACATTATATCCTGCCAAAATGGTGTTTTTAGTAAACAAATAAAAGTCCTTAATCACACCTTCAATTTTTGGGGCATCGGCAACCATTTCGTTGGTTATACCTGTAATCTCCGTAATCAAACTTGAAATTGGTTTTTTAGGTTTTACAAGTGTTTGGAATTTTTCTATAATCCTGCCACCAGACACCTTTACTGCACCAATCTCAATAATCTCACAAGTTTCGGCATCAAGGCCTGTGGTTTCAACATCAAACACAACAAAAGTGTTGTTTGAGATATTACTATCAAACTTTTTGTCCACATCAAAAATATTGCCCTGAGAGAACACTTCATATTTTTGTGGGTGCACAATGCTGTATTTATTGATTTTTTCCTTGCTGTGCTTTCTTACAACCTCATTGATTTGGCAAAGGCTTAGCGAGCGAATGTAACCAGAGAAATTGTTGTTTTCTTTTTTGATGTCAGCAATCACAAGAACATCTGTGCCATCAACAAGTTTGTCCATTTTGGTGATGTTGTTTTTCGGGCAAAAATATACCATTTGTATGTAGCGATTGTCTTCGTGAAGTGTGAACTTATAGTAAGTTTTTTCAACCTCCACTTCTTTACGCATTCGCTTGTATGTTTTCTTGGCAAAGTTTTGGATTCGGCCTGCCAAAATCACGCTTGACTTACTTTCCCTGATATTTGACATATACTCTGGTTCTGGCGTAATTTCATTGCCAATAAGTTTAAACACATCAAAAACCTTGTATCTTGCGATTGGCTTAACTGCCTTGGCCCGAGCCAAAAGCGATGCCTGAATTTTTTGGTCAATTTCTTCAAAGTTCAGGTTTTGGCAAGAACTAAATTTACAAAAAAATTCTGCAATAAATTTTGAATGAAGGTGTTTTTTAAGGTCAACCTCTAGGCTTTCAAGTGAAAGGCTTTCAAGCACTTTTTCTGGAAGTGAAACTTCAATCTCAACACCAAAATCCCCAACATTAACTTTTATGTTGTTTATGCTTATCACGCTTGCAAGCGAAGCCCTTGCCTTTTTAAAGAAGCCTAAAACTGCGTTTTGAATCAGTGATTGGTCTAGATAACTTTTTTGAAACTTGACAACTAGTTTTGCGTTAAGATTTAATTCATCAGTCAGGTATGTAACAAGCGTAAGTTTATCTTCTTTTGACAAACTGACATCTTTTTCAGGATATAAAAAAGAAATAGTGCATGTGTTTAAATCAGTGTTATACACTATTTCTAATAGTTTTAAAAAAGAAAATTTTTCGCCAAACTTTTTTGTGATAATGCTTTCTAAATTCATACCCCTATTTTAACCTAAAAAATGATATAGGTCAAGGAATATTACAAAACCAAATATTAAAATTAATCCGACAAAATGAATTGTGGCCTCAATATTTCGGTTTATTGGTTTGCCCCTTATCCACTCTATCGTTGTAAACAAAGTGTGCCCACCATCAAGGGCCGGAAACGGCAAAAGATTGAATATCGCCAAATTGGCCGCAATTAGTGGCAAGTAAACCAAAAGAACACTAAAGTCCACACCCATAGAGGTTGCAACCGTTGAAATCACAGTTGCTGTACCCCCTAAGGCCGAAAGTGGAAGTTGGAATGTGATAAGAAGCCATAAGGTTTTCAGCACAAGCCAAGCAAACCCAAATGCAAGCGTAAAGCACTGCCAAAGGGCATCAAGAAAACTTACTGGCGTGCTGGCAAGCGTCATGGAGATGCCAAGACCTGTGTAATAAACAGCATTTCCACCCTCGTCATACTTGGTTTCATACATTTCAGTTTCAGTGTTATAGAACATTTCTATGTTGTTTTGCACTTCAACATTAATGTCAAACACCTGCCCTGTTTCTGCTTTTTTAACAGTTAAAGTGTAAGAATTACCCACTTCTGCTTCAACCATATTTTCAACTGTTTTGTCCCAAACATAGTCAATTCTTTGGCCATCAATATTCAAAATCAAATCGCCTTTTTCTAAGGAGGCAATTTGATTTTCTGCACTTGCACTTATAACAAAATGCTCGTTCACATTATCAACCCTATACGCATTGCCATAGCCCATTGAAACAAGAAGGATAAACGCAAAGATTATTGCAGAAATAAAATTAAAAGTTACACCAGCAAGATAAACTAAAATTCTTTTCCAAGGTTTTTGGTTATTGAAAAGTTTGGGGTCGTTTGGGTCTGGAAGTTTATCGCCTTCCCCATCATCCTCGCCATAAAACGCACAATAGCCACCAAGTGGCAAAATCCTAAGCGAAATTTTTTCGCCTCGCTTATTTGTTTTTTGCCAAATGGCCTTGCCAAAACCAATAGAAAATTCTGTGATTTTAAAGCCAAGTTTTCTGCCCACAATATAGTGGCCAAGTTCGTGAATTAAAATCATCAGCATAAGCACCAATAAGGCACACAAAATATATACGACAATCATTTAATATTTTCCTTTATATTACACAAAAGTCAAAAGCACGCCTATTTGGGCATGCCTCTTTTTCCTGAACTTTTATAATACAACAATCAGGGCAACAATCATAATCACAGGCACAACAAACACAAATCCATCAAGCCTGTCCAAAAAACCACCATGGCCTGGCAAGATGTTGCCAGAATCTTTTAGGCCGGCTTTTCTTTTCAAGAAACTTTCAAAAAGGTCTCCACCTGTGCAAGCAAGACTGCCAAACAGCCCAACAAGTGCCACACCCCACCACTCAATGCCAATGGCAGAAATTGCACTTTGCAAACTTGGAATACTTGACAAGATAAAGTATAACACAAGAAGAATTAAAATTGTTGCCAAAACACCACCAATAAACCCAGATATTGTCTTTTTAGGGCTTATTTTTGGACAAAGGCGTGGGCCACCAAATGTTTTGCCCACAAAATATGCAAAGGTATCACAAATAAATGGCACCAAAAAGCAAAGTGCAACCAAAACAATGCTGATTGTTGAAACATATGGAATTGTGCCTTCAAACAAGTACGAAACTTCTGCCAAATGATTGATTGGAAACATCATCATAAGTGGCACTGTTGGATACAAAAATCCAATAAGATTGTTCATTGATTTTGAAAATGCAAAAGCACTTTTTGAAGTGCGAATTTTGTTTGCACGCATTTCGTTTTCTGTTCTTGCAGTGCTACACAGCGTAACAAAAAATCCAATAATCACAAAAAGCATTATAAGACCAAGAACCAAGAATCCTGAAAGTATTGCATCAAGTTTTAGTGCCATTTCTGTGTACAATAGTGCAAACAAAAAGATTGGGAAAAGCACAATAAGAAGCACATGGTTTGACCTTTGTTGATGCTTTAAAATATTTGCCATTTCATAGGCACAAGTAACTATCAGTAACCCCCAAAAGATGTCTAGAATAATGGTTGTCCCGATAATAATTTTTGTTAGAAGTATAACAAGGGCTACAAAAAAAATTGCAAGTCCAGTTAGTGTTCGTTCTTTCATTTTATCTCCAGATTATTTATGATTTCCACCATAACGGCGTTCTCTTTTAGAATAGTTTTTAAGTGCTTTCTTTAGATGGCGTTTTGTAAATGATGGCCAAAACACTTTAGAAAAATATAGTTCTGCACACGCAATTTGATACAGCATAAAATTTGAAAGGCGTTGTTCGCCACTTGTTCTAATAATTAAGTCTGGGTCTGGAAGGTTTGAAGAATATAATGTTCTTTCAATATCTTCTGCCCCAATCTCCGGTTTCCCCTCTTTTGCCAAAAGATTAAACGCACGCACAAGTTCGTCCCTTGCACCATAGTTTATTGCAAGGTTTAGTATAAGCCCTGTATTATCTTTTGTTTTTTCAAGCATCTCTGTTATTTTTTCAGCAAGGTCCTCGGGCAATTTTGTATAATCCCCCATAACACAAAGTTTTATGTTGTGGGAATAAAGTTCTTCACTTGAAGATTTAAGATAGTTCCTTACAATATCAAAAATGCCATAAACTTCTTCTTTATCTCTTTTCCAGTTTTCTGTTGAAAACGCAAAAAAGGTTAAAATTTTTATGCCAAGTTCTTCTGCTGCAGTAATTATTCTCTTGATTGCGAGGGCACCCCGTTGGTGCCCTGCAAGCCTTGGCAAATGTCGTTTTATTGCCCAACGCCCATTGCCATCCATAATAATGCCTACATGCGTGGGAAGATTTTTGATTGAATACATAACAATATAAATGAATGTAAGTCAAAATTAGTGAATTTTAACCTAAATTCACTTTTTTTGCTGACACAATCTCCTTCTCAAAATTAAACTTCCATAATTTCTTTTTCTTTGGCAGCATAAAGCACATCAAGTTTGTCGATATATTCGTCAAGCATTTTTTGCACTTCTTTTTCTTGATATTTGGTTTCATCTTCGCTGATGATATTGTCTTTTTCAAGTTGTCTTAAATCATCAATGGCATCTCTGCGACCATTTCTCATGGCAACCTTGCTGTTTTCAAGAATTGTTTTTAAAGATTTTGCAATTTCCTTGCGACGTTCTTCCGTAAGTGCTGGGAAAACAAGGCGAATAACCTTGCCATCATCACTAATATTTACACCAAGGTTTGCATCACTTAGTGCTTTTCTTACTGGATGAAGTTGAGAAATGTCATACAGCATAACTTGAAGCATCATTGCATCTGCAACGCTGATGTTTGCCATTTGGTTTAGTGGTGTTGGTGCACCATAGTAGTTTACAATAACCTTATCCAAAATGTGTGGATTTGCCCTGCCTGCACGAATAACTGCAAACTCTGTTTTAAGATATCCAACGCTTTTTTCAAGGTCAGCCTTTAATTTATCAAAAATAACTGAAATTTCTGTAATTTCTTGCATTATTTCACTCCTTTACATTTTTTATTATACCTATTCCAAGTTCTTTTGGCAAGCAATTTAGGCGAATTAAATAACATGGTTTTTTTATTTGATTTTATTAAAAAAATTGACTAAACTAATTGTATAATTACTTAAATATTTATGCAAAAATAGGAGCAAAAAATGAAATATGTATATCAATTTACAGAAGGTGATGCAAGCATGCGTAACCTTCTTGGTGGCAAGGGTGCAAACCTTTGCCAAATGACCAAACTTGGCTTGCCCGTGCCACAAGGCTTTATTGTTTCAACAGATGCGTGCAATGAGTATCAAAAAGATGGTGAAATTAGTTCTCAAATTAAGTCTCAAATCGAAAAAGGGCTTAAAAATGTTGAAAAACGCACCAAAAAGAAACTTGGAAGTGTTAAAAACCCACTTATTCTTTCAGTAAGGTCTGGTGCCAGGGTTTCTATGCCAGGTATGATGGACTCAATCCTAAACCTTGGGCTTAATGACGAAATTGTCAAGGAATACGCAGTGCAAACTCAAAACCCAAAATTTGCTTACGACTGCTATCGCCGTTTTATCCAAATGTATTCAAATGTGGTTTACAAAGTTGACAGCAGTTTGTTTGAAACAGCGATTGATGAACTTAAAAAGGAACTAAAAATTCAAAAAGACCAAGAATTTACTGTAAAAAATCTTCAAACGCTTATTAAAACTTTTAAGAAAATCTTTAAAACTGAAACAGGCAAAACATTTCCACAAGATGTCTTTGAAATGCTTCTTGACTGCGTTGAAGGCGTGTTTAAATCTTGGAACAACGAGCGTGCAATTATCTATCGCGAAATGAACAATATTCCTAGTAGCTGGGGCACTGCTGTTAATGTACAAGAAATGGTTTTTGGCAACCAAAACGATCGTAGTGGCACTGGCGTGTGTTTTTCACGCAATCCAACCAACGGGGAAAACAAATTTTACGGCGAATTTTTGCTTAACGCTCAAGGCGAAGACATTGTGGCAGGCGTTCGCACCCCTAGCCCTATTGAAGACCTAAAACTTTTTGACCCAAAAATTTATGATGAACTTTATGGCTACGCACAAAAACTTGAAAAAGTTTATCACGATATGCAAGACATGGAGTTCACAATTGAAAACGGAAAACTTTTTGTCCTTCAAACCAGAAACGCAAAACGCACCACCCTTGCATCGATTGTTGTGGCATATGACCTTGTTAACGAAGGCATGATAGACAAAAAAACTGCAATCAAGCGTATTGAAGCAGAAAAAATCAGCGAACTTTTAAGTAGCAAACTTGAAATTCCAAAAAATGCTGAAGTTATTGCAACAGGCATTCCTGCTTCTCCAGGTGGGGCTGTTGGCAAAATTGCACTTTCAAGCGAAATGGCAAAAAAATATGCTGACAACAAAGAAAAAGCAATCCTAGTTCGCCTTGAAACTTCTGCCGAAGACATAAGTGGCATGATGACAAGCGATGGAATCCTTACTGCAAGAGGTGGCACAACTTCTCATGCTGCAGTTGTGGCACGTGGCATGGGTACGGTGTGCGTAAGTGGTTGCGAAACTCTTAAAATTTCTGGCACGAAAATAAAAATCGGCGACAAAACTTTCAAGGAAGGTGATTTTATTTCTATTGATGGGACAACGGGCAATATTTATGAAGGTGCGTTAAACAAAAGCACCAATCTTGACAACAAACATCTTGCAAACCTGCTTGAATGGGCTGATGAGTTGCAACAAATCAAGGTTTTTGCAAACGCCGATACCAAAAAAGACGCAATCCTTGCAAATAGTTTTAAAGCAGAAGGCATAGGACTTTGCAGGACAGAACATATGTTTTTTGATGCAAAACGCGTTGTGGATATGCAAAGAATGATCCTTGCACCAAACGCAAAAGTAAGACAATCGGCACTTAAAAAACTTTTGTCATACCAAAAAACTGATTTTGAAGGCATCTTCACTGCTATGAAGGAAAAGTCTGTAACAATAAGACTTCTTGACCCACCACTACACGAGTTTATGCCAAAAACTCCAAAGGATACTGAGGAACTTGCTAATGCACTTGACATTGACACAAAAGTTTTGAAAAACCAAATTGCTGGACTTGCCGAAACCAACCCAATGATGGGCCACAGAGGTCTTAGGCTTGCAATTTCTTATCCAGAAATTTATGAAATGCAGGTTGAGGCAATCATTCAAAGTGCCATTAAGGTTCAAGAAAAAACTAAAACCAAGATTATGCCAGAAATTATGATTCCACTTACCGTTGATGAAAAAGAATTTTTGTTCGTAAAACAATTAGTGCTTGACAAAATCAAAGAAATTGACCCAACTGGCAAGATTGAATACAAAATTGGCACAATGATTGAGACTCCACGAGCATGCATCTTGGCAAGCACCCTTGCTGAGCACTGCGACTTCTTCTCTTTCGGCACAAACGACCTTACACAATTTGTTTATGGTTTTTCAAGAGATGATGCAGGCAAATTTTTGCCAGACTACTACAAAAACAATATTTTTATGCAAGATGTTTTTATGCATCTTGACACCAAAGTTGTTGGACAAATGATGGAAACTGCAATACGTGGGGCAAAACGAATCAACCCAAAACTTGTTGTTGGTGTGTGTGGCGAGCACGGTGGCGACCCTGCAAGCATAGAATTTTGCAAAAAAATTGGACTTGACTATGTTTCTTGCAGTGTGATGCGTCTGCCAATTGCAAAACTATCAAGTTGTTAAAACAAAAAAATCGCAAATTATTTTTGCGATTTTTTTATTTAAATTTTAACTGTTGGCCATTGACCATCTTTTGTTTGCCAAATGCTTTCTGAAAACTTCTTCTCAAGGAAGAATTTTTCTGGTTTTGAAGTTTTTGCTTCTTTTTCTGTTATTTCATAGTCTTTATTATCCCAGTTGAACAAATTACCAAAGAAACTATCCATAATATCAAGACCATTTACATTGCAAACAAGGCAGTTTACAACTGTATCACTTTGAGTTGAATTTGCAATTGCCTTTAAGTTTTTAGTGCCAATAGTTGAAGTTTTTTCAAATTTTGCATAACTAAAGCAGTTTGTAATTGTTGTGCCTTTGTCAAGTTTGTATGCCATACCAGCCATATTTTTAGAGCCTTGAATTGCAACCATGCGTGTTCCTACAACACAGTTTAAGATGTTTCCACCGTCTTGATTCATTGCAACCAAACCACCTGCATAAATACCAGACACTTTGCCTGAATGGTTTTCATCTGCAACAGATTGTTCTATGCGTGATTTATTTACACCAGCCAAACCACCTGCATAATATCCTGAAACAGTTGTGCCAAGAACGCGTGATGTTTTGATTTGGCCATCATTTAGTGCTGTAATGCCACCAACATAGCAACTTGAACTTGCTGTTGAAATTGAAACTTTTGAACTTGATACATCAGTCTTTGTAATCTTGAAAGCGTTGTAACCAGCAACACCACCAGCATAAACATATGTGCAATTTGCATTGTCTTCAGTTGTTAATGAAGTTACTTTTGAATTTTCAATTTCGCCTCTGTTATTGCCAGCAATACCACCAACATATGTGCTGTTGCCAACAACCATTTTGTTAGATTTTGATTGTACATTTGAAAGAAGACCACCATTGTTGTATCCAACAACTGCACCTGCAATTGCTGAGTTTTCGGCTGTAATTGTTGAACCACTTACAGTGATGTTTGAAAGAGTTGCACCCATGTTGTTACCAACAATTGCACCAACATAGCCGTATCCAGAAATGGTTGAGTTGATAACTTGACAATTTTTAATGCTGATGTTTTTAGAGGTGTCATAAGCACCTGATGCAAAAACTGCAGTATCAATTTGACTATAGTTTGAACCATCTTGTGCACGAGTTACACCTGTAATTTTGGCATTTTTTACAACAATGCCTTCAAGTTTTGCACCATTTCCAAGATAACCAAACATACTTGCGTTAGAAACCCCACTGATGTTGATGTCTGTAAATGTCAACACTGCATCAGAGCCACTTTCTGGCCTAATTGTGCAATTAAGTGGTTTATCTGCCGAAGCGATTGGGAAAAGGTTTTTGTAAGGATTTTGGTTTGCATTAATTGTAAGGTTTGCCCTAAACACATACACTTTGCCTGATTGTGGGTAAAGTTTCATTTCGTTAAGAACATACCAAACATTTGCTGAAGAAATCACAGTTGTGTTTTGTTCCATTGGTTTTGGTTCTGGATAGAATGTTCCACCACCAGTGCCTGTGCCACTGCCTGAACCAGTTCCACTACCTGAACCAGTTCCCGTGCCTTCACCACTTCCACTGCCACTTCCACTGCCTGAACCTGTGCCTTCACCACTTCCACCAGGAACTTCTGGGTCATCTGGATATGAGCCATCTGGAACAACGATTGTGTCTGGAATATTGGTAAAGTATAGAGAACCAAAGTCAATAACAGCGTAGTTTGGTGTCATTTTCCAAATACGATTAAAGTCCCAAGTTAAGTAAGTTACTTGATTTTTAAGTGCTTCCACTGTTTGTTTTGCAACTTTTGTTGTTTCAACTGCAGTGGTTGTACCGATAATATTGTTTGTTTCCATTGCAAACAAGTTGTAAACAAAACTGTTTTCAACGCTTGTGCTTGCGTTTTGGTTAACTGCAACCAAACCACTTGTTTGTGCTGTGTTTGAAACTTCCTTTGCATATGCATAACTTTTGTAGATTGTAGATGCTTTTGTGAAAGAGCCGTTATAGCCGATGTTTTGGCCAACAACGCCACCAAATTTTGCTTTGCCAAGGCCATCAACACTGTCAAGCACTGCATAACAACTTTCAACAATGCTACCCTTATTTGCACCAACAATGCCACCCATATCGCCAGCACCAGAAAGAAGTGATTTTTCAACGCCACACAAAGCAACCCTTGCACTAAGGCCACCGTTTGCAGTTTGTGTGAAGTTATTGTAACCAACAATGCCACCAGTTGCACTTCCACCATTTACAATTTGAGACTCAAGCACAAGGCAAAGTGCGATAAGACCATTGTTTTCACCAGCAACCACACCAGCGTATGTAAACTCACCTTGGATTTGGGCATTTACAAAAGTGATGTTTTTGACAACTGCACCACTTGCAACTTTTGCAAAAAAACCACCATGAGTTGCATCTGTTGAGATAGACATATCATAAATTACATGGTTTGCACCGTTGAATGTACCTTTATATTCAGTACCTTGAGCAATAGGCACCCAAACCCTGTTTGTAAGATATATGTCTGAAACAAGTTCATAACTCATCATGTTTGTTAACAGACTGCCTGATTTGCCGATTGAAGCAAGTTCATCAGCAGTGCGAATGTAATAAGGGAATTCTGCACTTCTGCCATCACCAACATTTGCATTTAGCACAAATGGGCCAAACTTTGTGTTTGAAGGTGTAAGCACCACGATGGTTGAACCAACTTTTTCTGCTGTGAAGACTTTTGTTTCTGGATTGTATGACAAAACGCCATCAACAGAAAAGTCAACATCAATAACGGTGTTAGAACTTGGCTGTTCATGTTTTATAACATCGTTAAGGTTTAGTGTGTCGCCAACATTAAGTTTGATTGAAGCAGATGACCCTGAAGCCAAAGAAATTTTTTCTTGGTTTGCGATAAAATAATACGCTGTAAACCCAAGGAACAACGCAACAATCACAACAACGCAACACATAAAAAATCTTTTCATATATTCCTCCCCTCCATAAAAAAAATGGATTTGTCTTACATAGAATAGCATATTTTGACAATTTGTCAAGGGGGCAATTTTAAAAAATTGATAAAATATATATATGAAGTACAAAAATTAAAGGTTTTAAGGCCTAAAAACTTATAGCACATCTTGACAATAAGCAAAATTTTGATTATTATTGAAATATGTTAAAAATTGAAAAATTAAATGTAAATATAGAAAATAAAGAAATTTTAAGAGATATATCATTTGAAGCCAAGAGTGGACAAATTGTTGTAATTACTGGTTCAAACGGCAGTGGCAAAACCACCCTTCTTGAAACAATTATGGGCATTACGCCTTCAAAAAGTGGCAAAATTATATTAAACGGAGAGGATATCTCTTCGCTTGACATCTCTCAAAGGGCAAAAAAAGGTGTGGCACTTGCGTTTCAGCACCCAACGCTTTTTAAGGGGCTAACTGTTCAAAACCTTTTGGAAATCTCAAACAAAAACGCAAAAAAACTTGACTTTGCTTGCGACTATTTAAGCCAAGTGGGGCTTTGTGCAAGGGATTACTTAGATAGAGAATTTAACGCTTCACTTAGTGGTGGCGAGCGTAAACGCATTGAACTTGCAACCGTTTTGGCGTTAAATGCTGATGTGAACCTTTTTGATGAACCTGAAAGTGGAATTGATATGTGGAGTTTTGAAAGCCTTACTTCAATTTTTCAAAACCTTAAAAAACAAGGCAAAACTGTAGTGATTGTAAGCCATAACAAAAAAATTATGGAAAGCGCTGACCAAATTATTTTGCTTGAAAAAGGAAAAATCTTACACTCAGGAAAACCAAAAGAGGTTTTAAAACACATTTCTGAATCAGCTTGCATAAAACTTTCTCAAACTGGAGGGGAAAATGGAACTAACTGAAATTCAAAAAAGTCTTCTTAAAGATTTAACTGACCTTCATGCCCTACCACAAGGTGCATTTTCTGTGCGTGTGAACGGAAAAACTTTTAAATCAAACTCTACAGCCGAAATTGAGATTATTCCCCACAAAAACAAAAAAGGCTTTAAAGTTGTTGTAAAGGCAGGCACAAAAGGCAAAAGTTTGCATATTCCCGTACTTATAGACCAAACCACAACTGAGGAAGTTTTTAATGACTTTGAAATTGGCGATGACTCGGATATTTTGATTGTAGCCGGCTGTGGCATTCACTCTTCTTCAAAAGAGCCAAGTAAGCATAACGGTGTGCATAGTTTTGTTGTTGGCAAAAACTGTGTTGTTAGATATATTGAAAGGCATTTAGGGATTGGAGAAAGTGGCGACAAAATCTTATCGCCAACCACAAACATTGTTTTGGGGGAAAATAGCACTTTTGAAATTGAAACCACGCAAATTGGTGGCGTTACTTTATCAAACCGAATCACCAATGCCGAAGTTTTGGAAAACGCAAAACTGGTTGTAAAAGAAAAAGTTTTGACTGATAAGAACCAAACCACAAACACAAATTTTGTGGTAAATCTTAATGGCAAAAACTCAAGAGGCGAAATTGTAAGCCGAAGCGTTGCAAAGGGCAACAGCACCCAAAACTTTGAAAGCAAACTTGTGGGCAATAACCTTTGTTTTGGTCGTGTTGAATGCGATGGCATTGTGTTAGGTAGTGCAAAGGTTTCTTCACTGCCACAGATTGTTGCAAACAATTCTTCTGCAGAACTACTTCATGAAGCACAAATTGGCAAAATTGCAGGAAGTCAACTTTTAAAACTTATGACACTTGGCCTTACAAAACAAGAAGCCGAAAACAAAATTATTGC
>JAFQUU010000006.1 GCA_017408305.1 Clostridia bacterium | reverse complement strand
TGTAACATTATTGTATGTAGGTTCACTGCCAAGGTCATCAATAATCAGCACATCTGGTGCAAGATATTTGTCCATGTAAGAAATTTTATCTTTTTGCTCTTTTGAGGTATGCAGTTTTAAAAAGTCGTTATTTATTTTAAATGCTGTGTCCATAAGCACATTTTTACTGCGTTTTAAATATTCGTTTGCCATGCACTGAAGGAAAAATGTTTTGCCAACGCCTGCGTTGCCACAAAGGGTGATTAGGCGATATTTTTGGTTTTCAGTTTGCGAGATTTTTTGCAGTTTTTGGATAAGGTTTTTAAGCATTTCTGTTGAAATCATGGTGTAGTCAATATCATCAAACTCTTTAAAATTTGTGATTTGCGAGTTTTTAAGATTAAGTTCGCTTTGGATTTTGGCAACGCACTGACACTCTTTGCCTTCAATATAGCCTGTGTCTTGGCATTTTGGGCAAGTGTAGTGTGGAGAAAGGTTTTCACGCTGAAAACCAATTGCCAAAAAAATTTTGTCAAGGTTTTGTTTTGCTTCTTCCAGTTTTTTGGTGTCAAAAGGCTGGCAAAACGCCTCTGCTTTTGCTTTTTGAAGTGTAAGGTCAATTTCTATTTGATAAAGTTTTTTAACTTTTGGCATAGAAAGAATAAGTTGCTTGTAGTGGTTTGCAACTCGTTCTGCCTTTAAGCGTCTTGAATCTAATATTTCTTTAACTTCTTTGTTCATAACTAAATTTCAATATCTTCCAAACTGTCAAACAGTGCTTCAAGTTGTTCTTTGCCATATTCTCGCTCCCACCCTTCTTTTCTGGTGGCAGGGGCTTTGGCTTCAAACTGTGGTTTTTCTGGCAAAAGTTGAAGTGCATCTTTGGCTGTGCTGATACCTTTTGAGTGCCATGTTGACAAAAGTTTGTTCATGTACTGCATAGGGATTGTTTTGTCCATAGACTTTTCAATTGCAAGGTCAAAAAGTTCACTAGGCATATTCCAAGTGTATTTCCAAGTTTTAAAAAATTCACGGTCTTGGCTGTTGACATTTCTTGTAATGCCAAGCCTTGAAAGCACTGCTTTTACTTCTGCATCTTGTTTTACTATACTTACAAGGTATTCGTCAATAGCCTCTTCAGAAACAATACCTTTTTTGTAAAGCCTCATAACAAGTGTGTCAAGCCCGTCAAGCGTGCGTGTTGAGTTTTTAAAGCAAAAATTTGCAAGAGTTGTAAGCGATTGGGAAGTATGCCCAAGGTCAAACCAATGAGATATATATTTTTCAACAACAGGTTCAAGGTTTTCATAGTAAACACCAATGTTTTTGCAAACGTTTTTGGCTGTTTGAAGAAGAAGTGTTTTGTGTTCTTCAAAATCACAAATTTCGTCAATGCTTATGCGTTTAACTTCGTAGTAGCCCGTAAGTTTTGCATCAATTTTTTGAAAAGTTGCTTTGCCGGTTTTTTGGGCAATCTGGTCTGCAACAAACAAAATTGTTTGTGCAGAAAAACCATAACTTTGTGTCCACTTAAGAAACTTGTCTTGCTCGTCTGGTGTGGCGTTTCGTTTAAGAGAGCAAACCTTAAGGATTTTTGAAATTTCTTTTGAAGTGGTTGAGTAGTTCTTTATTTTTTCCAAAATTGATTCTTCAGTGGTTATGCCTTCAGCACCCCAGTTTCTTGCAACGGTGTTTATGTAACTGTATCCAACATTTTTGCCTTTAAGGTTTATGCAGTAGTCAATAATAAGAAGAAACGCGTTTGGGTCTATATTAAAAGTTTCCATAACTGCATAGTATTCTGTATATTCTGTTGGCGTTATCATACGGCCTTCAAGAAGTGCTTGGGCTTTTTTGTTAAAGTCTGCATACTTAGATTTACTGAATTTTTGAACTTTGCTTAGTGCGTTTTTGGGTGGCAAATATCTCACCTGAAAGCTTGTGCCAATCACAACCTCAACCAAGTTCATTTCCTGCCAAAACAAAAAGGCTTCTTCAATGTCTTGTGGTGCAAGGCCCAGTTTTGATGCAAAATTTTCAAGTGTGTTGTCAAAGGCGTTTGGGTCTTGGCATTTATAAAGGCCATAAAGATAAACCTTAACGCAAACATCTGGTGCGTTAGGTAAAAACTCACTTATAAAAACATTGTCAACCTGTGTGGTTGATGAAAGCGTACTTTCGCTTGAATACTTACAAAATGCCATAACTGTACGGCAGTATATCACATAAATTTTTTTTTGTAAATCATTTATGAAAGTGTTAAAATTAGGAAAAATTTGTTTCAAAGTTGTTTTTGTGTGGTGGTTGCAAGGGTTTTTAAGGTCGTAGACAAGTTTTTTTTATTCAATATGCACAAAGTTTTTGAAAGAGATAAAAACCTTTGTTTTTCTTAGAACAGTGCAAAGAACTTTGCAATTTGCTTTACTTTTTTTTGATAAATATGCCATAATATTTTTAATGGCAAAGTTTAAGAAGGACGATTATAAAAAACATTACAACCTATATTCCATTTGTGGCATAATAGGTGATATTTTGTTTTATCCAATAATCATCATAACTCTTATTTGCGTAATCGCCATCTTTGCAGAAAAAGACCAGCATAAAGTGCCATCATTTTTGGGGTTTTCTATGGTCAGCATAAGTTCTGGCAGTATGACCAAGGCAGGATTTCAAAAAGATGATGTTGTATTTTTGAAAAAAGCAAACACAAACTCGCTTCGGGCTGGCGACATAATTTGTTTTTATTATTCAAACAGTGGTGTAAGTAAGGGCAGTTTAACCAAAATTCAAACTTATGATATTGGCACCCATAAAGTTACATACGATTTTGACCATGAAACCTTTAATGAACTTAGAGCAAAAGAACGCACAATTAAACTTAAAACCATAGACCAAGTCAGCAAATACACCGATATTTATTTCCATAGAATTATTGGCGTGTATATGGCAAATGACGGCACAATTTTTTATCAAACTGAAGGCGATACCAACTACTATACCACAGGCCCAGATACGCTTTTGATTGCAGAAAGTTTGGTGGTTGGTAAGTATGTTTATACGCCAGAGTTTTTGAGAAGTGTTTTTCATTATGTGCAAACTTCAACGGGCATGCTGGTGGTGATTGTCTTGCCACTTGGAATACTCATGCTTTTTATGCTGTTTTCAATTATAGAGCAAATTTCAAAAATCAACCTTGAAAACAAAGTTTTAAGGCGTGAAATTCGGTATGATGACCCCGAAAGCATAAAGGCAAACATTGGCATAGATATGGAGCCCTCCGACAAAGCCAAATTTTTTGCAACAAGTGAAGAGGAAGAGCGAAATGGTGTTGCCAATTTCTTGTGGGGACATTTAAGCAAAAACAAAAAAGACCTTATGAATTATCAGGCCATCATGCAAGCATTAACATATCTTGATGAGGACCCAAACAAATATTGGCTTTACTTTTTAAACGAGGCAAAAAACTCAAGACGCCAGAAAAAACTGCTACATAAGGCATGGAAAGAATGGATACAAGAAGAAAAAATCAAGCAAGCAACCCTAAAACTTAAGAAAAAGAAAAAAAGGGAAATGGGCGAAGTGATTGACGGCAAAAAAGCACCATCACGCCCACAGAGAGAAGAAGATGAATAGTGTAAAAAATAAAAGTGTAAAAAGCAAGGTTTTGTCAATCATCAGCACGGTTTTGTATGTGGTTTTGCTACTCTTACTTGTGTTTGCATTGATTGCAAACCTTAGCAAAAAAGACAACCAAATTTCTGGACTGTTTGGTTTTTCTTTTGCTGTGGTGCAATCGGGCAGTATGATTGATGGTGGTTTTGATGTTGGTGACATGGTGCTTATTAAGTCAGTAAACACCGATACCCTTAAAAAAGATGACATTATCGTTTTTTATAAATACAAAGACCCTGCCGACAACCAAGTTTTAAGTTATGTACAAGCCCACAAAATCACTGATGAAATATCTGCCGGCACATATCAAGATACAGTTGGTGATGACAGTGTGCTTAATCGTGGCACAACTCAAAACGCAGTAAACGCAAACAGTATGCTTGTGTTTCATAGGATTGTTGATATATATGTAGACCAGTATGGCGAAAGGTTTTTTGAAACAAAGGGCGACAGTAATGGCGTAAAAGATGATATACTAATTCGTGAAGACTTTGTTTGTGCTGTGTATGTTGGTAGTTCTCCATTTATTCAAGATGTTTTACAGTTTGTTACAAGCCCAACAGGGCTTTGCGTGGTGATTCTTCTGCCAATCCTTCTTACAATCGGGCTTCAAATCTTCAGTTTTATGAGTGAAGTTCGTGGAACAACAGCAGCATCAAAACTTTTGTCAAGAAAACTTAAGTACAAAGATGTTGACTTTACAAAAATCAAGGTTGCAGAATATTTGTCAGAACCAGAAAAAGTTTATCTTTATGACATAACCGACCCCGAAGACAAACTCAATCTTGCCATAATCCTTTGGGACGAAGGCGTTGAAGAGGCCCTAGAGGTTTATGAAAAAGATAGAGAAAAATTTTATCAGCACTTTTTTGACAAGTTCTCTAAAAGCGAAACAAAAAAACTGAAATTTCTTAAAATAAAGGCAGACCTTGTAAAACAAAACCCAGAAATTTCTGAAGAAGATATTGACAGACAGGCAAAAGTGATTTATAAAGAAGAAAAGGAGAAAAAAAGTGCTTCTCGAAACAATGACAATGCCTGAAAAAGTGCTAGATAAAACAAAACTTGTAAATGTAATCATACTCCTTTATAAAAACCCAAATTTTACGGGTTTTTCAAAATCTTTTGATATTGAAATTTGTGGCAAACCAATGCGAAGTTATGTTGAACTTGCAGTAAACGCTTATCCAACCAAAACAACAGTTTGCACTTTGGGCACAAACATATTTTCTCTTATTCGCCCTATGCTGACAGACTCAAAACTCACACTTGTCCTTTACAGCGATACGCCCCTAATTTCAAGTCAAACAGTTGAAGAAATTATTGACTATGCCCTAAAAAACCAAATCACTTGTCAAAAATTGCCAAGGGGTTTTGTGTTTGACACAGAGCATGTTTTAAATGCAGAAAGCCTTGCAAGCGAAAAAACTGTGTATTTTGGTGATGAGGATTTTGTTGAGGTTTTTGACCTTAAACAACTTGAATTTGTTTCAAGCATACAAAAGACAAGGATTTTGGAAAAGCACCAAAAAAATGGGGTGTTGATTCAAGACAATTTAACCACGTTTATAGACTTTGATGCAGAGATTGAAAGTGGCGTAGTGATTCAGCCACTATGCGTAATAAAAGGGCAAACAAAAATTGGCAAAAACGCTTGCATAAAAAGTGGCAGTCATCTTGAAAATGCACTTATTGGCGAAGGTGCTGTGATTGAAAAAAGTTTTGTAAAAAACGCTGAAGTAAAACCTTTTACGCACACCAAACCATTTGAAATTATTGAGGAAGAAAAATGAAATTATTAGTCGGTCTTGGCAATCCAGAAAAAAAATATGATGGCACATATCACAATATGGGCTTTTTTGTGCTGGATAAATTTGCAGAAAAATTTAACGCTGATTTCGACAAAAAAAAGCACAACTGCAAACTTGGGTTTTTGGAAACTAATGATGATATAATAATGCTTGCAAAACCACTTACCTACATGAACCTAAGTGGTAATGCAGTTTTAGAGCTTAAGAAAAAATATAATTTAAAAAACACCGATATTTTGGTTGTGGTTGATGACATTGATTTGCCTGTTGGCACGTATAGATACAAGTCTGGTGGCAGTGGTGGCACGCACAATGGCATGAGAAATATTGTTTCGCAAATTGGCACGGACTTTCCAAGGCTAAGGATTGGCATTGGCAAACCCGAAGACATTCCACTTATCGACTTTGTTCTTAAGAAAATCCCACCACAAGAAAAACAAATTTTTGAAGAAGTTGCAGATGAAGCCATAGATGTGATTGCAGAAAAACTTGGGGTGCAAGATGTTTGATTTTTTAAGCCATATCGACAGCCCTAAAATAAAAGAAATAAAGCAAAATTTTGAAAATAATGAGAAACAAACATTGTTTGGGGCTCAAGGCATTGGCAACCAAAGTTTTGTTTTAGGAATGCTTGGCACAAAGGGTGCCCTTGTTGCCAAAGACCTTGTTTCTGCCAGCAAAATTGCAGAAAATTTGGGTGCGTATGGCTTTGATGCACGGTTTATAACTTCGCCTTTTGAAAACGCTTTGGGGCTGGTGGACCAAAACCTAAAAGATGATTTTTTTGCCAGTGTTTACGATTATTTAAGCAGTAGCCGTGTTTTTTTAATAATTCTTTCAAATGCCCTTATTCAAAAAGTGCCAACAAAAGAAAGCATACTTGAAAACACACTTATGTTTCAGGAAGGCAAAGAATATGCTTTTCAAAATTTGTCAAAAACGCTGGTCAAAATTGGATACGAAAAAACTGAAAGCGTGTTTGCAAGGGGGCAGTTTGCCATAAAAGGCGACACGCTTTTTTTGTGGAGCATTAACAGCCCTTATATTTCAAGGATTGAATTTTTTGATGACTTAATTCAAAAAATTTCGTTTCTAAATCCAGAGGACAAAAAGTTTGTAAAACGAGTGGAAAGCATAACCGTTTCACCAAGGGATTTGCCACTTGAAAACCAAAATGTGCTTTCACTTCTTGACAAAGTTTTTTTTGATGAACCAAAGCAACTTGAAAGCCAAATTGAAGCACTAGAAGATGGCGAAAACTTCTTAAAAAAACAAGATGTTTTTAAAAACATTCCAAAACAGGCTTTGGCTTTTGCAAGCATAACAGCAAATACATTTTTTAAGCCTGAAAAAGTTTATCATCTAAAAGCCGAAAACCCTAAAAACTATGTTCACAGTTTTAAAGAATTTATTGAAGACCTAAGGTTTTATCAAGGCTCCGAAAAACAAATTTATGTGTTTTGTGGTGGCAAAGAAAACCTAAAAAGGCTTGAAAAAATCCTAAACGACAACTTTGTTTTCACTATGCAAATCAGTGGCAAAGAAACAAACATTCATCTTCTTGAAGACTTCCTTCCTCAAACGGTGCATTTTTATGATGCAGGTGCAATCTTTTTTGGCACAAACAACATTTTTCCAAAAACTGTCAAAAAGAAACTTTCTAAAAAAACAAAGGTTTTTATACCTAAAATCAACGATTATGTTGTCCATGAAGTGCATGGCATTGGCAAATGCGTTGGCCTTGAAAAAATGGCGATTTCGGGGTACGAAAAAGAATATATTATCATTGAATACCTAGGTGGCGACAAGTTTTATTTGCCAAGCGAAAAAGCCGATGAACTTTCTTTTTATGGAGCAGGTGGAAGTGCCCCAAAACTCAACAAACTTGGTGGTGCAGACTTTGAAAGAGTGAAAACAAAGGTTTATAAAAGCGTCAAAGAAATGGCGTTTGACCTTTTAAAACTCTACGCCAAGCGTGAAAAACTAAAGGGCAAGGTTTACCAAAAAGATGACTATTTGATGGAGCAGTTTGAAGAGGCTTTTCCTTTTACTGAAACTGAAGACCAACTTCGTGCAATTGCCGACATCAAAGCCGATATGGAGTCTGAAAAAATCATGGACAGACTTGTTTGTGGCGATGTTGGTTTTGGCAAAACCGAGGTTGCAATAAGGGCAATTTATAAGGCAGTTTTAAGTGGCAGTCAAGTTGCGTTTTTGTGCCCGACAACAATACTTGCCGAGCAACACTTTAAAACCTGCCAAAAGCGTTTTTCTGGGTTTATGGTGAAAACTGCAAGGTTTAATCGCCTTATGAAAAAATCTGAAGAGCAAGAAGTTTTAAAGGGGCTTAGCGATGGCACAATAGATGTTGTTGTTGGCACGCACAAACTTTTGTCAAAAAATGTAAGTTTTAAAAACCTAACTCTTTTGGTGCTTGACGAAGAACAACGCTTTGGTGTTGAAGACAAAGAAAAAATCAAAAACATGAAAGAAAATATTGATGTTTTGTCGCTTTCGGCAACACCAATTCCAAGAACGCTTCATATGTCGCTTTCTGGCATTAGGGACTTAAGCCTGATTGAAACCCCACCACGCACGCGTCAGCCTGTCCAAACTTTTGTAACAGAGTTTGATGAAAACCTTATCCAAAAAGCAATAAATCAAGAACTTGCAAGAAATGGACAAGTTTTGATTATCTTTAATAACATAGAAAAAATTTATGATTTTTCTGCAAAAATAAAAAAACTTGTGCCAAACGCCACCATTGGCGTGGCACACGGCAGACTTTCACAAAAGGTGCTTGAAGATACAATCATCAAACTTTATTCTGGCGAATACCAAATTTTGGTCAGCACCACACTTATTGAAAACGGTGTTGAC
>JAFQUU010000061.1 GCA_017408305.1 Clostridia bacterium | reverse complement strand
CCAGATTTAAGATTTGATATTCCAATACAAGATATTACGGATATCTTTAAAAATACAGAGTTTAATATGTTTAAAAATATCATTAATGAAGAAGGGATCATTAACTGTTTGGTTGTAAAAAATGTTGCAGATAAATATTCTAGAAAAAAACTAAACCCCATATTTTGTGCCAGATGAAATTTTTATGAACGCCATCAAAACTGCAATTAATAGTGGCGTAAAGGTTAGGGTGATTATCCCAGGCAAGCCAGATAAAAAATTTGTCTATAACGCAACCATGAGTTTTGTGCAGGAACTTATTGAAATGGGTGGCGAGGTTTATCTTTACAACGGCTTTATGCACGCAAAAGTTTTGGTTGCAGATGACTTTGCGATGACAATCGGTACAGCCAACGCAGATAACAGGTCTTTTGAACTTAATTTTGAAATCAATTCAGTTATATACGATAAAAAAGAAATAGAACATTATCGTAAAATATTAGATGATATATTTGCAGAGTGCAAACAAATTGATATAAACTATTTTAAGCAAAAACCTTTTTGGGCAAAATTTAAACAACTGTTCTTTAGGTTGTTTGCACCACTATTTTAAGGAGAATTTATGGAAAATTATTCATCAGAAAATTGCCAACAAGCATTTATGGCACTTCGTGAAAAAACACAAAAAAAGATTAGAAAGGCAAGCATCTTAGAGCGTGATGATGTTGCTATAGACACCTTTAGTGACATCTGCCTTGACGCCGCAAAAAATGACCCTATTGCCCAAGATTATCTTGCATACATTTTCAAAAAAGGTTTTTTTGATGTTGTGCCTGTCAACTATGAAAAATATATGCAGTGGCAAATTTTGGCTGCTGCCAACGGCAACCAGTTTGCTGTTGACAAACTTGCACTTTTTCTTAATTTTGCAATAGGCGAAATTATCGCTGCAGAAGACATAACATACATTATAAAACGCAACAATTTGACAGAAGAAAATTATCAGTATGTGCTTGGTCGTCTTATCTGCGAAGCTATTGCAGATGAACTAAGACTTGATGCTGAAATGCTTATTAAAGAAGAACTTACACATAAAGAATTTGATTCAAAATCAATGCGTAATTTTGATAGGGCAAGAAATTTTGTAATCGGCAAAATTTTAAAATTTTTAAGAAATTAATTTAAAATAATTAATTTTTTATTCTTTATTTAAAATTTTATATATTTTTATAAAAAAATTATTTTTTGATTAAAAATAAAAAAAAGGACATCTTATGAAAAAAAATGTAAAAACAAAGGTTTATCCAAATGGCCTTAGGCTTGTGGTTGAAAAAGATAAATCAGCAAACTATATTGCGTTTGTGATGAAAGTGCAGGTGGGTTCTTCAAACGAAAGTCCTGAAGAATTTGGCATGTCGCATTTTCTAGAGCATATGTTTTTTAAAAGCAGTAAAAACTATAATTATCAAGACCTTTTAACTGGCCTTGAAAAACTGGGGGCAAGGATTGATGCTTGGACAACTTATGACCAATCAACCTACACCTTAAAATGTCTTAAAAGTTGTTTTGCTGAATGCCTAACTCTTCATGGCGATATGATGAGTAATCCTCTGTTTTTAGAGGATGAGTTTGAGCAGGAAAGAAGAGTTGTTTTGGAAGAACTTAATCTTTATCTTGACAACCCCGAACATCTTGCAGAGGGCGAAGCAGCAATTGCTATGCATAAAAAATATTATTCAAATCCACATGATATAATTGGCACCAAAGAAACTTTAGATTCTTTAACCCCCGATTCATTAAGAAGTTTTATGGATAAGCACTACAAGGGCAAAAACATTGTGTTTTCAGTTGTTGGGGATATAGAGTTTGAGGAAGTAGCAAATCTTATTGAAACTCATTACAAAAAGTTTATAGAATCCTCTGAGCCAATAGAAAAACAAGATTTTTCAGTTAAGGTAAAGCCAAAGCATGAAATTATTATTGTTGATAGAGAAACTTATCAAGCCAAGCAGTATTGCCTCATAAAAATTTGTAATTCAGTTAGTAAGGAAAGGTTTATTTCAAATCTTTACAACAGGATTTTGGGTGGTGGACATAGTTGCAGACTATACCAAAAAGTGCGAGAAGAAAACGGTCTTGCCTATGCAGTGTTCTCTTTTAATGACCAAAGTTCTTATCTTGGATATCTAGTTATTTATATTGACACTTATGCAGAAAAACTTGAAAAAGCAAACAGTATTATTTCTGGCATTTTAAAGGACCTTGCCGAAAACGATATAACAGAAGAGGAACTTGAAAAAGCAAAAATGCAGTATAAGTCTGCAGTAGCGTATTCTGTTGATGATAAAGGCAATGTTGCAGAATCAAATGCTCTTCAAACCATGTTTTTTGACAAAATCTTAAGCGATAAAGAACGATTGGCAATAATTGATAAGATAACCATTAAGGATATAAGAAAATATGCAAAGGAAGTCTATAACCAGAAAAATATCGTTGTGGCGTGCGTCGGCAAGGATATAAAACAAGAGTCTTTATTGCCACTTGTAAATCGTTAATATATAAAATGTAACCCTAGATAAGTACTGTAGTTTATATATATAATAAAATAAAACATAAAAAAAAACAATCAAACTATTGACAATGCAATTCTTTTGTGATAATATACAATCAAGTTTTAACTCCTAACGGAGTTTTTTTAACGGAGGAAATCAAATGGCAAAGAAAAAAAATCAAACAAATGAGCACATCACACTTGAATGTGAAGTGTGCAAATCACGCAATTATGCAACAACAAAAAACAAACGCAATCACCCTGACAGAATGCAATTAAACAAATTCTGTCCAAAATGTAATGCCAGAACAAAGCATAAAGAAACAAAATAAGGGGGATTGAAATGCCAAGTAAAAAAACAAAAAAGAAAATGAAAGAAAGTGCAAAAAGCCAACAACCGGCAAAAGCACCAGAAACTCTTGAACAGGTTGAAACACAAGAAGTTGCGCCTGTAGAACCTGTAAAGGCAGAACCTGTGAAAGAAGAAAAGCCACAGCAAAAGGCAAAAACAGAAAAGCAAAAAGTAAAGAAACCTTCAAAAGTAAAACAAAAAACAAAAGAAGTGTTTTCAGAACTTAAAAAAGTAAACTGGCCAACCTTTGCACAAGTTGCCAAAAAAACTGGCGTTGTGCTTGTGGTTGTGCTTGTTTTTGCTGCAGCACTACTTGGAATTCACAAACTCCTTGAAGTGATTTATATGCTTTTCATCAATAGTCTTGTATAATGGAGGGAAAAATGGAAGAAGCAAAATGGTATGTTTTGCACACTTTTTCTGGTTATGAAAATGTGGCCAAAGAAAACCTTGAAACTGTTCGTGATAAGTTCAATCTTGAAAACCGTATTTTTGACATTATTATTCCTATGGAAGAAGTTATGGAAGAAAAAAACGGCAAGAAAAAACTTGTTCGCAGAAAAGTTATGCCTTGCTATCTTATCGTAAAAATGATTTACGGTGATGACATTTGGCACAACATTACAAGAACTCGTGGCATCACTGGCTTTGTTGGTCCAAAAGGTCGTCCACTTGCACTTACTGAAGACGAAGTAAGAAAACTTCACCTTGAAAATGTGAAGGTGGAACTTGACCTTAAGGAAGGCGACAAGGTTGAAGTGATTGATGGTCCACTTGACAAGTTTGTTGGCACAGTTGTTTCTGTTGATGCAGAAAACAGCAAGGCAAAGGTTGTTGTTGAAATGTTTGGAAGAGACACTGAAGCAACACTTGACTATTCACAACTAAGAAAAGTTTAAAAACATAAAAACGGGCGTGCTTTGGGTTTTGGCGTTGCCAAAGCCCTGCACAATTTTGCAAATTGTGCGGCAAATCCTGCAAAGGATTTGTAAAGCACGCCCCAGCAAAGTTTTTTGTGGGAGAGGTGTTTTGCCACACCTTGTGCACCACATAAAAGGAGAGAAGAAATGGCAAAAGCAAAACTTAATGCAGTTGTTAAACTGCAATTGCCAGCCGGAAAAGCAACTGCTGGCCCACCAGTAGGTTCATCTCTTGGACCTCATGGTATCAACATTGGTCTTTTCGTGAAAGACTTTAACGAAAAGACTGCATCTCAAGCAGGTTTGATTATCCCTGTGGTAATCAATATTTATCAAGACAGAACATTTGATTTTGTTATGAAAACACCACCTGCTGCTGTGCTTATCAAAAAAGCCTGTGGGCTTGAAACAGCATCAGCAAAACCAAACAAAGACAAAGTCGCAAAAATCACTCAAGCACAAATAAGGGAAATTGCAACCCTTAAGATGCCAGACCTTAACGCAAAAAGCGTTGAAACAGCAATGACAATGATTGCCGGCACAGCAAGAAGCATGGGTGTTACAGTAGAGGAGGGTGAATAAGATGGCAGTAAGCAAAAGATTTAAAGAAGCAAAAAACGCTGTTGATTCAACAAAACTCTATGATGTAAAAGAAGGTCTTGAACTTGCAATCAAAAATGCAAATGCAAAATTTGATGAAAGTATGGAACTTCATATCAAACTTGGCGTTGATGGCCGTAATGCAGATCAACAAGTGCGTGGCGTTGTTGTGCTTCCAAACGGAACAGGCAAAAAAGTGCGTGTGCTTGTAATTGCAAAAGGCGATAAGGCTGACGAAGCAGAAAAAGCAGGTGCAGATGTTGTTGGTGCAGAAGATGTCATCACAAAAATCCAAGGTGGATGGCTTGATTTTGATGTTTGTATCACAACTCCAGACATGATGGGTGTTGTTGGCCGTATTGCACGTGTGCTTGGGCCAAAAGGCTTGATGCCAAACACAAATTCTGGCACTGTTACAACAGATGTAACAAAAGCAATCAACGATGTTAAAGCCGGTAAAGTTGAATATCGTTTGGATAAAACAAACAATGTTCATGTGCTTTTCGGTAAAGCAAGCTTTGGTATTGACAAACTTATGGAAAACTACGAAACCATTATGACAGCAATCATCAAAGCAAAACCTGCTGCAGCAAAAGGTCAATACATCAAAAATGTTACCGTTACATCAACAATGGGTGCAGGTATTAAACTTAACGCTCGTTCATAACAAAAAATCTGGATGTTTAATTCCAGATTTTTTTTATAAAAATACCTATTGAAATACATGTTACCATATGTTATAATCCTTAATAAGGAGAAACAAATGAGAAATATTTTTTTAACAAGTGATATTGGTGCACAAAGAAAAATAAATGGCAAAAAAGTTATTTGTGCAACCGATAACACTTATGGGCTTGTTGACCAAATCATAAGCGTACTTAAAGCAGGCAACTTTGTTTTTATTGCAAGCAGTCCTGATGCTCACGAAATTAATGAAATATATGCTAAAAATGTTGCTAGAAGTTTAAGAATGGCAGGCGTTCCACTAGAGAAGGAAATTGTTGTTGATGACAGAAATGCTGACAAAATTGCAGAAATATTAAAAAATGCTTCTTTTGTATTTTTAGCAGGTGGTTACCCACCATCACAAATAGATTTTATCCAAAAATTTGGCATTGACAAGGCACTTCAAAACTTTGATGGTGTTGTTGTGGGGCAAAGTGCTGGGGCAATGAACCTGTCAAAACTTGTGTATAATTATCCAGAAGAAATTGAAGAGATAGGCGACAAAAAGTTTTGGGAAGGCATTGGTCTTGCTGACATCACAATTATTCCACATTTTGACTTAGAAGAAGGAAACCCAGGTGTTGAAGGCATAGACTTAATCAATGATTATTTCTTGCCTGACAGTCATAAATGCTCCTTATATGGGATTCCAAATGGCAGTCATGTTTGGTTTAAAAATGCTAATCCAGAATTCTTTGGACCTTGCTATATGCTTAAAAATGGCAAAATTTTAGATTTAAAAAAAACGATTGATTTAGAAAAATAGGAGGAAATGATGACCAAGGAAGAACGACTTAAAGTCTATGCAGAAGCAACAGAAATTTGGGGAATTGTCGGACAATATGACCAGTGCATTGAAGAAATGGCAGAACTTACTGTTGCTATAAGTAAGTTCAAAAGAAAAGTTTTACATAACGAATATGCAGGACAAACCGAAGTTGAAGACAACCTTATTGAAGAAATTGCTGATGTTTTCATTTGCATTGAAGAAATGACAAATTTGTTTGGCGAAGAAAGAGTAAAAAAAGCAATTGAAGAGAAGATGATTAAATTTAAAAACGAAATTGTTGAAATGAAAAAAATTAATAAAAATTAAAAAACAGCACTTTTTGTGCTGTTTTTTTATGTACTATTCAATATTTTTTACAAAACAGCGTCTGCGTTTGTGCTGTTCGTGTTCAAAATTTTTCCAAGTTTGTTGAATTTTTAGGTTGTCTTCAAGGTTTAGGTTTGTTTCGCAATATTCAACACCTATACGGTTAATTTCTTCAATTAAATACTTCATAATCACTGCAGTAAGGCCTTTGCCTTGATAGTCAGATTTTACGCCAACAAGTGCAAAATCAACAATTTTTGGTTTTTTAACGGCATGAATTACCCTAAATAGTGCAGGAAGAGTAATGCGACCTTTTGATTTTCTAACTGCCTCTGAAAGAGAAGGAATTGCAAAACCAAACGCCACAACATTGTCGCTTGCATCGGTAATTACTATGATAAATTCTTTTCTTATAAAAAGTTTAAATTGAGAAATTATTTGGTCTCGAAGTTTGTCTGTAAATGGTACAACGCCATGCAAACTTCCGTACGCCTCATCCAAAACCTCAAAAATTTGCTTTTTGTATTGTTTGATAAACTGACTTTTGCTTTTTGCAGTTACAAGTTTGAGGTTATAACGCTTGAGTACTGCATTAGAAAGGCGTTCCATACGATCGTCAACTTTTTCTGGAATAAAAATCTTAAATTCAAGCCAATCTTTTTCCTTAACAAACCCATAGTTTTCGATTAAGGTTTGATAATAAGGGTAGTTGTATTGCTCTTCAAAAGTTTGTGGCTGGTCAAAGCCTTCAATTAAAAGGCCTTCACGGTCTAGGTCGTTAAAACCAAGTGGGCCATGGATAATTTCCATGCCTTTTTCTTTTGCCCATTTTTCTGCACTTGCAAAAAGTGCGTTTGCAACTTCAGGGTTGTTAACGCAGTCAAAACGAGAAAATCTTACACGCTTTTCACCAACTTTTTCATTGTAAAGTTTTTGGATAATTGCAGCAATCCTGCCAACAACTCTGCCATCTTCAATGGCCAAAAAGCAGGCTGTTTCGCAGTCGTCATAAGATACATTTTTTTTAGGGTTAAAATTGTTTATTTCATCCATACGCAGTGGGTGCACATAGTATGGGCAGTTTTCATAAAGGGCAGTAGGAAAATCTACAAATTGTTTTTGCTGTTTTTTTGTTTTAACTTCTTGTATTTCAATCATAGTTATATTGTACTACTAAAATTCGCTAAAATCAACCAATTTGAAAAACCTTTATAATAAAATGGGCTTTAGGTGCTAATTTTAAATCAAAAAAAATATATTACCTAGATGAAATCACTTTTTCAAGCAGTTGCACTTATGACTTTTTTTACAGTCATAAATCGTTTTTTGGGTTTTTTATTTAAAATCTATCTTTCAAGAGAGATTGGTGCAGAAGCACTTGGCGTGTTCCAAGTGGCTTTTTCAATTTTTACGGTTCTTGTAACATTTGTGGCAACGGGACTGCCTCTTGTCATTTCAAAATTGTCCTCATCACTTCACGCCAAGGGCGACCATAAGGCAGAAAGTTCTATGGTTGCAACTGCACTCGTGGCATCGCTGATTTTGGCTGTAGCAACTTGTTTGATTGTGCTTTTATTTAACAATGTCTTAAAAGCTGTGTTTACAGATGAAAGGTGTGTCCTGATTTTAATTCTGCTTTTACCAGCAGTCATCTTTAGTGCAATTTATTCAACTTTTAGGGGCTGGTTTTGGGGCAGGTCCAACTACTTTGCAGTGTGTCTTGTGGACCTTTTTGAGCAGGTTGCCAGAATAATATTATTTGTGATTATGATTGGTGGAGCACTTTCTGTGGTTGATGGTGCAGTTACAAGTGCAGTGTCGCTTACTATTGCTTGCTTTTTGTCTGCAACACTGGTTACAATCTTGTTTTTCGTATATGGTGGTCGCCTTCGAAGGCCTAGAGGTTTTGCAAAAGAAATCATTAAAACATCAACCCCAATTACATTTGTAAGGGTTGTTTCAAGCCTAATTCAGCCCGTGATTGCAATCATAATTCCACTTAGGCTTGTGGCAACGGGCATGACTAATGCAGATGCAATGTCTCTTTTTGGTGTGGCGTTTGGTATGACACTTCCGTTTTTGTTTATTCCGTCAGCACTTATCGGTTCGCTTGGCATGGCACTTGTGCCAGACCTTTCAACTGCAGTTGCCCAAAATAACAAAAACCATATTGAAAGCAGAATTACTGCTTCAATTGTTATAACGCTTTTCATTTCATGTTTGTTTGTCCCAATTTATATGGGTGCAGGCGAAAATATAGGACTTTTCTTTTTTGATAATCTAGATTGTGGCACACTTTTGGTGTATTCTGCTTGGATAATGCTACCAATTGGCCTTACAAACATAACTTCTGCAATCCTTAACACACTTGGCTATGAAGTTAAAAGCATGAAAAATTATATTCTAGGTGGCATAATTATGCTTCTTTGCATTTGGTTTTTGCCAAAATATATTGGTATACACTCTGTGCTTGTTGGCATGGGCGTTTGTATGGGGCTGTCTAGTGTTTTGAACATACGGATGATAAACAAAATTACAACTTCAAAAGTCAAAATATTAAAACCAATCCTTCTTATTTCGGTTTGCAGTATTCCTGTTGCAAGTTTGGTGAGTTTCCTGACAAATCTCCTTTCGCACTTTATGCCAATGTTTTTTAATCTTGCAATATCGTGTGGTGTGGGGCTGGTAGGGTTCTTGCTTGTTTGTCAAGTGTTTGATTTAATCGACATAAAAGTTTGGTTTGTAAATATTAAAGAGCATTTCAAGAAAAAAACTTTGGCGAAAAAAACATAAAAATTAAATAAAAAAACATACTAGATGTATGTTAACTTTAATCATTAGGGCAATTATTGTCTATCTTTTAGTGCTTCTTGTGTTTAGGATTATGGGCAAACGCCAAATTGGGCAAATGCAACCGTTTGAACTTGTGCTTACACTTGTTATTGCAGACCTTGCAACAATCCCAATGGCAGAATCTTCTATCCCAACACTTAATGGTGTTGTGCCACTTATCACTCTTGTTGTTGTGCATTTTTTTCTTACAGTTTTATCTAAAAAAAGCCCAAAAATTGCAAACATCATAAGTGGCAAACCGGTGATAATAATCGACCCCAACGGAATTAACTATGATGCAGTGGAGCAACTGAACATCACCGTTGATGACATTTTTGAGGCAATCCACAACCAAGGATATTTTAAACTTGAAGATGTTCACTATGCAATAATGGAAACAAATGGCGTTGTAAATGTTATGCCAAAGGCCGAGGCAAGCCCCGTTACGGTAAAAGACCTAAAACTTTCTCCTGAAGAAAACTTTTTGCCTGTTACCCTTATCAGTCAAGGCAATCTTTTGCAAGAAAACTTTGCTTTTGTAAATGCAAGTGAAGGCCTTATCAACAAGGTTCTCGATAATGAAAAAATCCAAAGCATAAAAGATGTTGTTGCGTTTACTATGGATAAGTCAGGGCAATGCTATTTGCAGGAAAAAAACAAGCCTTACAAAACCTTTCAACTTGAGGTGCACAATGAATAAAAGACTTGTTTCAATCCTTGCAATCATTGTGATTTTGATTGGTATTTGTATTACAGAGCAGGTGATGGTTTCAAACTATCTTGCCAATATGACAGACAAGATTGTTGCACTTACAGAGTTTGTAAAAGATAAAAACGATATAAATAATCAAGAAATTTATGACAAAGTTGTTGATTTAGAGACAACTTGGGACGGCTATGAAGGTGCACTCTGCTTTTTGGTTAACCTTAAAGACATTGAAGATGTAGGTGTTGAACTTACAAAAATGAAGGTTTATGTTGTTGAGAACAACGAAGCCATGTTTAAGGCAAGTTTGGCATTACTTCTTTATTACATTGAAGGATATTACAATATTATGGGAATCTCTTTTGAAAATATTTTCTAATTTTCAAATTGATTTTTTTTTATTATTTGCTATAATTATTTTGTGGAAAGTTTTTCTAAAACAAAAGAAGAAAATAAAAAAAGATATTTTAATTTTAGACCACTTTTTTATGGTTTTTTGGCGTTTGCAATTGGCATAGGTTTTTCCTATTATCTTTTTTCACTAGACACAACCTTTTTGGTTTTGTTTTCTTTGATGGCTGTGTTTGCCATTGGGTATTCAATTTTTAGAAAAGCATTTGTAAATCTTTTGGTGATAATTTCGTGTTTTGCACTTGGCGTTGGGTGCTATTTTCTAGACACAAAAAATTTTACAAGCAATCTAACCAGTGGCCAAGAATATGTCGTGGAGGGCAGGGCCACCACGCATATCTATGACAATGACGACACCATATTTTTGATTTTGGATAATGTAACCCTTGATGGCAACAAAACCAAAAATCTTGCATTGAGTGTTTATAAAGCAGAAGATTTTTCTGTGGAAAGTGGTGAAATCTTAAGATTTACAACCAATGTGTATGATGAATTTTTGTTTGAAAGTGGGCAGTTTAATTCTTATGCTTACAAAATGAACGCAACACATAATGCCTTTGTAAATTATGAAGATATTGAAGTTGTTTCAACAGGCAATTTGTCTTTTGCAGAAAATGTAAGGCTGTATGTCAAAAATCTTCTTCACGGTTTTATGCCGTTTGAAACTGCAGAACTTGCATACTCTATTTTGTTTGGCGACCAAACACAACTTGATGAAGAAATAAAATCAAACTTTGCAACCAGTGGGCTTGGCCACTTGGTTGCAGTATCGGGCCTTAATATTGCTGTTTTGGTGGCATGCCTATATTGGCTACTTAGACTTTTCAAAACATCAAAACTTTTTAGGTTTATTTTTGTTTCAATAGTTCTACTATTTTATTGCTACCTTTGCTCTTTCGCACCATCGGTTGTCAGGGCAAGCATTATGGCAATTGTGTTTTTGGCAAGTACGCTTATTGGCAGGCAATATGACCTTTTGTCGTCCTTAGGTGTGGCAGGTTTTATAATTCTTCTTATAAACCCATTTTCAGTATTTGATGCAGGATTTCTTATGAGTTTTGTAAGTGTTGTTGCTATTGGCATTTTGGTGCCACCACTTACAAAATTCTTTAATCAAAAATGCAAAATTCCAAATGCTCTTTCAAACGCACTGGCGATAGATGTTTCAACAACACTTGCAATTTCGCCAATCTTGGCCTTGTATTTTGGGCAAATTTCTTTCTTTTCTTGGCTTACAAACCTTATTTGTGTGCCATTGTTTTCTTTTGCATACATACTTGTGTTTGCTCTTGTTTTTGTGGTTTCGGCATTTAAGTTTTTGGGCTTTTTGCTGTTTGTTCCAAACATAATTATGCAATTTATTATTTGGTTTTCGGGTGCAATTTCAAGCCTTGATTTTGCAATCATAAACCTATATTCTTTATCGCTGATTGGTGCAGCAGGTTTTTACTTTTGTCTTTTTGCAATCAGTAAACTCTTTATGGGCGATAAAATCAAACGGCTGGCACTTTGTGCAAGTGGGGCGTTACTTGCGTTTGGGATGGTGATTGCAGTAGACCGTCCTTTTGTGCCTTTAGCCACTACATATACGCAAATTAACACCTATTCACCCTCGGCAGTATTAACATCAAAGAACGGTCAAGTGCTTGTGGTTGGTTATAACGCTGATATGGAAACATATCTTAAGCACAAACGCATTGAAAACATAAATGTTTTTGTATCCACCTCAAACACTCAAAAAGAGGTTAAAGAATTTCAGTCTAAATATCATGCAAACACGATTTCTGAAAGTAGTGCAGAAATTAAAACCGTTGGAGACTTTGCATTTATGCACATATATGCAAATGAAGTGTTAAAAGGCGTGTATGTGGAAGTTGATGATGTTGGAATTGTGATTGCGTTTAATCACATAGGTTCAAATCAAGCAAACACAATTCGTGGAGACTTGGCAGTTTACAATCCTCAAATTTTGTTTGAAAGCAGAGAAAGCAAGAATTTCTTAAACACAGGAAGTTTCCATTATGTTGTTTCAAACGATAAAATTGAAGGAATAGAAAATAATTTTGCCACAAAAATAAATGGAACATTTACATTTTCAATAAGTAATGGTATAATAACCGAAGTAAGGAGCGAGAATTGAAAAAACTTGAAACCCAAACCACGCTTATGCCAGTATACAGGCTTACAGGCAACGATATTTTAGGTTTAGACAAGGCCTTGAAACATATAGAAGACAAGGCAAAAATTGAAATGCCGGAATTAAATAAAGCAGTTTTTAATGATGAAAATTTTGATGCAGAAAAAATTATTTTGTCTTGCCAGCAAATGCCACTTATGAGTGAAAAGCGTTTGGTGGTTGTAAAAAATGTTGCAAAAATCAAGGATGCAGACCTTAAAAAACTTGAAGAATATTGCAAAGCACCAGCCCTTGAAACAATTTTGGTTTTTCAAGAAATTGTTGGGCAAAATGTTTTTGCAAAACTATCTGCTGAAAAAGTGCTTTGTAACAAACTTAGCGAAGGCGAACTATCCCAAATAATTGAATCAAAATTTAAGGAAAGTGGAAAAAGCATTTCTCTAGGTGCAGTGGCACTTCTGATTGATTTTTGTGGAAGCGACCAAATGCGTATAAGAAACGAACTTTCAAAACTTTTGTATGCTGGTAAAGATGAAATCACAGAATCTGACATCAAAAAAATGGTGAAAAAATCTGATGAGTATTCAGTTTTTGAAATCACCTCGGCACTCTCTTCTGGCAACGGCGACAAAGCCATAACGCTTATGAAAAAAATGCTTGAAACAATGGAGTTTCCTGTCATTCTCGGGCTTATTTCAGCACATTACAGAAGGGTTTTATATGCAGGTTTGGCAGAGGGCACAAACGCAGAAATTGCAAAGCACCTTGGTGTGAAAGAATTTGCAATTTCAAAAGCAAAAGGCATTGCAAAAAATTTGTCTCCTGCAAAGATTTTAAAAATCAGCAACCTTATTTTAGATGTTGATTATGACATTAAAAGTGGCAAGATGAACGCCGAAAACGCAATGTATTATTTGGTGTTTCAAATCATTTCAATTACAAAAGGGGAAGAAAAGTGATACAAAAAATTTCTGCCCTAACGGGTATAAAAAAATGGCTGATTGGCATTTTGGCAGTCCTTAGTTTTGCACTGTTAAAAAGTTTTGATGCTATGGCCTTAAACTCTGTTTATGGCCTAGGGATGTCTATAGTTTTCTTAATTGCAAACGGCATATTTTATTGGCTTATATTTGAAATTTTGATTGGCTTTTTCTATAGTGCATTGAAAGAAAAAATCTCCCATAAAATCCCATATTCAGGATTTATGAACTTGTTTAGGTTTTTTGTAATCTTTTTAAATGTTTTAATTTTTGCTTTTTCAAAAATTATTATTTTAATTAATTTTTATGCAAATTATTTAT
>JAFQUU010000001.1 GCA_017408305.1 Clostridia bacterium | reverse complement strand
TTGTTCAAACTCACCATTTTTCATTCTTTCAAAAAGTTCAAGGTTTTCTTCAACGCTTCTGTTTCTGTATGGGCTGTTTGTGCCAGGTTCTGTCAGTGTGCCACGAGTGGCAGAAAGTTCTTCAGGTGAAAGGTCGCAAACATAGGCTTTGCCTTCTTTAATAAGTTTTAGTGCGATTTCATAGTTTTGTTGGAAGTAGTCTGTTGCGTAAAACACATTTTCATAGTCAAACCCAAGCCAATGCACATCATCTTTAATGCTGTCCACAAATTCTTGGCTTTCTTTTGCTGGGTTGGTGTCATCAAACCTTAGGTTGCAAACGCCCCCAAATTTTTTTGCAATGCCATAGTTAAGCATAATGTTGCGCACATGGCCAATATGGAGGTATCCACTTGGTTCTGGTGGGTGGCGTGTTTGTACGCTGTTTATAAGACCATTTTCAAGGTCTTTCAGCACAATGTCTTCAATAAAATTTTCTGCTTTAATGTCTAGTTTTTCTTTTTCCATTTTTACTTCCTTTTTAAACGTCCATTATTATAGCATAAATGTATAAAAAAATCTAGTGCCTGCCTTGTTTTTTATTGAATTTTTTTGTGGTAATGTTTTTGAGGATAAGAATAATATGATATAAGATAAATTTATTTGCAAAAATTGACAAATTTTTTGAAAGGTGTTATCTTGAAAAAAGGGGCGGAAAAATGAAAGAAGCAAAAGATGTTTTACGCGAAAATCAAATATCGCAGTACAAATACGCAAGGAAACGCCAACTTGTGTCAATGCAAAACAAACTAAAAGAAACCAAAATGCTTTTGGGTTTAAGTACCTTGGCGGGCGTTGCTTTTGGCGGGCTTTCATCTTGGCTTTTGTATCCAGAAATTTCTGCAACCACAACAATACAAAATGCTGCTGTAATGAGCATAGGTGCAGGTGGTGCAGTGGCAATTATGTTTATGGCTGTGCCAACAATTGTTTACGCCCTCGAACGTAAAAACTTTAAAGAATTCAAAAAAGAATATGATGAATTTGAAAAGAATCAATAATAAAAAACCACACAAAGTGGTTGTTTTTTTAATTTAAATTTATTATTTTGAATAAAAATAATTACTTTTTTATTAAAAAAGCAATTTAATTAATTTTTTTTATTTATTTTTTAAAAATTGGGTCATTAAAAAAATCGAATAAAGTAATATTTAATCCTTCACAAACCTTGGCAAGCGTGGCAACGCCAGGGTTTTTACTTTTGCCATAAAAAATGCTTGTGATGGTGCTTGGGTCTATGCCTGAAAGCGACCCAAGTTTGTTAGGGGTGATATTTTTTTCTGTACAAAGGTTTCTTATCCTTTGTGCAATTTTTTCATATGTTGTCATTTGCTTTCCTCAAAAAGGGTTTTTGGGGCGATTGAAAGGATTTTGCAAATATCAAAAATGCTTTTAAGGCTTATGTTGATTTTTCCGTTTTCAACCTTGCTGATATAACTTGCATCTTTGCCAAGCCTAAGGCTTAGTTCATAGGCGCTCATATTTTTTGCAAGGCGTGCCTTTGCAAGATTTATGCAAAAATTTTCAAATTCCATACCCCACCTTGCAAATATATTACCCAATTTTATTGTTTATATAATGGAGTAGTATTCCATATTTGACTGTCAGTCAATTATATTGCGCTTTGTAAGCGGTAAAAATTTTTTTTTAATTTTACAAATTGTCGGGGATGTATCCTTGACAAATAAACTTTCTTTATTTAAAATAAAGGAGATATCCTTGATATTTTGACTTTGTTTTACAAATGGAGGAAATTGTGAAAAAAGAAATTTTGGCGAAGTGTGGAAATGTTGACAAAAATGTGGAAAGCCAAGCCAAAAGGCAAGGTTTAAGGCGTATAAGCAAAAAACTTTGTGTTGTGGTTTTGGCGTGCTTTATGTTTTGTTTGCCCCTTTTTGCCGGGTGCAGTACGCTTTGCCAAGGGGGCTCCGCCGCCTCGCCCGCCCCTTTGGGCCCGCTCGGCGACATCGCCCCAAGTGCTTTGGGCCTTGACCCAGAAACTGATAAAACAATTTATACAACAGAAAGTGGTATAGAAATAAAAATTTCTGCAACTGTGAAGGAAGACGGGAATTTTGTTGGATATCCTTATATTTCTATGGGTGAGATTGATGGATATCAGATAAATTGGATTATTATTGGCGAGTCGACTTCAAATGGCTTATCGCAATTATTGACTATGTCCGAAGGTTTATCATTTGAAAATAAAACCCCTGCAGGTAGTGCAATTGCTCAGGTAAGTTTTGTTCATCAATTTTTGTCTGAAGGAGAAAGTTTTAATATAACTTTGACTGCTGCTGAAGAAATTCCTAATGGCTGTCTCCTTCTTCTCAGTGAATATGCTTTACATAGTGGTGTGTGGGGCAATACTAATATTTATGGAAATTCAACTTCTGGTATGGCATATACAATGGACAATTATTATACTCAAAACACTTTAAAATTATCTTCATGTTTTCTATCTTCGGTTCAAAAAACAACTCTAGTAACAAAATACTATAACAGTAATACAACTCATACATCACAAAAGTATTTTTTTCCGCTTGCTACATATGGTGAAACAGAAACTTTTTGTGCAGGTTCATATGGAATGAATTCACATGACTTAAAAAGAAGGGGGTATTATATCAAAACAAAAGCAGTTGTAAATGTTGCAGAACGATCAGGCGTTGCGTATAGTACAAGTTGTAATACAAACAAAGTTGTTTATATTAATACAAGCGGTGGTGCTACTGAGGGTAGTTACAGCTCAACCTATTATTATAGACCGGCTTGTGTGCTTTCTCTTGGTGTTATTTTATAAAATTTCTTGAAAAGTCTAGTTATTTAAAAATAATTGTGCTATAATGGAGGCATAATTATTTTTTTTAAGAGGTGAAATATATGATTCAAGCAATAAATGTATCTTTGCAGTTCGGTGGTAGGGTGCTGTTTAAAGATGTTAATTTGAAATTTACAAAAGGCAATTGCTATGGCATTATTGGTGCAAATGGTGCAGGGAAATCAACATTTTTGAAGATTTTGACTGGCGAGATTGAACCAAACAAAGGCGAAGTGATTTTATCACCAGGCAAGCGTATGAGTGTGCTTGTGCAAAACCAAAATGCTTTTGATGAAGAAACGGTTCTAAGGACTGTGCTACTAGGCCATAAAAAACTTATGGAAATTGAGGACGAGAAAAATGCCCTTTATATGAAGCCAGACTTTAGTGATGAAGATGGCCTTAGGGCTGCAGAACTTGAGGCAGAGTTTGCTGAACTTGGTGGCTGGGAGGCTGATGGCGAAGCAAAAACCCTTCTTCAAGAAATTGGAATTTCAGAAGCAGACTTTGAAAAACAAATGAAAGACATTGACCCAAAACAAAAAGTCAAGGTGCTTCTTGCGCAGGCGCTTTTTGGCAATCCAGACATTTTGGTACTTGATGAACCAACCAACAACCTAGACTTCAAAACAGTAAGGTGGCTTGAAAATTTCCTACTAGATTTTGAAAACACTGTAATTATTGTGTCTCACAACAGGCACTTTTTGAACAAGGTCTGCACACATATCTGCGATGTTGACTTTGGACAAATCAATATGTTTTTGGGCAATTATGACTTCTGGTATGAAACTTCTCAACTTCTTGCACGCCAGCAAAAAGACCAAAACAAAAAAGCCGAACAGCGTGCAAAAGAACTTAAAGAGTTTATTGCAAGGTTTAGTGCAAATGCAAGTAAGTCTAGGCAAGCAACAAGCCGTAAAAAAGAACTTGAAAAACTGACAATTGAAGACTTTAAGCCTTCTAACCGTAAATATCCATACATCAATTTTGACTTTTTGCAAGCACCGGGCAAAGAAATTTTGATAGTGAAAAACCTAACCAAAAAAGGCTTTTTCAGCAATGTTTCTTTCTCTATCCAAGCAGATGACAAAGTGGCAGTGCTTTCTTCAAACGCACTTGCAACCACAATGTTTTTTGACATTTTGATGGGCAAAGAACAGGCCGACAGTGGCACTGTGCATTGGGGTAAAACCATCAAACCTGGATATTTGCCAACCAACAACAACGCATATTTTGAAGGCAACACCGATAATATTGTAGACTGGCTTAGGCAGTATTCTAAAGACCAAACAGAAGTGTATATCCGTTCTTGGCTTGGCAGAATGCTTTTCTCTGGCGAAGAGGCACAAAAACCAGTTAATGTTTTAAGTGGTGGCGAAAGGGTGCGTTGTATGTTTGCAAAAATCATGCAAGAAGCACCAAACTTTCTCTTACTTGATGAACCCACCAACCACCTTGACCTTGAAAGCATTACTGCCCTAAACAAAGGTATGATAAACTTTAAGGGTGCAATGATTTTTGCCAGTCATGACCAAGAAATTGTTGAAACCACTGCAAACCGTATTTTTGATTTTGTTGATGAAAACACATTTAAAGATATTCAAACCGTAAACTTTGAGGATTAGGAGAAACTATGAAAGTTTATTTGCTTAAAGGTGGCAAAAAAACACTACTTGGCAATTTTAGGGGCAAATTGATTGGTGAAAGTACTTATGGTGCAGAAAAACGCATTCTTTCAAACTTTGGCCAGAAGTTTGTGTTTAAGGTTGCCAACGAAAATATTACCGACACGCAAGTTGGCGATGTTTTCACTTCTTATATTTACAAGAAACTTGGGCTTAGTGAAGAAGATTTTGTGGACTATAATTTTGTTGAAACTGAGGCAAGAAAGGAAAGCGTTGTTGGGGTGATAAGCAAGTTTTTTGTGCCAAAAGGTGCAAAAACGATTTCTTCTTGGGATGTAAAAGTTGACAACTTTGGCAAAGAGTTTGGCTGGGATGTTGAGAAGATGAAAAACCATCCTTTTAAAGACATGATACTAAATCATAATGTTTCAGAACTTATGACGATTGAATTTAGTAGTTCGGGAGAATATATAAATTCTGCTGAAGATGTTTTAAAGCAAATCAAAATTTACGCCAAAAACCACAATCTTTCGCTTGATGAAAAGGACTTGGATTTTAAGCTTAAACGCATGATTATTCTTGATTACTTTTTTGTGCAGAAAGACAGGCATATGAGTAATATTGAATTCATTATAGATAAAAACACAATAACTCTTGCACCACTATTTGACAATGAACTTGCCTTTGGCATGGAAAATAAAGTTTTTAGAGAAGAAACTTTGGCTTCGCCACAAAAAAGGTTTAGGATTAAAACTGGCCTAACTACTGCAGGTGGCAGTGTAGATTCTTACAAAAACAGCAGGCTTTTTAAAAACGGTGGCATTGTGGCTGTGGATATTTTGGATGAAATAAAGAATGATAAACGCCTAAAAGCCCTTGTCGATAAGTGCCTAAAACTTGATATAAATGAACAAATCCAAAATTTTGACAGAGATGTTAGAAAACTTACTGTAAACCAAAAAAAGTATATCAAAACAGACTTTTTGGCAAGAAGACAGCAGTTTTTTGATGTTGTTAAAGCCCTTGAAAAACGCACAAACAGACAAGATATTTTTATTCCTACAAATTCGCCAAAATTGACAGAAGATTTAACTAAATAAGGAGGTTTTATGAAACCATGGAAAGTTTATATACGTGAACTGCAAGAAAATTATTATCTTGGCGAGTTTCGCTCAGAATTAACAATTGGGCAAGATGGTTCTCACAAATATGTTTTTGAGAAAAATGGACAAAAATTGTTTTTTAAAGAAGACTCTGTCAGACGGCAAGACTTAAAATTTGGTGAACTTTTTACAACATTTTTATATAAAGACCTTGGCATTGACAAAGATGCATTTATCGAATATAAAATGGCAGAAATTGAAGTGCCTGATACTGACTATAAATATAAAGGGCTTATTTCATCATACTTTTTGCCAGATGGTGCCAAAAGGCTTTCTGCTTGGGACATCAAGGTTTTTAACCTTGGCAAACTTTTCGGCTGGGATTTAAGCGACTACTTTGATAACCAAGACAAAGAAGATGACATTGATGAAAAAGTTGAAGATTTAATCACCATCGAGTTTGGTGGAAGTGAGTATAGGTCATCAGTTGAAGACATTATTCAAAATGTAAAAGACTATGCAAAGAACTACAATCTTGAGGTAGACATTGATGACATAGAGCTAAGACTTAAACAAATGATTGTTCTTGACTTTTTCTTGGTGCAAAAAGACAGGCATATGGGCAATATTGAGTTTTATGAGCATAACGGAAAACTGCATCTTTGCCCAATTTTTGACAGTGAATATGCCTTGGGGCTTGACCATGAAGATTATTATAAAGACACTTTTTCTTCAGACCGTAAACGCTTTCGTATGCGTACAGGCCTTTCAACAGCAGGTGGCACTGTGGGGACTTATAGGGATAGCAAACTCTTTAAACACGGTGGCATTGTGGCTGTTGATATTTTGGAAGAAGTCAAGCACGACAAACGCATAAAAACCCTTGTTGACAAATGCCTAAAACTTGATATAAACAAACAGTTAGAAGATTTTGAAAAGCGAGTTACATTTTTGAAAAGATATCAGCAAGACCTCATAAAAAACGATTTTTTAAAACGAAGAAGCAAGTTTTATGAGGTTATAGACATACTCAAAAAGAAAACGGGTAGGAAAGATATTTACAAATTCAAAGAACAAGAAAAAGACTGCTGAAAAACTTCGCAACCGTAAAATTTACTTAAATTTTACTTGCGTCGTTAACTGTGAAATGTCCCAAAACAGTCATTTAGGCAAACTAAACTCCTGCTTTGTGGCATTTCCCGAGCCTAGCCTTGCTTGTTTTTGAACAGTCTTATAGATTAAAATTTTCAAACAAGAAAAATAAGTTTCTTGTTTTTTTGTTGTTTGCTTGACAAAAATTCCAAGTCAGCATACAATCGCTGTAAATAGGTGGCATCATGAAAGTTTACGAAGTTCTACATAAAAACAAAATCCTTATGGGCGAGTTTGAAAAAGATGAATCTGCTCGCATTTACACACGCAAAAAATACAAGCATTTGTGGCTTAAAAAAGATGGCGAAAAGTTTTATTTTAAGGAAAGGCTTCCAAGAAAAGAACTTTATATCGGTGATGTTGTTGCACCATATTTTTTTGAACGCGTAGGTCTAAAACCTGATGAGTACTTGATGTACTATCTTGTTGAAATGGAAACAGAAAACGGTTTAAAACCAGGGGTTTTAAGTAAGTCTTATATTGGCAAGCATGAATTTCAATTGTCATATTATGACATTGCACTCTTTTGCTATTGCCTAGACAACGATATTAACTATGCACATATCAAAGACGACAAAATCTTGGGGCTAGAGCACAGCAGTAAAATCCAGCGTTTTGAGGATACATTTAAGAAAAACCCAGGTCAATATCTTGTAAGTGCAGATGATATGATTGCTGATATCTATAGGTTTTGCAGGTATCATGATATAGAAGTGGATATTGATGAAGTTGCCTTTAAACTCAAGCGTATGCTTATTGCAGATTTCTTCCTTTGCCAAACTGACCGTCATCGTGGCAACACCGAATTCAAAATCAAGCACAACAAACTTTCAATGTGTCCAATTTTTGACCACGAACATTGCCTTTCAGTTGGGCTTCTTGGCAAGGCGTACAATATGTCAAAGTTCCCAATCTATACAGGTTTTTCTGCAATTGGTGCTCACAAAAACACTTATGAGGCAGAAAGCAAGTATCTTGAAAAAAGTTCAATTGCAGGTGGAGAGGTTTTTGCAAGGTCGCTTAGGCAAAATAAAGATTTTATGGATACAAGTCGTATTTTTCGCGATAACGGCCTTATGGCTTGCGACATAATTCTTGAATGCATGAAAGATGTTCGCCTTAGCAATTTTACTTACAATTTCTTATGCCTTGATGGCAAAAAGGTACTTGATGATTTCGAGCATGATTATATGCAAATTAATATGTTCATAAAGCAGTGCATGACAGACCAGTTCCAAACCATGCAAGAAAAATTTGCACTAACTTTTTATGCAATCGACAAACACTTCAAAAAATCTAGGGTAAAAAATTTAAAATTTGAATTCTTAAAAGCAGAGTTTGAAGAACCACTTACAAAAATCTTAAAGGAAGTTAATCGCAGAAACACAGAAATTAATCCAGCAAAAAAACAAAAATCTTCGCTGGATGAAGAATATCTCCTAGGTCTGTTGGCAGGAAATTAAACCCTTGAAAAATTTTCAAGGTTTTTTTTCATTTTGATTGACAATTTGTACAAATATCATATAATTATACTAATTCAAAGGAGCATTATAATGGAAACAAATGAAAAAATCAGTTTTACAATCGCAAATATTTTGGTGCAGATAGGTATTCCGTATAACATCAATGGTTCAAAATATCTTAAAAGGGCAGTAGAACTTGCAATCCAAAACCCAACTGCAGTAATGTCAATTACCAAAAATGTTTATAAGCCTATTGCCAAAGAAAATGCAACCAAGTCTGCAAATGTGGAAAGGGCAATAAGGCATGCAATAGATAAGGCTACCAGCAGAAACAAAATTACAAATCTAAACCATCTTCTTGGGCTTAATATTTATTCATCTTATGACAAACCAAGCAATGGGGAACTTGTTGCCCTTCTGGCACAGCAAATCCCACAACTTGTAGAGGCTTACGCTTAGGCATTAATATATGTATTTATATAAGTAATATTATATATTATATATATTAAAACATTTTCATACAGGATTTTACGAAAAACTTTTCTTAAAGGTGCATTGTCGTAAAATCTTTTTTATTTAATTTTTACCACTTTTTTTGCCGAAAACTGCAAACACAAGGCAAAGTGTTTGCAAACACAAGGTGGCGTGTTTGGAAAAATCAAAAAAAACTTCAAAATTTTTAAAAATTTTTTAAAAAAACTATTGACTTTGTTATCCCCATATGCTAGTATTGCATTGTCGCTGATTAAGAAGTCGCTTGACTGTAATCACCGACTCAAACAGAACATTGACAATTGCATATTTTTAGATATTCAAATATCAGTAAAAATGATGAGTAATGTATCAACACATACAAATCAATTAAGCTGAAAGTTATCTGTTAATCTTTATGATAATTTAATTAAGCAAAAATGCTAAGAATCTGATTAAGCTACAAAGAGCATATGGAGGATGCCTTGG
>JAFQUU010000060.1 GCA_017408305.1 Clostridia bacterium | reverse complement strand
GATTGGTGCTAGGCCGATTGACCTACATCTTAAGGCCCTTAAAGACCTTAAAGTCAAGATTTTTGACAGGCATGGCTACATCAATTTTGATGGCTCTTCAATGCGTGGGGGTGATGTGCATCTAGACTTTCCAAGTGTTGGTGCAACAGAAAATGTTATGCTTGCTTCTTGCACTATAAAAGGCACAACAAAAATTTTTAATGCTGCCAAAGAACCCGAAATTGTTGACCTTCAAAATTTTCTAAATCGTGCTGGTGCAAAAATCAGGGGTGCTGGCACTGATTGCATTGAAATTACAGGCGTAAAAAAACTTAGAAGCGTACATTATAAACCAATGCCAGACCGCATTATCGCAGGCACATATATTTTGGCTTCAGTGATTTGTGGGGGAGAGGTTATCATAAAAAACTGCCCCACCCCAAGCCTTGATGCATTTTTTTCAAAACTTGACCCCAAGGTTTGCAAAATAAAAAAGTCGCCATCGTGTGTTGTGCTTTCTGTAAAGGGCAGACACAATAGTGTTTCAAAACTTGAAACAATGCCTCACCCTGGGTTTCCAACAGACCTGTAGTCGCCCTTTACTGCTATGCTGGCAACAGCAAAAGGCACATCAGTTGTGGTTGAAAACCTTTTTGAAACACGATTTAAATATGTTCCCCAACTTTTAAAAATGGGTGCAAACATTACAACCAATGGCAAAACTGCAATTGTTCATGGCGTGCCAAAACTTTATGGGGCAGAGGTTTTTGCCACAGACCTGCGTGGTGGGGCGTCGCTTGTTTTGGCTTCGCTTATGGCAGAGGGGTATACAACAGTTAGCAATATTTCGCAAATAGAAAGGGGGTATGACAACTTGGCAGGGGACCTATCTTCCCTAGGCGTGGACATAAAAAAAATTAGGGGATAGGCAAAACAAAAACATTTCACTTGATAAAAGTTTTGTGATGTGATAATATAATCTTAATGAAAAAATTTGTAAAATGTTTTTGTGTGGGTATGCTTTCGGTGGTTACAATCTCTTTAAGTGGTTGTATGCTTTCTTTTGACCCAGATGATGAAACAACAGGTTTAAAATCTATTGATGGATTCAAGGTGTGCTACAGCGATAACAACTATCAGGTTGACAACACTTTTGAAAGGTATTCTGCACATGTGCTTACAAACCTTGCAATGGTTTTTGGTGTGCCAAATTCAAGTGTTCAAATAGAAAGCAAGCCCCTAACTTCAAATGCCAAAAATTATGATCGTATTCGTGTGCAATATGCAGGTGGCCCTGCAATCAGCACGGGCTGGAATTGGTCTTTTGCAGAAAGCCTTGCAAATTGTACAAGCCAGCAAGAAGAAAACAAAGTTGTTCAGTATTACACAATGGAAACAGCAAATGTTTATCTAGAAGAGTATGTAAGTGTTTATCAAACTGCTTTGGCAGTGACAGCAATGCAAATTGCAAGTGGCAACGCCCCACAAGTGTTTACTGTGGAGGTTAATGAATCCACAGGCCAAACAAAAGTTTTTGTAGATTCTACCAAAACACAAGAAGTAAACGAGCTGTATTTAAATGCAGAAAAAGCAAAGTTTGCACAAAACGGCTTTTATGTTGGCTTTACGCCAGAAAACCTTGCAACATTTAAAACCTATGTTTTGACAAATGTAATCGGCAGTAACATTATCGGTACGCAGTATGACAGCATTTCAACCACGCAAGGGCTTAAAACCTATTCACAACTGCTTGATGAAATTTTTGCCCTTAACACAGGTTTTGAAAAAGAGTTTATGTCTCCATACCCATCCTGCATGGCAAAAGATGTTATGGACACAAGTTTATACCCAGTTTCAGGTGGCCTAAACAGCCTTAAAAACATCACCCCGTATGAATATCAAAGCATAACCCTTATGCCAAACAGAGCCCTTGAAATTTTGTCGCTTACATTAACATTTAGTGCAGAAACTGCAATGAAGATTGATGTCCTTACTTATTATTACAACGCCACCACCAAAACCCAATCACTTTTGTTTGAAGGAAATTTAAACCTAAAAGCAAATCAAGAAAATCAATATTTGGTGCCTTTTGATGACATTGTTGTTATGGACAAGTTTGACAATTCTCAAACAAAAATATCTGCCCCAAGCCAGATTACAAACCAAAACGGTTTGTCAACTCAGTTTGCATATCATGGTGGTGCAGTGCTTGAGGAGGGTGAAAAGTCTTATCTTAGCATTGTGTTTAAACCAGAAGGTGCAGAAAATGCATATATGCCATTTAAAGTGGCAATAAGTTCTTTGTTTATAGGAGAGTAGTATGATAAGTTTTAAAGAAAAGCAGTTAGAGTTAATCCAAAACCTTGGCGATGTCATGTATTTTTCTTACGACCTTCAAAGAGTCAATCGCCTTGCAAAAACCAAACAAAAAGAACTTGTCAAAAACGCAGAAAATTTTTATATTTGGCAACTGGAGCAGATTGCAGACAATGTCGTAAACAAAAAGTCAAAAATCGTGCTTGTTGCTGGGCCGTCAAGTGCAGGCAAAACAACTTCTTCTTTTGAAATTAAAAGGGCATTAAAAAAGCGTGGCATAAACGCACATGTTGTTTCTATGGACGATTTTTTTGTAAACAAAATCGACACGCCACTACTTCCAGACGGCAGTTATGATTTTGAAAATGTAACTGCAGTTGATATTCCATATTTCAAAAAATTCCTAAAAGATATTTTGGCAGGCAAGGTGGCAAATGTGCCGTTTTACGACTTCATCTTAGGTCAGCGTACAATGCTTACTCCAATGAAGGTGAAAGATGATGAAGTCATCATAATTGAAGGTTTGCACGCACTTAACCCAGTTTGCATGAAAGGGATTCCAAAACAAAACTTTTACAAGGTTTTTGTTGCCGTTGCCAGCAACTTTTGTATTGGTGATGATGTTGTTGTGCACCCAAAACAAATCAGGTTTATGAGAAGACTTCTTCGCGATTACTATAAGCGTGGCTCTTCGGTTTCTTCAACGGTGGAGCATTGGCGAAAGGTCGTTCACGGCGAAACAAAATACATCTTGCCATTTAAGCCAGAAGCAGACTTTATTTTAAATACAACTCACCTTTATGAACCACTTTTGTATGACAAATATCTTCAGCCCGTTGTTGCAGAGCACCCAACTGCACCAGAAATAAAAGAACTGCTTGAAATCTTTAAGCACACTGGTGCGATTGATGAAAAATTTGTGCCACAGCACTCGCTTATTCGTGAATTTCTTCCATAAAAATCCCTTAAAACAAGCACGGCATAAGGCATTTAAAAAAAACTTTTAATTTGCCAAAAAAAATACTTGAAATTAGGTTTTCCTTGTGCTATAATGGCGTGTAACTTAAGGAGATGAAATGAATATTTGGAAAGATATTGACGAAAAGCGTATCAGGCCAAACAACTTTATTGCCTTTATCGAAATTGAAAGAGGCAGTAAAAACAAGTATGAACTTGACAAAGAAACCGGGCTTATAATTCTTGATAGAGTGCTTTACACAGCAACGCACTATCCTATGAACTACGGTTTCATTCCACGCACACTCAGCGAAGATGGCGACCCACTTGATGTTTTCGTGCTTTGCAGCGAAACAATTGAAAGTGGTGCCCTTGTAAAGTGCTACCCAATCGGTATTATCAACATGACAGACCAAAGCGAGCAAGACCAAAAAATTATTGCAGTGCCTTTTGGAGACCCTGTTTATAACATCTACACCGATATAAGCGAACTTCCAAAAAATATGTTTAAAGAACTTTCACACTTTTTGTCGGTGTATAAGCAACTTGAAAACAAAAAGGTTGAAATTGGAAGCATAGAGGGTGCAAAAGCAGCAGCAGAATGCGTAAAAGATTGCATCAAGGCCTACAACGAAACATTTGGCACACAAAAACAATAAAATTTAAGGAGAAAAAATTATGACAAACATTGAAACAAATCCATACGGTGCAGTTCAGCACACAGCATATGGTGATACAACAGCCTCAAAAGTAAAAAAAGTAAACTTGAATCTTGACAAAAACAAAGAAGAAGAAAGAACTTACTAATTTTTTCTACCCTAATCTAAAAAAAATCCTTAAAAATCTTTAAGGGTTTAGTTTAATGATTTAAAAAATACCCCTGCCACTGCAGGAGTATTTTTTTTATAATTTCATAATAAGTTTTTCAATAATTTTGTTAAGTCTAGAGCAGGCAAGTTCAGAAATCCTTAGCACTTCTTCGTGCGTAATTTCTGGGCTGTCATATGTTACTGCTTCGTTTGTGATGCTTGCAAACGCAACAAAACGCATTTTATGGAATTTTGCACAAATATTGCCAAAAGCACTGCTCATACTTACGCTGTCGCCACCAATGCTTTGATAAAACACAACCTCGGCAGGCGTTTCATATGTTGGCCCCATGGTTTGAATATGCACACCTTCTTGCAGTTTGATTTTTAGGCTTCTTGCAATCTTTTTCACAAGGTCCCTGAGGTCCTTGTCGTAAGCGTTTGTCATATCCACAAACTCAATTGGCAAATGCCCAATCAGTGGGTTTGTGCCAGACAGGTTGATATGGTCCTTAATCAACATTATGTCGCCAGACTTAAATTCAGGGTTCACGCCACCAGTTGCAGTGGTTGCAATCACGGTTTTTACGCCCAGTTTATTAAGAAGTTCATACAAAATCCACATATTTTCAGGTGAACCGTTTTCATAAAGATGAAATCTTGACACCAAAACAATTTTTTTGCCATTAAATGTACCAAATTCAAAGCACCTGCTGTGCCCAGCAACCTCTGCAAACTTAAAGCCCACTTGCTTGTATGTAATTTTTACCGAGTTTTCAAGTTTGATTAAGTTTTCAAGCCCACTGCCACCAAAAATTGCAATGTCAGCAGTATGCCCTTTAAGTTTTTTAAACATTTTTTCTATTTTCATATTATCCCCCTCCAAATTTTTACGGATTAACTCCATAAGTGCAATAACAGCAATCACAAGTGCCAAAACTTCAATCAAAACTGCACTTAAAAGCAAATAGTGCATGTTATAGAAAATCATCACGCTTGACACAAAAATTTGCGTGCACAAAAACACTTTTTTGCTTGGTTGCCAAGTGCCCCATTTAAACACAAGGTTGCTTACAAACGGCAAAAGCGAAATTGGCCCAGCCCATGTCAAAGCCGTTATGGCAATCATTGCACCTAAAAGTGCAACCAAAAGCCACACGCTTTTTGGTTTGTCAAATTTTTCCAAAAAGAACACAGTAGCCACAAATGCCATGCCAACAATCATTGTGATTGCCCCTGTCCAAGCCCCCAAAAGCACAAGTGAAGCGATATAAAAGAAATTGCAAATCAGTTGATAAACAAGAAGTTTATTTCTTTCTTTTACAAAAAAACTTATCGCGGCAAAAACAAGGGCAATCAAGCAAATAACATTACTTAAAATTACCATTACTTTTATGATACAGTTCAACCTATATTAAAGTCAAATTTATAATTGTGGTTTTAATAAAAAATTAAAAAAACCTCAAATTTTTTGAGGTTTTTAAATTACATACTTCTTTCATCATCAAAAGTACGGTTTTTGTTTTCAACTCTGTTTTTTCTGCGTTCCATAAATTGTCCTGCGTCTTTTGACAACTCACTTAATTTTTTGCTGCCAGTAAGGTCTTCTTTTGCTTCAATAACGCCTTCTTCTTTTGGTATTTCAAAATTTTTTTTGTATGCAGGTGGTTTTTCCTGCACGGGCACTTCTTCGGCAATAATAATTTGGCTTTTGCGTGGCCTTCCTCGTTTTGGTTTGTTTGGGTCAGTCTGTTTTTGTTTTTCTTGTGCAATAATTATTTTGTTTGAAGCCCTTTGTTGTTCTTTTTCGG
>JAFQUU010000059.1 GCA_017408305.1 Clostridia bacterium | reverse complement strand
TCGGTTTGTATGATATTTTAGAAAGATTTAATAGTGACACCATTGAAATTAAAGATTTAATAGATTGCAACAGTCTAGAAATCTTCAAAAAGACTCTTTCTAAAATGAAAGAGAAAAAATATTTTCGTAAAAATCCAATGAAGCCATTTTCAGAAGGTATTGACATCTCTAATGAAACATTACAAGAACAATTAAATAACGTATTAGAGAACTTAAACCCAAATTTGCCAAAATATTGGGAAATTATAGTGTTTTTAATTGAAAACGGAGCATATTACACAAAACAATATGGCCGGGGTAGTGATGTTGTTTGTTGGAATGAAAAAAAAGATGTTTCAAGAACAAATATTGTTTATAGAATTGCAAAAGACAAATTAGAAAGATAAATTTATTTACGGCGATTTTCAATATTTCCTACAAATCAAAACTGCATCTACACACAGGTTTAATCTATATATTTATTTGATTTGGCGAGTGTGCGAATTGGCACTATCCCGCCAAACTGATTGCACTTGATGGTGCAATTTTTTTATGTGTTTATGCAACATGATTGTTTATTGCCGTAATGTGTTTTTAAAAGTTTTTTTAAGTTTAGTCATAAAAATGTTTTTTTGAAAAAATATTGTGGTAAGGTCTAAAATAAAAAAAATTTTAGGAGAAACACATGAAAGACACAAATTTGCGTATAAGGGACGCAGAAATTGAAATCAGCAAACTTGCAAAGTCTGCAAGAAGTGCCACAGAAAATATTGAAGACATACAAGAAACTTTGCAAAACCAGCAAAGCACCTTAGAGGCTCTTGAATCCACCACGAATGCACACAAAGCAAGCATCACAACGCTTCAAAGTGGCACGGTGGGCATTGCCAACAGGGTTACGGCAGTTGAAAACAGGACAACGGCACTTGAAAGCAAGGCAACAGCAAACCAAAAAAGTATTGCCGAAAACACTCAAAACATCACCCAAAACACCCAAAGCCTTGAGGCCCACGCCGAAACACTGACCGACTTTGACACAAGCATAAAGTTTTTGTCAAACACATCAAGTGACCTTTTACAGCGTGTTGCACTTTTGGAAGACAACGCAGGCGAAAGTAGCGTGGTTCTTGAGCCACGCCTTGCAGAAGTTGAAAGAAAGCAGGCAGAAGCACAAATAGAAATTAACGCCCTTAATAATGCCCTTGGTGAAACCAAAACAACGGTTTTGGGCCTTGAAACCCAAGTTGCAGAAAATAAGGAGGCGATTGAAGAACTTAAGGCAGGTGGCACAGGAGGAACAGACACAACTGCCCTTGAACAGCAAATTGCCCAAAATGCCACAAACATAGAGGCTCTTCAAGCAACAGTTACAACCCTGCAAACTGCAACCCAAGTAAACGCCACAAACATTGCAGAAAACTCTGCAAAAATTGCATACCTTCAAGAAAATTATCGCGTGGTGGCAAACGCCCTGAATAGAATAACCGAACTTGAAAAACTGCATGGCCTTGCAGAAGAAGTTTGGGGCACAAGAGGCACAAGCGTTGAAGAAATCACAGCCCTTCTTGATGACTATGCAACTGAAAGCAATTTTTGCACCGAAACCACAACGCACTTGCAGTTTGGCACATTTGGCGAAACCGGCCCAAGTGCAAAAATATTTTTTAGGCAAAACCCACTTCGCACAACAAGCCCAAGCGTTGTGCTAAAGTTTGATTTTTCAAACCTCCCAAGTGGCGTAAGTGCCTTGCCTTGCACAATCACGCTTAACGGCATTGAATTGTTTTCGGGCAGTTTGGCAGTTGATTTAACTGCAGAGTTTCAAGCAATTGCAACCCTATCGATTGACCCTAAAATCCATAACATTGTTATGTTTAATGAAATAAATGTCCAGTTTAATGACACAAACCTTGCAAATACGATTTTAGACTTCGTGGAAGTGCAAATCACCGAAAGCCAAAAC
>JAFQUU010000058.1 GCA_017408305.1 Clostridia bacterium | reverse complement strand
CAGTGCACCAAAATCAAACTTTTTGCTTTGCCAGCACTTTGGCAAAAACTCATCAAAAATTTTGCCAGACAAATCAAGCATTGCAATCTTAGTGTTATACTTTCCAAAAAATGTAACAAGAACTTTTTCAAGGCCTTGAGAGTTGACTTTAAGGATACTTCTAACATCAACCCCACGCACAACATTGACACTTTCATCAAAGATGTTGTAAACCAAAATTGCATTGTTTGTAAATCCTTCTTGATAGTCTTCACAACCAATCTTTTTGTCATCAAAAAAGTTTAGCTTTAACGCCAAAAGATAGTTCTGCCCATCAAAAGCCCCACACACATTTTTGTTGTCAAACCTTGCCAAATATTTTGTCAGTCTTGGCAAAATTTTTTGAACTTTAGAGCCATTAAAACTGTAAAGCCCATTTCTTGCCAAAAACAAAATTTTGCTACCACAGCGAACAACGCTTTTGCCATAAATTTTACTTTTTGAAGAATAAACATTGAAAAGTTCAATGTCCTTTGAAACGCCAAACTCAGAAATTCTTGTTATGCCATAATCTCTAAAAATATATAGGTCATCATTAAAATACACAAGTTTGTTTGCCGAGCCCTGATTGTCATTTAAGACAATTTTATCTTCATTTTCTGTCCACATTGATGGGTCAAGAACTGCTGAAAACAATATTTCATCACGCTTGCCCTCAACCACACCAAAAAGCCTGTCATATGCCCAAACCAAATCAACGAATTGTGGAAGAGAGGCTTCTGTTGTAGCAAATTCACCCACCTGAAAACTTGTAAGTTTTCCAGATGCCGAAAACAGCATTTTGTCAACGCCATCTTTTGTATAAGGCGTACCACTTGGAAGCACATCAAAATTGGTTTCAAGCAGTACTGGCGTTCTTGCAAGTGCAAAAATATCAAAGTAAATAAGATTTCCACATTCTGTACTACAAAACACCTTGTCTTGCCTGATATTTGTTTCTTTATCAAAGCAAGGAAAGCGCCAAAGGTCGCACTTAACTAGACTTCCCATCTCTATGGTTCTAACTGTTTCTGCACCTTCATTAATTGGCAGGGTTACATTTTGAAAGCCAAAACCATTTACCAAAGCATTGTCTTCCACAAAAAAGTTGTAGCAAAGATTTGTTTGCTTGTTGTCGTCAGCCAAAAAATTTTTAAAATCATCAAACAAAAAATTTGTTTTTTTATATTTTTTTGTTTTAAGCAAATTTTTAAAAAACACTAGAAAAATCTCCTTTTAGGAAGTATCGCCACCTTCCTTCCCGAAAAACTTGTTTCAAGTGCAGTTTTAAACCTTGCTTCCCAAACATCAGCATCACTAAAGTTGCCCATTATCACAGCATATTCTCTTGCAACGCCATACGCCATAACCTGCTCCAGCACCCTGCCACCAAACAAATTTACTTCTTCATCAAGAGTAAAGTCTTTTGGCAAACTTGCGTACACAATTGTGGCTTTTTCGGTTTCAGCAAAAATGTGGTCTGGATAAACATAATGCCTTATATTTTTTTTGTTTTTATGAAGTTTTTTTATACTGATTAAAGGTTTTGAAAGTTTATTAAAATAAAACTTGTTGTTTTCAAAAACAATTTCTTCTTTTTCAAGCAGTGGAAAATATGTGCTTGCAATTTCTTTATAGACAAAATTAAAACACTGCACAAAAAGGTCAATTTCAGCCTGCTGGTCAATGCTTGGCAATGTTTCACTGTCTTGGCAAAAAGTGCTTAATGACAAAAGTTCAGGCTTGTTTGAAAACAAAATTGCACTGCGTAAAATATCTTTAACGGTCATATATGGTCTCCTCTATTTTATTTAAAATTAATTTTTTATTATTGTTTTCTATTTTTTTATTATTTTTTTCTATACTTTCTATTATTTTTTCTATATTTTCAACACGGGTTTTTAGTACATAATCAACAGCTCTTTCATCAAGTTCAGAAAAAGGCAAGCCTACACAAAATGTGTTTTCGACTTGCCTTTTAGAATGTACTTCGTATTTTTTTGATTTTGTATTAAAAACCACAAAATAACTGTTGTCAATTTCTTTAAGTCGGCTTGTTATAAACAAGTTGTCAGACAAAATTTTGATTAACATATATATCCTTTTGTGATTTTATTCTTTTGCTTCAATTGCTGTAATTATTTCAGCGTACGGATTTGAAATTGTGCCAGAAATGTTTGAAAGTTTTGCTTGTCCAAGTGGACGGTCGCAAATAAGGTCTGCATATTTTACAAGGGTTGCAGTGTATGATGGGAATCCTGGATTTTGTTTCAAGATTTTGCCATCTTCGCCTTCAAGCCATTGCCAATCGCAAAGTTGATGAAGAGCAAAGTCCTTTGTATTCAAAAGGTATGCTGTGCCTTCTTTAATGAAACGGTCTGCAACAACTGGAATGCCATTAAATGTGATTGCTTTGAAGCCACCAGCAAGCTCTGCAACATCAATATTTCTGCGATAGTATGTAAGATATTGTTGATATGCTTTTCTTGCGCCCCTAGAGCAAGCGATAAAGTCAACTTCACTGCCTGCTTTGTCTTCAATTGCGTCAATTGTTGTTTGAAGTGTTACATCGTCCATTGGCACTGATGCATTATTTACATAAGGATTAAGCCATGGATAGTCTGTACGATTTAATCCATAAAGATTTCCGTTTCCAAAAATTGCTTCAAGGCCTGTAATTTCGTTGTCTTTTGAACCTTGAACATAAAGTTTTGCACCCTGTGGCACAACTTTTGAAATAATGCCAAGGTAAACTGTTTTTGTTTGACGGTCAACATAAGTAACCCTTTTGCCACTTACAAGCACATTGCCCTCAGTGTCAAAAATGTCAACCACCATGCCTTCAATAAGGTTTCTTGCGTCATCAACCACAATGCTTGTGCTTTCGGCTGATGCTTCGGTTGCAACTTCTGCCAAAAGTCCTGTGCCATCGCCATAAACCATTCTGCCAAGATTGAAAGTGCTTGCTTTTACACGACCTTCCATTTCATCTGCCAAAAGGTTTACAAATGCACCACCAGCATTTGAACTTGCACGCACTGCTTTGTCAGAAATTTCAATTCTGCCAAAAAGGTTTTTAAGTGCAGTTTTAAACTGTACATAACTGTTGCCTGCAGGTGTTGGAAGTGCACCTGTTTCTGTGCCTGCACCAATGCCACCATTTATGCCAAATGGTGCAAGTTTGATGATGTCTTTACCCCAAATATTAGAGTCTGTTTGTTTGATTTTTGCAAGAAGTGGGTTTGCTTTTGTGTTAAGTTGATTTGCAATAACGCCAAGATAAACTGATTTCAAGGCGTTTTCTGCGTTTTTAATTGTAACCATTTTTTCTCCTAATTAAATAATTTTTTTGCCAGTTCCCTTGCTTCATCAAGCGTGGTTGGGTTTGGTGGAGCCGAAAGGGGTATTCCACCCCCACCCGTGCTTGTAATCACTTTGGGAGACTGCATATTTTTTACTTCTTCCAAATAATGCGTCAGTATTTTTTCAACCATTTGTGGGTTTTCTTTAATATATTCTTCTGCACTAGTATTTGAAGAAGCAGTTTTTTCAGCCAAACTTTCAAGTTCGCTGAGTTTTTGACACTTTCTTGTAAACTCTGCCTGCAAATTGTTATAGGCAGAAAGTAAACTTTCTGTGTTTTTGAATTTGCCTATGGAGCCATCTGCTTTTTGCTGTGTGCCACTTTTTTCAATATTATCGCTTTCTACAAAGCCATTTTCTTCCTTTATTACTTCCGTAACTTGCACTTCTAAAGCGTTTGGTTGTTCCATAGATACATTTTTTTCTTCCATTTTACACTTCCTTTAAAGATTTTTGTTTTTTATGCATTTTTATATGTTCAAGCACAGTTTGCTCTAAACCTAAATTTGAGTTTTTCAAGGTTTCAAACTCTCCTGAAAGCATAAATGCAATGTGTTCATTGATGTGGATTTCATCATCATCAATTTCAGAAATCTTGACCTCTTCTTGTTTTAAAAATTTGTAGTTTTCATCAGTTGCTTTTGACTGGTGTTTTTCTTTAAGGTCGCTACTATTTTCCCAAATGCCGTAACCCAGAATTTCTAGGACTTTTATTTTCATTCTGTTTGACATATGGTCGTTTTCATCATTTAAAATGCCACGGTCTATGAGGTTAAAAATCATTTCTTTTCTTTGCGTAAAACTGTCAGCATATTCATCTTTTGTGTCAAAAATAATGTCATCAGAAGAAATATCACTTGCCGAAAAATAAAACAGTTCCATCTTGCCATTGTCCCCAACCATACGGCTAAGTTTTGGCATTTTGACAAACTGTTTGTAAAGCCTTAAAATGTGTTTTGCAACTGCTTTTATGGCAGATTTTATGCTGTCGTTGGTCATAAGCATTTTGCTTTCATCTTGCTCTATCATCATTGCAAGTGCTGTGCCACTTAAGCCTTGCTTAATGTAGTTTTCTTGGTTAAAGTCTGACACGCCACCAACGGTTGCAAATTCTCCAAGAAGTGCCATTTCTTCCTTAATAAAGTCGTACGGGATTTTTTCTGTGTTCATATAGTCTGGCTTTTCTGCACCCTGCCTATAAACAAGCACTTTCCCAGGGCAAAGACCATCTTCTTCAAGGTCATCAATGTCAACACTTCCGTCTTCAATAGTCAAAACACCCATTGAAAGTCTGTTGATAAACTCGTGCTTGCGATTTTTGATTGCGTTATATGAGATTTGCAGTGGTATTAGTCTTTCAACAACACTTTTGCCCCAAAAATTACCTGCTTGAGTGATTGAGTTTTGCTTAATAAATGGGAAAACCCTTGTTTGCCCGTTGCCATTAAGGTAAGGCAGTTCGCCCACATGAAGGAGTTTATTGCCTGCAACAAGCACCATTCTGCCGTTTGGGAAGGCTATGCTTGGTGCCTCATAGCGTTCAATCACAAGTGCAAAGTCCTTATTCTCTATTTTTGTATTTGCACCCAAACTTTTTTGCGATAGGGTGTAAACAGAAGCGTTTTCTCCTTCAACCTCAACGCCCCAACGATTTTTAATTTCCTCTATATGATAAGCCTTTGCATGAATGATGCTTCTTTGATTCTCAATGTTTGCTTCAGAAGCACTTTCTGGAAAAATTTCAAAAGGCGAAACTGCCGCAATTTCAACATCCCCACTTTTGATTGGTGAAATGCCGTTAAGATTACCTATTACATCGCCTTTACTGCTGTTCCAAAGCACCTTATAAAACCCTGTCCCACAAATTTCGCTCCACCTTGTAACTTCACAGATAATAGCGTTCATGTCTTCACTGCTGTAAATTGAATTGATAATTTTTTTGCTTACGCTTGCCATTTTCGCATCTTTTTCATCACTTGATGCAGGAAAAATGTTCATCTTGGGACGAATTCTTGCAAGTTTTGAAAGTCTTCTATCCACAATTGGTGCAATGTGATTAAAGCATTGGTGCTCTTGCCAAAAAAACTTGGTTTCAACGCTTGCAATTTCCATATTGCCATTAACTGTGCAAAATTGGTTGCCTGCATAAAAATTTAGGTTTAGTTCCCACTGCGTTTCCAATGATTTTCTTTCTTGTTGGCGTCTAAAGAAATCTTCACGCACTTGCTCCACCAAAAGTTCTTCTGCAAGGCTTTTTTCTGTTTGCTTTTTTGTTTTTTTCACTTTTTCTCCTTTTGTTTTTCAAACTTTTGAAGTTCAAGGAGTAGCCTATCTTTTTCTTCCAAGAGTTCTTCGTCTGTCATATTTTGAAGTTCTTCAAAAGTTTTTTCATCATAATATGATAAAAGGATTTTTATTGCAGTTACATCTGGTGGCACATGTTTTGTTGTGCATTTTTTTTTAACAAGCACATCAAGCCCACTTTCTTTGTCTGCCATAAACTCTTCCACAACTTCTTTTGCCTGATAGCCAAGTGCTTTTTTTAAAAGTGCCCTTTCAATTTGCCTTTGTTTTTTTTGGTTTTCCATAAAATCCTTATATCAAAAAAGCACCTTTTAAAAAAGTGCTTTTACGATATATAACATAGATTTTTTTTGAATTTATTTTTTTATGACAATCAATAAAAGTCAATAAAACTTTCTTGGCGTTTGCGTTTTACAACAATCACAACAATACCGGCAATCACAAGTGCACCACCAATGCCACCAAGCACATACCACAGCCATGAAAGGTCCATAGTTTGCACTTCTTCTTTAACAACATCTGCATAAATTGTTGTTGGGCCATTAAGCGTTAAATGGATTGTTGTAGATCCTTCGGTTTCGCCACCTTGGCTGTCAATAAGTGCACTTAAAGATTGGTTAAGCACACGCCAGCCCACGAACTTATAGCCTTCTGCCACTTCAATCCTAACTTCAACTGGCACGCCGATTGTGATTCTGTTTGTAAAGTTTACACCATCAATTTCTTCGTTACCAACAACAAAGATGTCGCTGATATAAATTTCTGCACTTGCAATGTTTGCAGTCAACACAATTGAAAGGTCTTCATTATGAGTGGTAAACTTTGCTTTTAATGTGAATGTAACCACTCCTTCGCTTGCCACACATGGAATGTTTGCCGCAGCAACAGATGTCATATAAACATAAGTGTATTCATCACTTTCAAACAAACTTTCGCCAAACTTGATTGTAATGCCTTGGGCAGAGTTCTTTTCTTCTTCTGGGTTGCCAACAAAGGCATCAATTTCATTTTCACCATTTTCACTCATCCAAACCCACTTCTCAAAAGTATAAGAGTTGTTTGATGAAACAGCAACAAAACTTTGTGTGCTTAGATATGTAAGTTCAAAAGGTTTGGTTGGGTCAATACTTGCAGTTGCACCTTTAACACGCACCTTGCCTTGGTTTTCGTTATCGGACACAACTTTAAGGTTATACTTAATGTCTTGGCTGTTTGCAAAGTAAACCCCACTGGTTTGCCCTGTTACCACAAGTGGCACGGTGGCTTCTTTCAGATTGTCCTCTAAATCAAAACTTGAAACAATTTCTGTGTTATTGCAAGTTAGGTTTTTGACAGCCTTATATGGCAAAAAGTCTTCAGTGATAATAAGCCTAAAAGAAATTTGACTGTTATATTTTACTTCAACCTTACTTGCAGGCACATCAACTTCTTGTTCATTTTCATCAAGTTGTTTTGTAGTAAAAACATTGCCTTCATGGTCTAGAATCTCAAGTCTTACGCCAAGCGAGTTTTTGTCAGTGTTTATAGAAACTGAAAATGTTTGAAAAACCTGTAAAACTGGGTAATTACTAACTGTTTTTTTGCACCAAGTGGTTTGAGTGTCCCAACCATCAATATCGTTCCAAATTTTTTCGCCTTCAAGTTTAAAGTTTGGTGCAAAGTTGTTAATGAGCGTAAAAGTGTTTTCTGGCAAATATTTTACTGCATCACTTTGCACACTGCCACTGCCCACAAGCAAAAGCACTGGATTTTGGTTAAATGTGTAAATGCTTTCAAATTGGCTGTCACTTAAAAGCCCAAGTTCCCCCACAATTTTTCCAACCAAAAGTTTTTTTCCTTCTGTTTCAAAACTGTCTGGCAAAGTGCCACCAACAAACACATTTGAGATTTGTGCCGTGCTTGCATTTACCTTGCCTGCAAAACCACCAACAATCATCTTGCCATTTTGCATTACAAGGCCATCTTTAAATGATGCTTCAACAAGTTTTGTGTCTTTTGGCACAGCATAACAATTTGTAATTATTGCCCCACTTTGCACTTCGCCCACAAAACCACCAACAAGTGTTGTTTGGGCATTGGCATCATTTTGCACAACAGTAAGTTTTGTTTTTGTATAGCAGTTTTTGATGATTGAATTGTTTTCAACAACACCAAACATACCACCAACTTTTGCACTGCTTGAAAGATTTACAGAAAGGTTTCCGTATGTGTTATTAATTTTGTCCTGCTCTGTTGCGTTTTCTGGAACAGAAGATGTTTCTGCATATACATTGGCAAAGGTTGCACTTTGAACAACCAAAGCCACAAGCCCAAAGTTTGTAACTTGGTTTGATGCATTAAATTCAAAGTTTTCAGATGCAATCACACCCAAATTTTTCACAACACTGCCAGCACTTACAACACCAAAAAGTGGTGCTGGGGTTGTAACTGTAAACCCATTACCATCAAGTGTAATACCTGACAAATCTACAGTTTCCCACTCTGTCAGCAAAATATCACTTGTAAGCACATATTTTGTTGCACTTTTTTCCTCTTGTTGAAGTTCACTTACAAATTTTGATTGGTTAAGTTCAGTTGGCACTTCATCACAAAAAACACGCTGGGTTGGCATACCAAACGCAAAAATCCCTAAAGCCAAACAAATGGCAGAAAAAAAACAAAGAATTTTTTTCATTTATTCTCCACAACTATATATTTTTAGTATAACTATTTTAATGGAAAATTACAAATGAATTTGTTGCTTAATTTTTCTATACAACCTTGCCTTATCTTTTTGCACCAAAGTTTTGGGGGGCGTTTTAACAGATTGCGATTTTGACATCAAATAATATCTCAGTTCATCAAGTGCATGGTCATCACGCTTTACAGGCACATCGCCACTCCCCCAAAAATATCCTTTGATTTCCCTAATAAGATTAGGACAAGTTTTAAAAATGAAAAGTCTTGCTTTGCCATCTGCTGTTTTAAGGTAAGATTTCACAACGCTTATGCCTGAAAACAAGTCTTTATTTACATTGGGATTAACAGCAATACCACGCTCAAAAAACAGTTCTGTAACGCTTTTAGTGCTTGCAAGCGTTCTTTGGTTTGCAGCACTGTCAATAAGTGCAGAAATTTTGCCACCAAACCCAGTATGCCAATCAAGACTCCTCGAAATATCCAAAATTCTTTGTGCATGATAGTCTATTGACTGTTTTGCCTCATAATGCTCCCTAATCACATAAATATTGCCATCAAAATCTTCTGCATACCAATGTGCCGACAAGGGATTATGAAGCCCTGGGTCAATGGAAATATTATCATACCATTCTTTAGGTACATTAAATGGCTCAATCACATGCACACTTTCATCAAATTCTGGATAAACCATACCCCCATTTGTTTTAAATCTGCCATCACACCTGCTTTCAAGTTCATCTTTTGAAAGTGTGCTTTTTAGTCCTTCTATTTCTTCTTTGTCAAGGTATGGATTGTCTTGCCAACTGATAAATTCATGCCAAATTTCAGGGTCGTTTCCACTATTCAAAAAAATATCTTCATAAACCCAAGTTAATCCCTTAAGTGGTGTCATAGTTCCAAACAAAATGCCCTTTTTATCCAAAACACGCATTCGACATTCTTTGTAAATATCTTCTGGTGGTTCTTCATCAAACCAAACAAAATCAAGGCTTGTTCCTTGAAATTTTTCTCTACCTTGGTCGCAAGACTTAAACCCAATCCTTGACACGCCCCCAAACACATTTTCAACCAAAATATAGTCAATTACGCCACTTTCGGCACTTGCCTTTCTGCCTTCACGCATAACAATGTCTTTCACAAATCGTTTGTCCAAATAGTGCAAAATCTTGCTTTGGGCAACATCACGCTGAACTTGATTGGAAAGCGACACAACCCAGCCAGAAACATTTTTTTTGTTTTCTCGAAACGGATGATTCCCCCTTGCAAGCCAAACAGTTTCAACTGCCCCACACTCTGTTTTGCCCGTTCTATTGCCCCCAAAAACCCAGCGATTACGCTTAGGGCATTTATGAAAATCCATTTGTTTTTGATGCACAATCTCGCCTGTGTTATACAAATCTATTGCACTCTTTTTGTGCCTTTCATCAACAATTTGTTCAATAAGTTTTATTTTGTGAATAATTTGCCTCATCACTCCACCTAAAATAAAATAAAAAAATACATAAAAATAAAAATTATCTATTTTTTCTTAAATAATAATTTGTTAAACTCGACTTGTGAAAAAAATATTTTTTTTAATTTTTTTTATATTCTTATTTTGCACAAATATATTTTTTGCCGCCTCGCCAAAAACAGTTTTGGCAGAAGGCCCAATTTTTGCCAAAGTTGAAACAAGTGGTGTTTTTTTGTACAACAGCCCCATAAGCGAAGAAACCTACAAGGTCTTTGAAATCCCAGCCACTTATTATGTAGAACTGCTTGCAGATGCAAAAGATGAAAGTGGTTTGTTTTACTCTGCAAGATATATTGATGTTTTTGGTTATGTAAAAAAAAGTGAGGTTTTGGCCGTTGAAGGCACCCCAAACCACCCATTTGCAACAAATGCAAGTTTTAGAATTTTTTCGCCATCTGGGCTAGACCTTAAATCTACGCCCTCGAACGAAACTCCATTTAATAGAATTGTCAATGTGCCATACCTTTGCACAGACCTTGTTTTTTATGGGCAAATCTTGGGTGATGAAATGATACCTGACAAAAGTAATACTTGGTATTATTGCAAATACATTTCTGGCACTTCGGTTTATTATGGCTATCTCTACTCCGACCTTTGCGACAAACTGTCAACAATTCCACAAAACACCGAAAATTTACCCAAATTTGAAGGTGAACTTTTTGTGCCAATTCTAGAACCTGAAGCAGCCCCTTCACCACTTTCTGCCCTAAATATCGAGGTCAAACTTTTGGTGATTATTGCAGTTTGTTTGCCATGCCTAGCGTTGATTTATTTAATTTTTAAACCAACCAAACTTGTGGCAGACAACGGCACAGAAAAAAGTAAAAAAATCAAACGCCTAAAAAAATCAGAGTTTTATGAACTGGAGGATTAAACCATATATTTTCTATACTCTTTTTGCACTTCATTTAAAATCAAAATCACAGCAACTTTTTTGGCGTGGTGATTTTCTTCTTGCAAAAGATTGTTATAAAATTCTACAATCCATTTTTCATTGTCCACAAAATCAATCATTTTTTTGTGAGAGTAACCCCAAGCACGCAAAAGGTCTGCACATTTATTTAGCACCGAAATATTCCAACGCATTGCCGTACGCGTGCTTATCTCCAAACTTTGGGCAGTTTTTTCAAATGTATAACCATCAATATACTTCAGCACCAAAAACCTTGCACTATTTTCAGGTAAACTGGAAAGCAATTTTTCAGTGAGCATTTTGACATTTAAAAGGGTTATTTTTTTGTTGATAAGTGTTGTTATATCATTAAAAACTTTTTCAGTCCCACATAGCGTAAGCCTACTCAGCGTGCTGTAAAAACAAGTGCTTGCCCTGATATCAATATAACCATCAAGCGATTTTATTAAACTATTCAAACAACGATATATCGAAAAAAAACTTTTTGCCCAGATTTTTAGTTCCATTTTACCCTCACCTAAATTTTGTATTCTTTGGTTTATTTAAAGTAAAATTTTAAGTCAACATAAAATATCACTAAAAAATAAAAAAATGTCATTTTTTATGACATTTTTCGACAAATTTCTATATCTTTTTATTTCGTTGATAAAAAAACAAATATTGCTGGGCATAGCCCGATAAGTTTTTGAATTTATCAACAAGATTTCTCCTAATTTTTGCCCTGTCAGTGCAAGACTCAAAATACTGGTTATAAACTTTTTCTATCCAAGTGTCAACAGGAAAAACATCTGGTTTTCCGTATCCAAAAAGCATTATGCAATCTGCCACTTTTGGCCCCACACCACTGAGTGAAATCAGTTTTGCTTTAAGGGCGTCGCTTGAAAGATTGCCCCAAGTTAAAAACTCTTTTGAAGAAAGTTGAGAAATCAGTTTTACAAGTTGGGGACTTCTATAGCCCGTACCTGCATTTCTAAAATCTTCTTCAGTAAGGCACGAAAGTTTTTCAAGCGTTGGAAACGCATAAAAATCCCCAATTTTTTCACCAAAGTTTTGCCTTAAGAAAAACACAGAGTTTGTTATTCTTTTTATGTTGTTGTTTGCAGAAATTACAAAGGAAATGATTGTTTCCAAAAGGTCTTGCCTTAAAATTCTTATACCACCACCAAAGCCAATGGGCTTCTCAAGCACAGGGTGCTTTAAAAGTTCGGCTTTGATTTTTGAATAATCTGTTTCAAGGTCAAAAAAATTTTTGAAATATCCTTCATCATCTGTTTCAACCAAAAAGTTGTCTTGGTTTTCAGTAACTTTTGCAACCTTGTTGCCCGAAAACACCAAAAAACCATTTTCTGTTTGCTTGTAAGAAAAAATTTGACCACAAGACAATGTTTGCAGAAAATCAATTTCAGTTTTGTGTATATAAAAACTATTCTTGAATTTCATAAACGCTTGCCACTTTTTTGCCAGCCTTTGATTCAAACTTCACGCGTCCGTCAATTTTTGCATACAAAGTAAAATCTTTGCCAAGGCCAACATTTACGCCTGGGTAAATTCTTGTGCCCCTTTGACGAAGGATGATTGAACCAGCCAAAACTGCTTGGCCATCGCTTGCTTTAACGCCAAGGCGTTTTGCTTGACTGTCGCGACCATTCTTTGAACTTCCGCCACCTTTTTTGTGAGCAAAAAGTTGAATATGAATAAATTTCATTTTACCCTCCTATTACTTTAAGTTTAATAAATTTTTGATAATCCAAGGCAAGGTCTTTAATGCTTTCGGCAAAAACTTCAAAAAGAAGTTGTGCTGATTGGTTTTCAAGGGCTGTTTCATCAACAGACAAAGCAAAATATCCATTTTCTTCATCTATTTTGAAATCTGTTTCAAGCCCCAAAACTTTTGAAAGCCCCAAGTGACAACTGCCCACAAGTGTTGAGATTGCACTGCAAAGAACATCTTGCCCCTGCACCCCAAACCCTGTGTGGCCACTGCACTCAAAACCTTTTGTTTTGCCTTTTTGTTTAAAAATTTTGATTGTTGTCATTATTTAATATCCAAAATTTTTAGTTCTGTGTATGGCTGACGATGGCCGTTTTTTCTACGATACATTTCTTTAGGAATCATTTTATAAACAACAATCTTTTCGCCTTTGCCATGGTTGGCAACTTCTGCAGTTACTTTAACTTTTTTAGCGTCATCTTTCACTTTGATTGTGCCATCTTCGTTTGAAACAAAAATTGCGTCAAAAGTGATTTTTGAGCCAACTTCTGCATCAATTTTTTCAACTTGAATAGCATCGCCAACTTTTACATCATATTGTTTGCCACCAGCTTCGATAATTGCGTACATATTTCAACTCTCCTTTTGTTAAACTCGCTGTTGCGGGAAGTTGTTGAGTGTTTTTTAAAGCAAAAAGTGCAAGCACCTTTGCCCCAAAAACAGCCAAACAGCGTTTACTGTCCCCCGGTTCATGCGGATAATGTGCTTATAATACCAAAAAAAAGTTCGTTTGTCAAGTGGCAAAATGCATTTTGCAAATAAAGTTTTCGTGTATCTAATTTATTGACAAATTTTTCAAATTTCACAAAATTCTCAAAAAAATACTTGACTTTTTCATAAATCAACAAATTTAGCCATAAAAAATTTGCTATATCTTAAGAATTATGGTATATTATTAAAAAGGAAAGAGTATGTGCAAAGATTTATTTAAATCGTGGCTTGTGGAAAGGTATATTGCCCATAGAGGTCTCCACACAGAATCCTGCCCTGAAAACACTTTGGGGGCCTTTGAAAATGCCATAAAAGAACAAACACCTATTGAACTTGATGTGCAAGAAATTGCTGACGGCACACTTGTGGTTTTTCATGACAAATCCCTTCAACGCCTAACAGGCCAAGACGGATATATTAAAAACCTAACCAAAGATGTGCTTTCAAATTATAAAATTTTGGGTAGCGAATACTCAATCCCTACACTTGAAGAAGTTTTAAGCTTGATAAATGGCCAAGTGCCTGTTTTGTTTGAACTTAAAAACGAAGGCAAAGTTGGAAGTTTGGAAAAATCTTTTTGGAATATGATAAAAGATTACCAAGGTGAATATGCAATCCAGTCTTTCAACCCATTCACTTTGGAATGGTTTAAACACAACGCACCAAATGTAATTCGTGGTCAAATTTCTTCTTTCTTTAAAAACCAAAACTTTTCTTTTGTTAAGCGTTTACTCCTTAAAAAGATGGTGTTTAATAAAAAAATCAGTCAGCCACACTTTATTTCTTATAATGCACAAAACTTGCCAAATCGTTATGTTAAAAAATTTAAAGACCTTCCTCTTTTGGCATGGACAATAAAAAGCCAAGAGCAGTATTTGGATATTTTAAAATATTGCGACAATATTATTTTTGAAGGTTTTGAACCAAGAATTTAAAAAAAATAAGCAAAAAATGATTTTTTGCTTATTTTTTTTATTTTTAAAATTGTTTTATAATAATTTTTTTAAAAATCTGCCCGTATGAGAACTTAAATTTTTTGCAATTTCTTCAGGTGTACCACTTGCAACAACTTGGCCACCACCATCGCCACCTTCAGGACCAAGGTCTATGCAATAATCAGCACATTTGATTACATCAAGATTGTGTTCAATCACAAGCACAGTGTTGCCTGCGTCAACAAGACGCTGTAAAATTGCAATAAGTTTTTTTATGTCAAACCAATGAAGACCAGTTGTTGGTTCATCTAAGATATACATTGTTTTGCCTGTACCACGCTTTGCAAGTTCTGTGGCAAGTTTTACGCGTTGTGCCTCTCCACCAGAAAGCGTTGTTGCACTTTGCCCAAGTTTGATATACCCAAGCCCCACATCAAAAAGTGCCTGCAGTTTTGTTTGGATTGGTGGAATGTTTTGGAAAAACTCAAGTGCTTCTTCAACTGTCATATCTAGCACTTCGTAAATGTTTTTGCCTTTGTAGCGTACTTCCAATGTTTCACTGTTATATCGCCTGCCTTTGCACACTTCGCAAGGCACTTCCATGTCAGGCAAAAAGTACATCTCAATTTGTTTTACGCCTGCACCCTCGCAGTTTTCACACCTGCCACCTTTTATATTAAAACTAAACCTACCTGGTCCATAGCCACGCTCTTTGGCATCTGGAGTGGTTGCAAAAAGGTTACGGATTGCCGTAAACACGCCCGTATATGTTGCAGGGTTACTGCGTGGTGTTTTGCCAATTGGTGCTTGGTCGATATTTATTACTTTATCAAGGTTTTCAAGGCCCGTGATTTTTGAAAAAGCACCAAGTTCGTGCTTACTACGATTAAGTTGATTTGATAAATATGGATAAAGCACTCCGTTCACAAGCGAACTTTTGCCACTGCCACTTACGCCTGTTACTGCAGTAAACACACCAAGTGGAATTTTTACATCAATGTTTTTAAGGTTGTTTTGCTTTGCACCAACAATTTTTAAGGTATTAGAAAATTTTCTACGCACTTTTGGCACTTCAATTTTCTCTTCACCACTTAAAAATTTACCAGTTATGCTTCTTGGGCTTTTTGCAATGTCATCAACTTTGCCTTCAGCAACAACTTCGCCCCCATGCACGCCTGCAAGTGGCCCAATGTCAACAATATGGTCTGCACTGCGAATTGTATCCTCATCATGCTCTACAACTATAAGCGAATTACCTAAATCCCTAAGTTTTAAAAGTGTGCCCAAAAGTTTTTCGTTGTCTCGTTGATGAAGCCCAATACTTGGTTCATCAAGAATATAAAGCACGCCCATAAGCCCACTACCAATTTGCGTTGCAAGGCGTATGCGTTGTGCCTCACCACCACTTAAAGTTTCGGCAGTTCTGGCAAGGCTTAAGTAAGTAAGCCCAACTTCCACCAAAAATGAAAGTCTTGCTGTGATTTCCTTAATTATTCTTTCAGAAATTTCTCTTTCTGCCTCAGGAAGCACAAGTGTTTCAAAATACTGTAAAAGTTTTTCAACACTCATTTCGCAAAGCATAGCAATATCCTTGCCATCAACCTTAACTGAAAGTGCTTTTTGATTAAGCCTTTTGCCATGACAAACGGGGCAAGTTTGGTTACTGAAAAGCCTGCCAAGTTCAAACTTCACCCAAACAGAGTTTGTTTCTTTGTATCTTCTTTCAATATTGTTGGCAATGCCTTCAAACATATAGTTTCTGCCGTTTAAATTCATGTAATCGTTTGTGCCATAAAGCAGAATGTCTGTTTCTTTTTTTGTTAGGTTTTTGAGTGGAGCATTGAGGTCTATACCATAAAGTTTCGAAAGGTTTTCAAAAATCATTTTTGCCATGGTTGAGGTTTCAGGATTCCAACCACTAAACGCAAACGCACCTTGATTGATTGAAAGGTCTTCATTTTTTAAAAGTTTGCCTTCATCAATGCTTGAAACCGTACCAAGTCCGTCGCAATGTGGACAAGCACCAAAAGGGTTATTGAAAGAAAACAGCCTTGGTGTGATTTCTTCAACAGAATATCCACAGTCTGGACAAGCGTAGTTGGTTGAAAAAAGTTCTTCAGTGTCGTTTGCAAGACAAACCACAAGCCCTTCACTTGCCTTAAGGGCAGTTTCAACACTTTCAGTAAGCCTGCTTTTTATGTCGGGCTTAATTACAATGCGGTCAACCACAATACTGATTGAGTGGCGAAGATTTTTGTCAAGATTGATTTCTTCTTCCAAAAGGTATTGATTACCATCAATAATCACCCTAACAAAACCACTTCTTTGCAGTTTTTCAAGCAGTTTTGCATGTGTGCCTTTTTGCCCACGCACAACAGGTGATAAAATTTGAATTTTTTCTCCTTCTTCATGCTCCAAAATCCTGTCAACAATTTGGTCAACCGTTTGTTTTTTGATCGGTTTGTTACATTTTGGGCAATACGGCACGCCAATGCGTGAATACAAAAGGCGAACATAGTCATAGATTTCAGTAACTGTGCCCACGGTTGAACGAGGGTTATGGTTGGTTGTTTTTTGGTCTATTGAAATTGCAGGAGAAAGCCCATCAATGCTGTCAACATCAGGTTTTCTTGCCTGCCCCAAAAACATTCTGGCATAGCTTGACAAACTTTCAACATATCGCCTTTGACCTTCTGCAAAAATAGTGTCAAACGCAAGGTTTGATTTACCACTACCACTAACACCCGTAAACACCACAAGTTTACCCCTTGGAATTACAAGGTCTATATCTTTTAGGTTGTTATGCCTTGCACCTTTTATTATTATTTCTTTATTTTCCATTTCATTTTCCTTTTTGTTGCTTTTTAAGTTGATTGATTTCATCTCTAAACTTCATTGCACTTTCAAAATCAAGTTGATTTGATGCAATTTTCATAAGGCCTGTCAGCCTTTCAATTTCTTTGGTTATATCTTCTTTCTTAAGTTTTGTGGTTACTTTTTTAGAGATTTCCAGCGTGTTGACAATGTCTTTTTTAATTGTTTGTGGCACAATGCCATGTGCCTTATTAAACTCATCTTGGATTTTTCTTCTGCGTGCTGTTTCTTTAATTGCCCTTTCCATAGACCCAGTAATAGTGTCAGCAAACAAAATTGCCCTACCTTCACTGTTTCTTGCCACACGCCCAATTGTTTGAATCAGTGCACTTTCACTTCTCAAAAAGCCTTCTTTGTCTGCATCAAGAATTGCCACAAGTTCAACTTCAGGAAGGTCAAGCCCTTCACGCAGTAAGTTTATGCCCACCAACACATCAAAATCGCCCTTTCTAAGCCCAGAAATTATATCAATACGCTCCATAGTGTCAATATCACTGTGCATATACTTTACTCGATATCCATTTTCAATCAAAAACGAAGTTAGGTTCTCTGCCATTTTTTTAGTAAGCGTTGTTACAAGTGTACGATTGCCCTTCTTTACCACGCCATCAATTTCGTGCATAAGGCGTTCCATTTGTCCTTCGGTTTTAATGACTTCAACAATCGGGTCCAAAAGCCCTGTTGGACGAAGCAGTTGTTCCACCACCTGCCCACTTTGTGCAAGTTCATACTGTGCAGGCGTTGCAGAAATATAAATTGTTTGCCCAAGTTTTCTATTAAATTCTTCAAAATTAAGTGGCCTATTGTCAAAAGCCGAGTTCAACCTAAAACCATACTCCACCAAATTGGTTTTTCTTGCCCTATCGCCATTATACATTGCCCTGATTTGTGGCACAGACATATGACTTTCATCAATAATAGTTAAAAATCCATCTGGAAAGTAATCTAGAAGCGTAAACGGTGGCTCACCAATTTGCCTGCCATCAAAATATCTTGAATAGTTTTCAATGCCACTGCAATAGCCTACTTCACGCATCATCTCTATGTCATAATTCACACGCTCACGAAGGCGTTGTGCCTCCAAAAGTTTGCCTTCACGCTCAAACGCCAAAACTTCTTGGTCAAGGTCTGCCTTTATTTGCCCAAGTGCCTTTTCCATTTTTTCACTGCCCACAACATAGTGCGTTGCAGGATAAATTGAAATATGTGAAATTTGGTTTATTGTCCTGCCTGTCAGGGCATCAAACTCTGTCATACGGTCAATCTCATCACCAAAAAACTCAACACGCACAGCAATTTCACTACGGTTTGAAGGGAAAATATCAAGTGTGTCACCCTTAGACCTAAATGTGCCACGATGAAAATCGGTTTCGTTTCTTTCAAACTGGAGTTCAACTAGTTTCCTCATAACTTCTTTTTTTGAAACTTGCTGACCTTCACGCAGTGATAATTGCAGTTTTAAGTATTCTTCTGGGTTGCCAAGGCCATAAATGCAAGAAACCGAAGCCACAACAATGACATCATTTCTTTCAGAAAGCGAAGCAGTTGCAGAGTTTCTAAGTTTGTCAATCTCATCATTGATTGACATATCTTTTTCGATATATGTATCGCTACTGACAATGTACGCTTCGGGCTGGTAGTAGTCATAATAAGACACAAAAAACTCTACCCTATTATTAGGAAAAAACTCCCTAAATTCGTTGCAAAGTTGTGCAGCCAAAGTTTTGTTGTGTGCAATCACAAGCGTTGGGCGTTGCACTTTTTCAATCACATTTGCCATAGTAAAGGTTTTGCCACTGCCCGTTACACCCAACAGCACTTGCGATTTTAGGCCATCAAAAACACCATCCACAAGTTTACTAATTGCTTGTGGCTGATCACCTGATGGTTTAAATTTTGAACTTATTACAAACTTTTCCATTAAGGATAGTATAACACATAATCAAAAAAAATAAAAGGGGGTTATTCCCTCTTTTATAAATCATCAACCCAAAATTACTCGCTTATGTTTTCTCTGTTAAAAAGTTTGTCTGCAAAAAAGTCTTGTAGGCTTATTTCAAAGCCCTCGCAAATTGCATAAAGCGTTGAAATTTTCACTGCACCACTTCTTTTCTTTTTTATTGATGTTAGGGTTGATTGTGGCACTCCACTTGCCTTAAATAGTTCATACTTGGTCATATTGTGCTCCCAACACAAGCCCTCTATTCTTTCAATAATTGCATCTTGAAGTTTCATTTTCACCTTTCTTAATAAAAATAGTATATGAAAATGAAGAAAAAATTTACTGCTATGCTTCAAACTGAAAAACAACCAGCCTTTGTAGAACAAATTCTATTTTAAAAACAAAAAAACACCACTGTCGGTGCTTTTATTTTTCCATTGCGTTATTTTGGCATCTTATATACTCTTCTTTATAATCAAGATTTTTATAAAGAGCAAAGAAAGCAACTTTTTCTACAGAATTGCAAACATTGATTTGTCTTCGTATATCAAAATAAAGATTAAAAATCTTTTCAGGTTCAAGATTGGTCATCAATAACCTTTTCTCAATATCCTCATAATTTTCATCAACAAGATTTGTGCAATCCTGAAGGGCTTTTAGCACTTTTTGCATACAATTTTTATCTTTTATAATTTCAAAACATAATTTATCTTCAAATTGTTTGGAAAACTTTTTTTCCTCCAATTTTTCCTGCTTAATTCTTTTATTAAAAATTCGCCTTATATATTTTTTTTGGTCAGCAGAGCAATTGGTAACTATATAAGAAAATAAACATTGTGCAGTTTCATTCTGAAGGGCCTTAAGGGCGTCACGATTTATTTTTATTTTTGAAATTTCAAACTTATAACTTTTTTCTATCTTGTCAAAATTTTGCATATATATTTTTCCCTATTCTTTAAATAAGAATATCATATACAAAAAAATTTGTCAATATCAAAAAAATCACCTGCAAAGGTGATTTTTTATCTTTCCATTTTATTATCTTTCTTTCTCATCTTCATAAGATGTATTGCTTTTATCAGGTTTTATAATTAGATACTTTTTCTTATGGTATCTTTTTTCATGAATAATGCCTGTTAAATGGTACACTCCAAATGTGCTAGATAAAACTGATGCTGCTAGCCAAGGACCTACAGCATAACCCTGTAGTACATTCCTGGTTATAAGAAAAGATTCAGCATATAGGCTGGCATTAAATACGCATACAACGTAAAGTACCCCACCAACCACGGTTCCAACATAATTCCAATTCATACCACAAACTCCTTGTGGTCATTAAAACAAAATATTGCATTTTTGTCAAGCAGTATAAAAAAAATCACCAGCAAAGGTGATTTTGTTATAAATTTATCTTTCCATTTCTTTGTTTTCTACTTGTTGCTTTTCATTCGCATTTATTTTCCTTAAATTGCTAACACCATGTTGCAAACTTGCAATTTTCTTAACAAGTTCTAACTGTTCATCAAACACTTTTTCTGCTGTCACATGAGCATAAGCTTCTCTTTTTCTTTCATCTTGAACAAGCTCATTTTTAATATAGTTGAAAAAGATGACAGCCCTTTTGTCCTTTCCATATTTCTTTAAAAGAAAGTCTTTAAGGTCTTCAATGTCAAATGTTTCAGATTTTGCTTGTGCAAGATAGTAATCTCGGCATTCTTCAAAAGTGCTGAAAAATGGTGTTCGATTTTTTGTTTTTATAGGTGCAAACTTTGCTATTTCGCCTCTTAAAATCATAAGATATGCCTTTGCCTCGGCTATATACTGAAAGTTTGGCAATTCAATATTACCTTGTGCAATCTTGCTGTCAATATGATTTTGCAAATCTTGTCCTGTTAAACGTTCTTTTTTTGTTAGTTTCATGGCCTCTTTTTCATCAATTGGTTCGCCAAAAACTCCTTCAGTATCTTTTTTCAACTCTGCAAGGTATTTTCTGTCTTTTTCGGTCAGTTCACGATGACCAGTCCATGTATAAATATTTTCAGTTACTCTTTCCATTTTTATTCCTCCTAAATTAATTCATATTTTTTATATCATACAATGCTATTTTTGTCAACAACAAATATTTTATCAAAACCAGCCGCCGTTGGCTTTCTGTTCAATACATTTCCACCAAAACTCAATATCCTTCTTTTGCCTTTCTTCTGGTGTCATACCTTTATTACAAGACTTTTGATTTGCCTGAGGCTTTTTGGGTTCACTCACACTTGGTTTTGAATTTTGTTGCCTTGCGTCTTTTGCCTTTTTGTACTCTTCAAGGGTTTTATAAACATTTTCCGGAGTAAATATCATAGCTGGCAAAGATTGACCTTCTGTCTGTTTTTTCGCATTGACAATATTATAAAGTTCTTTTTGCAAAGAAGCAATTTTTAACATAGTATTCAATTGTGCTTCATACATTTTTTCTGCACGCTCTTCTGCATCTTGCACTGCTTCTTGATATCTATTCCATTGACGATTTTCAAAAGCATCAATTTCGCTTGGTCTTGGTTTACGGCGATGGCGTTCTATAAAATAGTCTATAAACTCTTCCGTATCCATAAAACCATGTTCAACATCTTTTAAAAAATAATTTTTACATTCTTCAAAATTTTTAAAAAACGGTATTGTGTGTGCAGTTTTTTTGTTTTTTTCAATTTCACAACTGAGAAGCAGGCTGAACCTTTCCGCTTCTTCCATAGACTTGAATTTTGGCATTTCCAGTTTGCCATCCGCAACTTGGGCAACAAATTTTATCATCTCTTCAAGTGAAAGACTTTTCTTTTCCATGTTATATTTTCTCCTCAATAATTTGTCTAATCTACCTCGTGTGGCAAGCGTTTTTTTCTGCATTTAATGCAACTTGTTTTGAAAGGTCATTTATTTGACTTGTCATAAATTTTTTATTTTTTGCTACAAGTTCATCATAAGTTACGCCGTTTTTGTATTCACCATCAGTAAGCATTTCAATTACATCCATTTCTGCAAAGAATAAACCATCGCTAAAATCAGAAACTGAAAAGAAACGAGATTTCTCGGTATCACCCCACAAGCGAATAAATTTTGTTTTACTATTGTTTGTAAGAACAAACTCATCGAGCTTGAGTTTTTCAAGATGTTTAAGATTTGCAGGAATTTGAAAACCATAACTTTCTAGGTCTGCAAGTTTGGTTTTAAACATCTTCATACTGATATTTTTACCTGTGATTTTTTGTGTTTTGTCTATCATTTTTGTATCTCCTTCAATACTGTTATATATCACATTTTGCATTTTGTCAATACTTTTTTTTAAAAGCAAATACAT
>JAFQUU010000057.1 GCA_017408305.1 Clostridia bacterium | reverse complement strand
TTACTATTTGAAGAACCTATAAATATCGCATAAATGCTGACAATTTGGCAAGTTTCAAGGTGTAAAAATTAAGGCGAAATGAACCGTGGATAGTGGTAATCCATGGTCTAAAATGGGGGAAAATTAAGATTTCGAGGGGAATTTAGTTATGCTTTCATAACTATTTTTTTAATACAAAATTACGGTATTTCGTAAAACTTTTTGCAAAGGAGAAATCTTATGAAAAAAAGTAAATTTTTAAAACCATTTTCTTTCGCTTCCCTCGCCCTTTTAATGGGAGCGGCGGGAGTGTTTGCTTTCGCCCCACTTGGGGCAAGTCCAAACAATTTGGCAAGTGCAAGCGAAATGGTTGAAACCACTACCACTAGTGGATTAGGGTTAGATCCTAAAAATGACCCTGTAATTTACACCACCGAGAGTGGTTTAGAAATTAAGTTTGGGGGAATTACAGTAAATGGTACTTTATCAAGTGGTTCGTTAACTGGATATCCTTATATTACTATGGGCACCTATAACAGCAAGGCTATCAATTGGGTTATAATAAGTAGAGCCAATAATATTGGTAGTGGATTAGATTATTATTTATTCAAAACATGGTTAACAAAAACAAACTTATCATTTTGTAAATATTTTTCCAGCAACGGATATGAAACTAGCACTCCTGCTGGTGCAACAATTAAAACGGCTGTTGAAAGTAAATCTTATGTTGCAGATAAGCCAGCAGTAGTTTTACCTGCATCAGATTTGGTACCCATTAATACATCGTTAGCAGATAACACTGTGTTAGCCCTAAGCGAAACAATATTAGCCAAGGCATATTGGAATACAAGTTCGAGTGGTACCCCAAAAACGCTACAATCCAGCATAACAACAATTTATAACAATAGTGGTCTTTCTAGTTTTGTAAGCAATGGCACTTTGGTACTTAATTCAACATTTAGCAACACCGTAAATAGCACAACAAACTATCTTTTTCCTTTAAAAAAAGCCCATGCAGACATATGTGTAAATACTGGATTGAATTTTACCGGTTATTACGCCGATGGTACAAATGATTTGTGGTGGCTTTATGATTACTCTCGCACTACGAGTTCAGATACAACATATTATATGTGTTATAGCATATCTACCACAGGAGCAGTAAAGGAACAAGCTTATTACAACGCGTGGGGTGGAAACAGTTGGGCAAGTGGTTACACTTCAAACCATGGTGTTCGCCCTGCCTGTGTGATAAAAATAGGTTAAGATTTTCACAGCAAATTTGCTGTGGATTTTTTTAATTAAAATTATTTAAAAAAATAAAATTTATTAAAAAAAATATTTTTGTTTGTTTTTAATATTTTTTTATTAAAATTTAATATTTTTTAAAATAAAATATATATTTTTTTTAAAAAATAATAAAAAATAAATAATAAAAAAATGGTCTAAGAAATTAGGCCATTTTTTTATTGAGGGAGTTCGGGAGAAGGTTCTACATCGGGCTCTTCCTCTATTGAAAGTGTCATGAACTCTGAAATTGAAGTTTCGCCATTTAGGACTGCGAATTTACAAGAGTCTTTTAGGCTTATCATACCAGCCTCTTCAGCAGCGTTACGGATTTCTTCAATGGTGCCATTTTGGTTTATGAGGGAGCGAATTTTGTCGGTTACATACATTACCTCATGCACTGCAATTCTGCCCCTATAGCCCGAGCCGTTGCAGAACTGACAACCGACTGGACTACAAATGTCCTCAGGTTTATTAAGACCCAAAATTTCCATTTCTTCTTTGGTGGCTTTATGGCGTTTTTTGCACATTGGACAAAGGTGTTTGACCAGCCTTTGAGAAATGACTGCCACGACTGCATCGCCAACAAGGTAACTGCTGACACCCATATCAACAAGGCGTGTTACTGCACCTGGGGCGTCGTTGGTGTGAAGCGTGCTGAAAACAAGGTGGCCTGTGATTGCGGCACGGATGCCAATTTGGGCTGTTTCTTCATCACGGATTTCACCAATCATGATGATGTCGGGGTCTTGGCGAAGAATGCTACGCAGGGCTGTTGCAAAGGTCATGTCTGCCTTGGTGTTGACCTGTGTTTGGTTGATGCCTGGCATGGTGTATTCGACAGGGTCTTCAACGGTTACGATATTTACATCAGGCTTGTTCACTTCTTTCAAAAAACTGTAAAGCGTGGTGGACTTACCACAGCCTGTTGGGCCTGTGAGAAGTACAAGGCCATGTGGGTGGGAAAGAATTTTGTCCACAATTTTGTTTTCTTCTGGATTGAAACCAAGGTCCTTACGATTGAAACTGAAAGAGGATTTATCAAGCACACGAATAACAAATTTTTCGCCGTGCACGGTTGGCAGGGTTGAAACACGAAAGTCGTACTCAATGTTATTGATAACCATATTTATTCTGCCGTCTTGTGGGATACGGCGTTCGGCTATGTTCATGCCTGAGATGATTTTTAGGCGTGCTGAAACTGCTGGATAGGAACTGATTGGGAACTGCACGCGTTCTGACAAATCGCCGTCTATGCGATAGCGAACCTTGACAAGGTTTTCGTAGGGCTCGACATGGATATCGCTGGCACGGAACAGGATTGCTTCACGAATAAACGAATCCACAAGGCGAACTGCTGGGGCGTTGATTGTTTCATCGGTCAAAAGTTCTTCTGGGGTATTTTCGGGGTCTAAAAGTTTTTCTTTTTCAAGGTCGCTTAAAGCGTTTTCGGTTGACTTTACTGCAACAAGCGAAGAAATATATTTTTTAATTTCGCTTGGTTGGACTTGGATATACTGCACATTATGCCCAGCAAAGCTGTCCACTGCACTGCGTGCAACAATGTTCATTACATTTGCCATTGCAACAATAAGTGTGCCATTTTCTGCACGAGAAACTGGCACGATTTTGTGCTTGCGAAGAAAGGCGTAGTCAAACATTTCTAGAAGTGTTTTGTCTATTTCTAGAAGTTGCATTTCGCAAAATGGAACGCAGTACATATCGGCTATTACGCTGTAAAGGTCTGCCTCCGAGCAGATTTTGTTTGAGAGTAAATACTTTTCTATGCCACCTTGGAAAGAGTCTATTTCTTTCTCTAGAACATCAATTTGAGACTGACTGATTTTGTTTTTGAAGGCAAGGCGTGCAAGGATTTCTTTGTTTTGCTTCATATATTCTCCTTAAAGATTTCCCATAATTGAAAGCATTGGCGAGTAAACAGCAAGGAATATTACGCCAATTGAGATGCCCATAACTGCCATGAGAAGTGGCTGGATAAGCGACATCATTGAACTGAGGGCATGCGAGAGTTCTTCATCAAAGTAGCCTGAGGTGCGAAGCAGTCTTTCATCAAGGCTGGCAGTTTTTTCTCCAACACTAACCATCTGCAACAGCATTGGTGGAAAAACCTGCATATCTTCTATGGCTTTTGTAAGGCTTATGCCACCACGGACTGCCTCTGTGGCCTGAGCAAATTTTTTTTCTATATATTTGTTGCCAAGGATTTTTTGGACAACTTCCATGGCATCAACAATATGCATGCCACTGGCAAGAAGTAGCCCAAAAGACCTTGCAAAGATTGATGTTGTTTTGGCCACTTGATAGCGTTTGGTGAACGAGATTTTCATGGCAAGAGTGTCAAAAAACAATCTGCCTGAGTTTGTTTTGCCGAGAAGTTTAAGAAGGACGATAAAACCAACAATGCCACCAAATAGTGTAAGGAAATTTTGGGTTACGAAATCGCTTATGTCAAAGATTGCCATTGTAAGGGCTGGCATTTCAATTTCCATTGAACCGAGAGAATTTCGAAATGTTGGCACAACCAAAATCATCATAAGGGCAAGGATTGCAACAGTGAGTACAGCCAGCGTGATTGGGTAAACAAGTGCACTTTTGATTTTTGATTTTGTACGCATTTCGCTTTCGTAGTATTCTGCGATATTGTCTAGGACTTTTTCAAGGGAACTGCTCATCTCCCCCACATAAACCATGTTGCGAAGAAACTCTGGGAAAACCTTTTTGTGTTTTGCCATTGCTTCAGACAAAAGCATACCTGTTTGGACATCTTCGTACACGCGTTCTAGGATTTGCTTGAAATACTTGCTAAAGACCTGATTTTTAAGGATTTCTAGGCAGTTAATAAGTTCTATTGAAGAATTTATCATAATGGCAAGTTGGCGACAAAAGTATGCAAGTTCCTTCATCTTTACTTTGCCAGAAAGCGAGAAAAATGCGTTAGGGCCACGGTCTGAAACTTCTTTGCAAGAAATCAAGAAAAGTTGTTGCTGAGAAAGAAGTGTTCTTAGGTGCTGTTCATCATTTGCAAAATAAAAGCCTGTGTATTTTTTATGGTCTAAGTTATATGCTGTGTACTTAAACTTTTTCAAGATTTCTTACCTCCTTTTTTAAAACATTGAAAAATATAGTGAAATGATTTGATTGCCAAAAAACATTGCAAAAATCGTGCCAAGGGCAAGGTATGGTGCAAACGCATATTCAACATCTTCTTCTTTTTTTACTGCACGAATAATAAGGCAGGAAATGGCACCTACTATTGCACCAACAAACAGGGCAACCAAAGTGCATTTCCAACCAAGAATCAGCCCACAAACAGCCATAAGTTTGATGTCGCCTATGCCAAGGGCTTCCTTCTTGTAAATCAGCCAGCCAAGGCCGTAAAACATACCCAAAACCCCTGCACCAACCACAAAACCAAGGATATGGTCTAGATATGATGTAATAGGGTCAAAAATCGTAAGGACAATACCAAGCACCAAAAGGGCGATTTGAAAACGGTCTGGAATCCATTTGTGTTCAAAATCAATAAAAGTTATAACAATTAAAACCGAACAAGCAAGAGCAAACATAATGCTTACAAGTGGACTAATTTTCCAAAACAAAAGCACCGAAAGAAGCCAAAGGATTGTGTTTAAAAGTTCAACCATTATGTATCTTGGCGAGATTGGCGTTTTGCAATAACGGCACTTGCCCCCCAAAAATAGCCACGAAAATACTGGGATATTATCGCACCACCTAAGATTTGTTTTGCAGTTTGGGCAATGTGATGCAGGCTTAACAATGCTGAGATTATTTGGCGTGCGATAAATCAGCACATTTAAAAAACTGCCCACGCATGCCCCTAAAATTAAAGTCAGAATATAAGTTAAAATCATATTTCAAACTCCTTTTCTTCATATGTAAAGGTTACCACTTGCCCAAAAGATTTTTGGACACTTGCAACTGAAACATTATTGTTTTTTACCACCCAAAGGTTTTGCGTATATCCGTTTTCTTCTGTAACAATCGAAATTGGGTTTTGTGGATAAGCCAAAAATGTTTTGCCATTATAATTTGTAAGGCTGTAACCCAAACCTTGATAGTAATCTTTAAACTGCAGATTTTCCATATCCACAAAGTTTGTGCAAATTTGGGTTATGGCAAGTTTTTCTTCAAAAACAAGTGCATTTTTTTTGGCAATGCTGTTTTGCCCTGCCACAAGCGAAACCATTACTGCCGAAACCCCAAAAACAAACACCATGATAAGAAGGGTTGTGGCAAGTGTGTATCCTTTTTTGTGAGATTTCATAAGTTCACCACCTTTTCCAAATTTGGCATTTCATACAAAACTTTTTCTTCATAAAAGATTTTTCCTGAAAGTGTTACAAACCCACTGTTTTTTGAAATCCAAAATTGATATAACCCTTTGCCTTTAATGTTTGGTTGCCCCTGTCCATCAATTTGTTTTGAAAATGTAAAGCCTTCGTTTTCTGATTTAAGTTCATACCCACAAAATGCAAGGTTTTCCTCAAATTCTGCCACTGAAAACTGCCCTGCACTTGCAAAATTAGTGCCACTAAAAACATCACTTACCCCTTGCATTTCAATGATTCCATAGTTTTTAATATTTGATTTTTCAAGGTTTACGCTTGCAAATGTTGCCATAGAAAAAAATGCGAAAGATATTACAACAATCACAGCAAGTGCAACAACAGTTTCAACAAGAGTAAATCCTTTTTTCATATTTTTCCTTTAGTTCAAAAAATTTTGTTCGCTGTTAAATTTACCAGAGTAAATCATGCCAAATAAATCCATAAACTCAGTTAGTAGGCTTGGCTCAGCAAACTCTGCCTCCATACTTGTAATCGGCACCGAAAGCCCACTGTTTTCTATTGCAGGCAAAAACTCGTTCGGCAAGTTTACAACAACGGCCTCAAGTTTCGGCAAGCCATACTCTTCAAACACATCTTTTATGGCATTTATGTGCCTTAAGTAAACAGAAAAGTTTTTTTGAAGCGTTGTTTTGTGCGTTGAAAAAGTGCTTAAAAATTTTTCCGTGGCAATACGCTCTTCTTTTTTGTTCTTTTGAACATTTTGAAAACTGCGTGCTTCAATTTCGTCCATCGTGCCAGCAAAAAAGGTGGGTTCTGAAGGTGCAGACAAGTGCGTTTGCCCAAACACTTCTTTTTCTGCAAGACTGCTTTCCACATAGCTTGGCAAAAATTGCAAAGTTTTGCCCGAAAGCACATTTTGACCAATTGGCAAACCAAAAAATATTGCAGTTTTTTTGTTGGTTACATAAATAAACGAACTTGTTTCTTCCTTAATATCCAAAATCAAGAAATTGTCAGCCTTAAGTTTTGTGCCAAGTGCCAAAAACCCACTGCTTACTGCGTTTGCAGAGTATGAAATATTTTTAAGGTTTAGACCATGTTTTTTTGCAATCAATATGCAGTCCTGCACAATTGTTTTTTGTGCCATACTCACGCCATAAACAACACGCTTTTTGTTTTTGAAAAGCACGGTTGTTGCAAAGTGCAGGGTTTCAAAGTGTGGATATGTTTTTTTAAGTTCTGTCCACAGTGCCACCTTTTGTTTTGCAGGTGGCAAAACTGGCAAAACGATAATATCATTTGAAATAAAGTAGTCTGCAAGCACAAAAAACACATCTGTTGGATTGGTGATTGGGCTGTCGGCAAGGTATGCAGAAAGCACGCTATCAAGCACCTCAAAAATGCGTTTGTTTTCAAAAAGTTCTTTATCGCAAGACAATTGTTCAATCACAACATCTTTTTGACTGTCGCCAAATGTTCTTAAAACCTGTACAAGTTTGTTTTTAGGGTCAACCTGAAGAACCAAATTTTCAATTTTTTTACTTAGTGCCATATTTAAATCCTTTTAGTGAATATTAGGGTATGCGTAGTGTTTTCATCAAAAGCAAGAGTGCATTTTATTATATTGTCATTATTTGTAAAACTGACATTTTGAATTTCCTGAAACTCAGCCAAACTTTCTTCATTTTTCCAAAGCGTGTTTTCTTGGAACAAAATTACATTGCTTTCGCCCTGCCCCCAAAAAACAATTTGGCTTTGGTTTTCTGCATTTTGAATTGAATAGCCTAAAGACTGAAACTCTTCAATTGCCAAGGCAAATGTTTTTTCAAAAGACTCTGTTTCAGTAAGCCTTGCAGTTTGAAGATTTTTTGTTGCCACAAATGAATTTGTTTGCATCATCACAACCGAAAGCATTGCCATAGCAATTGCCGAAACTGCAATCACGATTGAAAGTTCAAGAAGTGTAAAGCCCTTTTTTGATTTCATACTTTTATTATAACACAGCATTTGATTTTTAGCAATTATATGGCATTTTTTGCATAAAAAAAAACCACATGATGTGGTTTTTTGTGATATTTACGCTTGTGCTTGAGGTGTGGTAACTGTTCCGTTGTTTGTTGTGTTTGGAGTAGCAACTTCTGTTGCACTGCCTGTTTCAGTACTTGTTTCACCAATAATACCATCAGCAAAGTATTGACCATTTGCAAGATTGCTTGTGATTGTTACATTACCATTGTTTGTTGAACCTTCAATTTTACTTTCTTCTGCTGGGCTACCTACCATTGCAATAATTCCACCAGCAAAAGCTTGATTTCTTACAAGGCCTTCTGCAGTAACATTTACTGTGCCATAGTTGTTTGCATTGTTAATATCAAGTTTTGCTTTGTTTGAAATAAGACCAACAATGCCACCTGCTTTTTCACCAGCAGAAACGATTGCATAGTTTTGGCAATCCATAATTGTTACAACATCTGTATCTGTTGCAAAGTTTCCGTCGCCATAAGCACGACCAAGGATACCACCAACACCATCATAAGCAGCAATTCTGCTTGTGTTTTGTACAACTTCACCAACTGTGATGTCTTCAAGTGTAATACTGCCGTAAGAGTATCCAACAAGTGCAGCAACACTGTCGCCATATGCAGATGTGTTTGAAGGAATGTCGATATCTACATTTGTAAGTTTAAGGTCAATAATTGTTGCGTTAGAAACAAATCCAAACAAACCATATGTGTATTCTTTTTTGTTTGCAATTGTTGTTTCATTTGAGAAAAGTGCAGATTCTGCAGGAACATAACCTTTGTTGTTAAGGTTTGAAATTGTGTGGCCATTGCCATCAAATGTTCCTTGGAAGCCTTGTGCTGTTTTTGCACGAGCAAATTCACCGATTGGTGTCCAGCCATCGTTAAGTGTGATGTCTGCTGTAAGACCAACTGTAATGCCTTGATATGTTGCACCACCGTTTACTGCATCACGGAAGTTTTCAAGACCAGCACGGTCTGCAATTGAGATTGCAAAGTTGTTGTTTTTGTAATCTGCAGCATTAATACCTGAATTTTCTGTTGCTGCAAGAACTGTACCTGTTGATTTAACAAAGTTTGTTTCAGAAAGAGTTACACCTCGGTCTTTATTAAGTTCTGCAACTACGCCACCATTGATAACTTTTGCTTCTGTTGCTTTAACAGTAAGTTTTGAAACATATGCTGTGTTTGCAAGTTCAATTTTACATTTTTTAACATTAAGGTTTTTAACAAAACCGTTTACATGAAGAGAGTTGCCTGCAACTGCTGTTACATCAAGTGTTGCAACTGAACCGTTTTGGTTGATTGTTGCATTTGGTGCGTTGATTGTTATTGTACCAGCAAAGTTACCATTAAGGTCTGCAGCGTTGTTTGATTCATTGTTTTGGATTGTAAGGTTACCTTTAAGTGTGTTTTTGCCTGTGTCAAAACTTACAATATTGTTCAAAACAAAGTTTTGGTTTGAATCAACAGCCAAGAAGTAGTTAAGTTTTGCATTGTTAACCACTTGGTTTGCTGCTGTAACAACAGTCCAAAGTTTTGCATCTGTAAGGATGTCTTGTGGAATGTTGTCACCGATTGGTTTCAAAGAACCATCAACATAAACAATTGAGTGAGACGCTGCTTTTTCAACCCACAAGAATTTGTTGCCTGCTGCTTGTGCAACAAGGCTGTTTACAGAGAGATTGTCATCTGCTTCTACTGCATCAACAAACTCTTGGATTGTGTCTGCATCTGCTGCAAGTGTGCTAAGTTGCTTAGCAAGTTGTGTGTCTGCTGAAATTTTTGAGCGTTGGATTATGCCTGAGAAAGTTGGAATCAAAACTGCAGCCAAAACAGCGATTACTGCAATTACGATTACAAGTTCAACAAGCGTAAAACCTTTTTTCAGTTTTTTCATAATTTTCCTTTCCTTTTATTATTTTTTGGTTTCCCATCCCTTCGATAACTTTGTTTACAAAATTAATACGGCAGAGATAGGATTTAACAACTTTAGGATACAACACCTATTTTCTAAAGTCAACTAAATTTACCATATTTTTCTTTTTTCGACAAAATTTTATCGGGGAACTAAATCTTCAGTAATTAAAAGTAGTATATGCAAAACATTTGAGACTATGAACAAAATTTTTTAAATGTTTTGATTATAAATATACAAACAAAAAAAATAAAACACCAAAAAATTATTTTTTGATATTTTATTATATGAAAATATTTATTTTTTTGATTTTTTGATTTTTTTAGATGTATTTTTATTTTTTTCTGCAAAACTTTCTTCAGGTTTTACAATTTTTATTTCTTTTTTAATGATTGTAATTTTATTTTCATTTGTGCCATTTACAACAATATTTTTATTGTCGCTTATAGGTTTTTGCACTTGAGGTTTTAACGATTTATTCACCTTTGCATGCTTTGCCCTTTTGATTTCTTTTTGCCTTTCACGCATTATGCCATGAAGAAGGATTTGGTTTAGTGCAAGTTGCTTTTGATTTTGCTCTTTTGCCCTAAGCCTTCCCTCAAGGCGATTTTGCTTAAACTCATCAAAAACATAAAGCGTAAGTTTGTGGCAAGGCATTTTGTTTTTAAGGAAAGGTTTGCAACCTTTTTCATCCATAAAGCAAATTTTGCCTTCAAACTCTATTGGCATAGGCACAGGTTTTGTGCGTGCAACCCTAACCATACCCATTGGACGACCAGACTTAATAAAGTAAACTGGTTTTTTCCTATCAAAAAGCCACATCACAAAAAGCACCAAAACAAGAACAACTGCCTCTGCCACCACAACCTTGATTTGCTCATTTAAAATAAGGTCATCAAAAAGTGCATAATCTGCAGTTAGTGTTATGCTTGGACCAAAGACATTGTCCCAATCAATATATTCACCACTTTCAGTTTTCCAGCCATAGAACATATACTTGTTTGTATCAAAACCAATGTAGGCATTTTTCGCTTGGTCATGACTGGCAAAATAAAGCGTTTTGTTTGGCATCATGCCATTGCCGATGTAGTGGACATACAAACCATTTGTGAAATCAAGATTGCCATCTTTATCAAAAAACCATGTTGAAATTTCTGTCCCCATTTCCACTTGCAAACTGTCAATGTTTTTAACAAGTTTTTTAATGGTGTTTTCTGCATTTGCACCAGCAAAATGACCTGCTGAAAACGCTTCTACCTTTTGACAAGTTGCAAGAGCGATTTCTTCCACAATCACTTTTTCAGAACTTTCAAGTGCCACAGCATTTGTTACTGCAACATTTTTTAGGCTATTGTCCTCTCCAAACGGCATCACAAGTCCACAAACAATAACTGGATTGTCATCAACCTGCTCAAGAGTTATCGTGCCACGATTTAGGCTGTTTACAACCTTGTTGTTTGATTCAAGGCACGCAAGGCCTGCAATATATGTGTAGGTTTCATAAGGCAGGGAGTTGATTCTTACCTCAATATCGCCAATCTGTTTACAATTCACAAAAAGGCAATTATTGGCAGAAAAACCAACAAGCCCAGCACCATAGATGTTGACATCACCACCACCAGAAAGCACCGAAACATTAAAATCTCCTACATTTGCCACGGAATCAAAAACACAGTTGGTTGCGTTAAGAGTTAGTCCACCGAATTTGATTGTTGAAACTGTTGAAATGCCATCGCAAACAAAATTTACAGGCAAAGATATCTCTATATTTTGAAGTTTTGAATCAACAATTTTGCCAGCAAACCCAGCAAAACTTGTTTTTGAGTTTGCGTAAAGAGTTTTTTCTTCTGCACACAGTTTAAGATTTTTAATTTCTGCATCTTCCACAACAGGCAAAAACGCAATAGATTCTGTTGTTTTGGTCAATGTTTCTGCAAAAATTGTTTTACCTGCACCATCAAGCACAAAGCCAATAAACTTTGCATTTTGTGCAAAAGCCTTGTCAAAAACAATGTCATCTTGCAATTTTACATATATAAGTTTGCTTGTTTTGATTTTTTGCCCCAACAGCAGTGCTTCAAACTGCTCTGCACTTGAAATCATAAATGGGTTTTCTGCCGTTCCGTTGCCAGTACCATTAAAGTACGGAGTGGCATCAATATATATATTTATATCTTGCCCAATTTCGTTTAGGTCATTAAAGTTTTGACTATTGTCATCATGCTTTTGTGGATCAAAATATATTATTTCATCACAAGGGATTGTACGGTTTGCATCCAAGTACACACCAAAATAGGTGTAGCCCAAAAGCATAACCTTGCTTAAATTTATTTCAAGGGGCTGGGTTTCAATTGTGTAGGTTGTTGGAAGATTAAGCGATAATACAGCCTCATTTGGCAAACCATTATAATTGATATTGTATTCCTCAAGTTCCCAAGTGGCAGTAAGCGTTAAGTCTCCAAAAGTGCCACTTGGCAAAACAAGGTCTGTTTTTGGAGTGCCAGTGCCATTTACCACCCAACCTGTGAACTTATAATATCTTTTTTCAGGATTTTCAAAAGAAATTTCGGTATTTGTTGTGTACTCAAGTGGATTGTGGTTAATCGAATCAGCAATACCCAAATAATTTATATGATATTCTTTGTTTTCCCACACAGAATAAAGGGTTATATCACTTTCGCCAACAGTAATGGCAGGACTTAAGTCTGTATAAGTTGCAGAAGTTGCGCCAACATCTTCACTCCAACCCAAAAAGTTTACAAGATTTAATGCATTGGTTTTATAACTTGCAGAAGATGGCATCTGCACAACCACCTCTTCTCCTTCCAAAAACTGGTTGTTTTCAATCGGCACAAACCTTAAATAGCCACTTGGGTCAGCATAAGTTATGCTGTGAGTTTTAAACGCAACAAGATTTCCGTTTTTTTCAGAAACTGTAAACCCTTGATTCTTTAAAACAAAAAGTGGTTCAGTTATTCCTTCAACAACAACTGTTTGGCCAGAAACTAAATCAGCATTAAAAACCACTGAAACAACCCCACCATTGTATCCATTTGCAATAATTTTTTGGTTTGTTTCTATGGCAATATCGCCACCAGAGATTTTGGGATTGCTTGTTACACTAAACAAGACATTGTCCAAACTTATTGCCTTGCCATTTGCAAGATTTTTAATTGTACCACCACTAATTTCAAGCACAGCATTTTTTGCTTTTATAGTTGGTACATCTTGCACTTTGGAATTAAGCCTTGTTTGAGATGTGCTTGCCAAAATCTTTACCTTTGCCACAGGGCTTGATGGCATAAAATCAATCACAGACGAACGATCTGAAGTAAAACTGCCACCTGTAATCACAACATCGGCAGGACCTTTACTGATAACTGTGGTTGAAAGTGAAGAAAAGTTGCCAGAAACAAAATTAAGCACACCTGAGCCATCATTTCTAACCAAATAAGAATATCCATTATTTGTAAGTGATATATCTTCAAAAGTTACGCTTGCACCTTTTACATACACCAACCCAAAAGATGAATAACTTGAAGCAGTCAAACTTCCGGAAAGAACAACATGACCTTTTGTAAATTCCAAAGAACTGTTGCCAAGAGCAATATTGTCAAAATTGATTTTTATATCTTGATAATCACCATCAACTTGACGGTCATACTCAATAACCCTCATTACATCTTCAATATTTTCGGTTGCACCAAGGCCGTATGTGCCACCATTTTCATATTGTCCAGAAACGGTAAGTAGGCCATTTACCCTTGACACAACATATTCGTACTTCTTGTCATTTTCTTCTGCAAAAACA
>JAFQUU010000056.1 GCA_017408305.1 Clostridia bacterium | reverse complement strand
CGATGGCACAAAACGCTATATCACAGAAATCACTGCTGATGAAGTTGAATTTTTAAGCACCAAGCAAAATGGTGCAGATGAAGATTCTTATGTTAAAGAATCAAAAACCGAAGTGGTGGCTGACCTTCAACCTGTTGATGATGACACCCTTCCATTTTAATATTTTTTAAAAGGAGAAACACTTATGGCAGAAGAAATTAAAGAAGAAGTTAAAGAAAAAGCACCTGCAAAAGAAGCACAACCAGAACGCAAAAAATACAACAAACGCTCTGGTGGCAAGAAAAAAGTTTGTGCTTTCTGCACAAACAAAGTTAAGGTGATTGACTATAAAGATACAGCAATGCTTCGTCACTATATTTCAGAAAAAGGTAAAATTTTGCCACGCCGTCAAACAGGCGTTTGCAAAGCACACCAACGCGAACTTGCAGTTGCAATCAAGCGTGCACGCGTTATGGCACTTTTGCCTTTCCAAGCAGATTAATTTTTGGGGCTTGCCCCAACCAAAAAACTTGCATAAATGTATGCAGGTTTTTTTATTTGAAAAAAAGTATTTTTTATGATATATTTTTTGTATGGAAATAAAGCATAGTGATTTGGTTGAACTCTTTAAAATTTTGGAAAATCAGCACCCAAATTTGTATTGTAGGGTTTCAAAAAAAGCATTTTGGCATAAGATAAATTTTCTAAAAAAAGATTGGGCGTCATTTGATATTTACAAGCAAAATTATTGGTTAAAACATCTGTTTTCTATGATTGGAGACTTGCACACAACTTGTTTTTTGACATTTGCATTAGATAAAGACTTTCCGTTTGAAGTAAAAAGACTGGATGGTAAATATTATATTTCAAACCTTGATGAAAGGTTTTTGGACAAAAAATATTTGTTTAGCGAAATTGTTGGGATAAACAACCACGCTATTTCTAAAGTCGAAACCTTACTTTTTGATATATTGCCAAGTGAATTGCCAATTGGTAAATATAGATGGGTATGCACGCATCTAACATATCTTAGTATTTTAAAAATTATAGGTGTGGCAACAGAAGAATATATCACATTAGATTTAAAGCAGGATGGCAAAGTTGAAAAAGTAAGGGTAGAAGCAGTGGTTTGCGATAAAAACCAGTATATTTTTAAGCCAACAAAACCATATTGGTTTGAAAATAGAAATGACTATTACTATTTTAGGATTAAGGATTTTTCCCTTTCAAGTCAAGATTTGCCCAAAGGCTATGATGAAAATTTCAATAAATTTGTTTTAAACACTATTCAAACTTGTGGCGTTAAACCTGTGGTGGTTGACCTTCGAGATAACCCAGGTGGATACGCCGATATGTTCAATAAAATTTTTGATGTAATGGATGAGCAAAATTTTGAGTATTTTGGTATTGTAAATAACAACTCTCTTTCTGCTTCAATCGTTTTGGCTGCAAGACTTAAAAATAAAGGAGGTTTTCTTGTTGGTCAAAATGCTGGGCAACCCTATAAGTTTTATGCTTATGCAGGTGGTGTTTCGCAGGCAAAAAGTGGGATACGCTTTAAATGTTCAAAAAAACTTGTTGTTTGCAAGGTTGTTAAGAAACGCCAAAGCATTAAACAACCTTTTGCAGTTGACAAAGAAGTATTCGAGACAGTGGAAGACTTAAAAAATGGGCTCGACAAACCTCTTGAGTTTTGTGTTATGCAAATTAAAAATAAATCCCTAACTAGTTAAAAAGTAGAAAGGGATTTTTTATTCCTGTACATTAACTTCTTGAATTCTTATAATTAGGTGTGCTTCGGCATTTTGAAAATATGAAATCAAATGAAAAGTGTTTGTCTCGCCAGAGTTTGCTGGCAATTTGTCTTCCTTACGGTTGATTTGATTTGTTTTAACTTCAGTTTTGCTTTCATCAATAATTTCCATAAACACGCTTTGTGGTGCGTTGTTTACAAGTTCAACTGATGCAACAATGTCTTTGTTTTCTGTGTAGTTTGTAATCCTAAACTTAATTACATTTGGGCTTGTGAGTGTGCCTGTAGGCAAGCTAGGTGTTACAGAGAAGTGAGTGTTGTTGACACCAGCGCCAGTGTAGTTGTCAAAGATTATTTCAGGGGCGCCATCATCAACAATTGCTTCAACTCGAACCAAAATGCCAGGGGTGTAGGTGACAGTGGTTGAAACCTGACTTGCTTGTTGAGAGGCTGCGTGTACGCTTGTAAAAATCATAAAAACGCTACAAAAAAGCCCAAGCACTATTGTTGAAAGTTTTATGACTTTGTTCAGCATAAGCATTCCTCCTTTTAAATTTCGGCACTTTTTAGGGTTATTGTTAAATTAAGGTCGTTTTTAAATTCAATATTTGTGGGTTGAAGTTTTAGGGTGTACTTTAAAATTATGTAACTATAAAGTGCCCTGTCTTGTGGTGGAACTTCAATTCCTGTTTCAAAAATTGTTGGTTGTTCAATAGAGTTTGTCCAAATGCCAGTGGTTTTGAGGGGGGTAAGTTCTGAACTGTGGCCAGTGGTTTTAATGATATAACTCCAGTATGTATCAACATGGTTTGGGTTTAAGGAATGCTCGGCTTTGGTTGTTACATATACGCTTCGTGGGTTGGTTTCAGAACTTTTGGCTTCGTTGATAAAAACAAAGTAGTAGTTAATTTCTTGGTGGTTTTCATCAAATTCAATACCTGCAGTTTGTGGCACTGGAATTGATTGGTCTAAAACAATGCCACCTGTTCCGTTATAGACAAAATAGTCATCGTCATCAGTGCTGTATTCTGCCTTAAACAAAAGTTGGGGAGTGATTGTTTTAGAGATTGGGTCATAGCCCACATCCATTGAAGAAGTTGTGCTGTTTTTGTCTAAGCGATTGCCTGTTATGGCATAGTAGAACTTGCCTTCAAGGTCTTCAACAAAAAATTGTACATAGTTTGAAATCCCTACCGTTTGATTACTTGCTGCAAAAATGGCAACTGGAATCATAACTGCAACAAACAGTGCAACAACAATACTACTTGCAAGTTTTGCTTTTTTTGTCAAAATCCTCTCCTTTTAGGCATAGTATGGCATTTTAAGTATTTATATATTATAAATATAAATAAAAAAAAAGCCCATGTCAAACTTTTTGGGGCTTTAAAACTTAAAATCCTTCCATAAGCATCTTATCTGCCACAAGTGCAATAAACTCGCCATTTGTAGGTTTTTCGTTTTGGTTATAAACTTTTATGCCAAAAATGCTGTTGATGTTTTCAATTTTGCCTCTGTTCCAAGCAACCTCAATGGCGTGGCGAATTGCCCTTTCAACTTTTGAAGAACTTGTTTGAAATTTTTCAGCGATTGAAGGGTATAGTTCCTTTGTAATACTGCTTACAATTTCTGGTTTTTCAATTGCCATCTTGATTGCTTCACGAAGAAATTGATAGCCTTTGATGTGTGCTGGTATGCCAACGGTTAAGAAGATGTTTGAAATTTTTTCATCAAGTGCTTTGTTTTCTGTGCGTGTTTGTTTTGTTTGCATTGTGCTGTTAAAACTGAAGATGTCTGTTATTCTGTTTTCCAAAACCTTAAAGTCAAGAGGTTTTATCATATAATATTCTGCCCCAAGTGAAAGAGCCTTGTTTACAAACCCACTGTGCGATAGGCAAGACGCAATCATAAGTTTAGGCATTTTGCTGCCAAGAGTGCTTTTTGCTTTTTCCATGAATTCAAAGCCGTCCATGCCACCAAGCATAATGTCCATAACAAGTATATCCACTTCGGTTGTTGAAAGCATTTCTAGTGTTTGTTTGGCATCAGTTTCACTGCCTACAATTTCATAATTTGCGTTAGATTCAAAGTGTTTTGTAATTTTTAAAAGGTCTTCTTTACTGTTGTCTGCAAAAAAAATTTTGATTTTCTTGTTAGGTGTATTTTCCATAAATTCCTCCTGTTTTTTCACCATAGCCAGCATACACCAAAAAACTTTTTTTTTCATTTTTTTTAGAAATGGGTTTTTGCCAAAATTTGTCTAGTTAGTGGCAAAAATGTAATAAAATGTCAAACAACCACATTTGGTTGTGTAAACAACACTTTGATGTGGAAATTGTTAAGATAATCAAAATGATTGACAAATTTTGAAATTGTGATTAAGATATAATTATAAAAGGGGAAATTATGAAAGTAGTTTTATTAAAAGATGTAAAAGGCACAGGCAAGAAGGGTGATGTTGTTAATGTTGCAGACGGCTTTGGCAAAAACTTCTTGCTTAAAAATGGGTTTGCAAAAACAGCAGATTCTTCTGCTATGAACGAAAACACACTTCAAAAACAGGCAAAGGCTTTTCATGCAGAAGAAGAACGCAAGGCTGCAGTAAATCTTGCAGAACGCTTGAAGGGTGTAACGCTTACAGTTCCTGTTAAATGTGGAGAGAACGGAAAGATTTTTGGTGCAGTAACATCAAAAGAAATTTCAGACAGGCTTAAAGAGCAAGGCTTTGAAGTGGACAAAAAACACATTGTGGTTGAAAAACCAATAAAAACCGTTGGTAAAGAAAGCATCACTCTTAAACTTCACCAAACGGTTTCTATAAAACTTGATGTTGAAATTGTTTCACTTTAAGAGGTAAAGACAACCTTGCCTTGAATCCAAGAGTTGAAAAATGGTTCAAGGTTAAGTGAAGAGGTTTTCTCAAAAGATGCAATCATGTCTGCTGGCGTTACGGTTTTAAATGCAAAAGTGGTGAAATAGTTTTTAAGGCACTTAATCAAAACTTTTTCGCTTAACAGGTTTTTAAGGCCATCAAACAAAAGCATGCCTTCTACATATGTTGAATAGATATATTCGTTTTCTGTTTCAAAGTCCGATAGGTTTCTATTCATAGAAGTGTCAACTTTGCCAACAACATCGCTGAAAACTTTTGAGAAAACTTGCATATTTGTGTTTGCATTAGAAATTATTTGTTCGTAGGTTAAGTTATAACCTGCGTTTTTTTCATAAAACAGTGCAGTAGAAAACTCTGTCAACCCCTCATCAAGCCACGCATAAGATGTTTGGTTGTTGCCCACAACACCGTACCACCATTGATGTGCAATCTCGTGGACAATTACCATTTGATAGGAGTCGTAATTATCTATCGTATCGCCAATAAGTACAAGGTTTGGAAACTCCATGCCACCAATGCAAAAGTTTGCTTCAACAACAGAAAGTTCTCCATAAGGGTACTTGCCAAAAAGGTTGTTAAAGGTTGCCACTGCTTTTACTGCAGTTTCAAGACTTGTGGTGAAGTTTAGGTCGCTGTGATAGAAGTATTTAACTTCTATGCCATCAACTTCTTTGCTTACAACTGAAAACTTATCGCTTAACACCATGGCAAAGTCCCTAACTGCTGGTGCAGAAATTGTTTTTGTGGCTATTCCTTCAAAAATTTGGGTGTCAAGGCATATGCCAGTGCTTGCCAAAATCATGTTTTCAGGGTAAGAAAATGTTATATGATAGTTTGCCACTTCGCTGTAAAAAGGGTCGCCGTTTGAGTGATATTCAATTTCTTGCCACTTACCATTTTCAAACACGCAAAGCGTTGGCAAAAAATTGCCAAAGTTTATAGTGTTTTCGCCGTATCCAAACCTATGGCTGATGTTTGGGAGTGTAATTACAAACTCCATTTCTATGCTCGTGCTTTGGGTTGGCTGGATTGGGCTTTGAAGATTAACTTTTAAAATATTTTCATCGCTTCCACAAATCTCAAAACTTGATGTGTTGGCTCCTTGAACCTTTGAAATTTCAATATTGCCATAACTTTCCCCGTTATAATAGCATTCCTTGCTTTTGGCAAGACTAATTACAGGTTGGGCGCTGTTTTCCCTAAAAGCATTAGGGTAGATGTTAAATTTAAGTTCATTAAGCGTTGAATTACTTTTATTACAAAAATCCACTTTCATGTTTCCAGAAAGCGTGTGGTTTTCTTCATCAAACTCTAGGCTTGCAGTGTAGGTGTTAAGGTTTTCAGCCTCTTTTTCAAGGTTAAGTCCACACCCCCAAGTGCTTACAAATATTAAGGCAACAAAAAAGCAAACAATAATTTTTTTCATAGCGTAAGATATGCTTTAAGTCCTTAACTTATGCCTTGACAAAATTCGTTTTTGTGGTATATTTTAGGGAAAGGAGCCCAAATGGAAGAGTACAAACTTTTAAAACGCAAATATGGCGAAGCATTTGCAAAATTTTGCAGGCAAAACTTTCCAACGATTTTGGAAGAAGATGGCCGTTTGTCTGAAATTTTGGAAAGCAGATTTACGCCATCTCATTATTTGTTTGAAGATATTACCCAGCAAAATAAAGAGATGGATTTTAAAGAATATATAATGTGGCTTTTTTTGCAAAATGAGGAAGACAAATCAAATGCCCATGAATTTATTGATGTTCCACCAACTCCAGAAGAACTTATGGCTAAAAAAGGGTATGACCTTTTTCAATGCGAAACAACTGGCGACGTTTTGTCATTTAAAAAATATTGGCGACAAGATGAAGCACTTTGCACGTTTAATGACCCTTCAAGAATCCATCATCAATTCATTTTTTTTGCTATCAAGAAAAATGCAAAAGATATAAAACCTAGTGCAAATCCAGAAAGACAAGATAAATATGGCACATCAGTTATCTCACTTCAATTTCAAAGAGGTGCAACAAATTATTTAAGCATAAAAAACAGGTATAACCACTCTGTTGAAAATCATGATGCAACATTTTCTAATAACCTTGAAAACATTATCTCTGGCCTTACTGAAAGTTTTGAGTTCCATTATGGTTTTAACCTTAAAAGCCAAAACAGGTTTCATCTTGAAAACTATATTTTGGCAAATGACGGAAAGTATTATCGCTACAACTACGAACTTAATAACATTTATTATTGTGCAGAAAATGTGGCGATTCTCAACAGTCGTGCAAGGCATAGAGATAAATCAAGATTTATAATGATGGATTTTTGGGTTTTTGATACAAAACAAAAGGTTGTGCTGTCTGCTCTTGGCTACCCAGGGGATAACCCATTCGATAATGAAAAAATTGTTGAAATGGATGTCAAAAACGCGGGTCAAAAAGGTTCAAGAATTGTGTCCATTAAAACCGAAAGTGGGAATTTAATAAAATTTGTTGTCAACGAAAAAGGGCAGATGATTGGCTACTATGATGAACGAGAAGAAGTGCCTGCCAAACTTTTTGAAAGAAACTGTTATCTTGAATGTATTGCTCTTCCAAATGCCAAAATAATTGGAGAGTCAAATTTTAAAGAGACACCTAATCTTACAAAACTTTTTGCTCCAAACCTTGAAAAGATTGAAGAACATTGTTTTAAGAAAACAAAACTTCAGCATCTTGACCTTCCAAAACTTGTTGAACTTGACCAACAAAGTTTTTCAGTGGCTAATTCTTTACAAACCATAAATTTGCCAAGCTTGAAGTCTATGCACAGAATGTGTTTTGAGAAAACAAAATCATTAAAAAGCATCAATATGCCTGAGGTAAGAAGTATTGGTGGTGGGTGTTTTGAACTTGCCCCTGAGGTTAAAAATCTTAGTCTTGAAAATCTTGAAGGGTTATGGGGTGGTTCTTTTGGTAAAATGATTAACCTTGAAACATTAAATCTTCCAAACTTACGAAGTATGGGGTATGAGTGTTTTTCGGGCTCGGTTAAACTTGAAAAGGTTTTTCTTCCAAAATTAGAGGGAATGGGGATGTCTGGTTTTAAGAATTGTCCTAACATAAAAGAAGTGGATTTGCCAAAACTGAAAAGAATGCGTTCGTATTGTTTTTATGATAGTGGCAAGATAGAAAAAATAAATATGCCTCCTTTAGACATAAAAGGCACAAAATGTTTTAGAAGATATCATTTAAACACTTTACATAAAACCTACCTCAGTAAAAAACATAGAAAAAGAAATCCTGTGCCACAATGTTTTCGCCCATAAAAGAAAAATATTAAAAAATATAAAAAACAAATAAAAATAATTTAATTTTATTAAAAAATAATTATTTTTAATATAAAAAATAAAAATCAGCAAAAATTTTTGCTGATTTTTTTAAATATTTTCAATAACTTCAACGCCAGGAAGAAGGTCGCCTTGCAGAAGTTGAAGGGAAGCGCCACCACCGGTTGATATGTGTGTGATTTTGTTGTGAAGTTTTAGGTTTTTGATTGAAGCAATGCTGTCGCCACCACCAACAATTGTTGTGCCGTGGCATGCACCAATTGCTTTTGCAATTTTGTTTGTGCCATCGCTGAATGCATCAAACTCAAACACGCCCATAGGTCCATTCCAAATCACTGTGCGTGCCTTTGAAATAATTTTTGAATAAAGTTTCACGGTTTTTGGGCCGATGTCCATGCCAATAAGATGCTTTGGAATGTCTTGACCACTTGTCAATTGAGGTTTTACATTTGTTGCAAAGTTTGGTGCACACTTATGGTCAATTGGAAGGAAAATTTGTTTGTTATATTTTTCGGCCTCTCTCAAAATTTCGCGTGCAAGGTCAAGTTTGTCTTCTTCCACTAAAGACTGGCCAATCTCCACACCCTTTGCCTTAAGGAAAGTGTAGGCCATGCCACCACCAATTAAAATTGCATCGGCTTTTTTAAGAAGGTTCATAACCACATAAATTTTGTCTGCAACTTTGCTACCACCCAAAACTGCCACAAAAGGTTTTTGTGCGTCTTCTGTGATTTTCAAAAGTGTGTTTACTTCTTTGCCCATCAAAAAGCCCATTGCGTTTGGCAGAAGTCTTGCAACACCCTCAACACTTGCGTGGTGGCGATGTGATGCACCAAAAGCATCAGTAACATATATGTCTGCAAGCCTTGCGAGGCGTCTTGCAAAAACAATGTCATTTTTTTCTTCTTCCTTATAAAAGCGTATGTTTTCAAGCATAAGGATTTCGCCGTTTTTAAGTTCGTGAGTCATTTTTTCAACCTTTTCGCCTATGCAGTCATAAGAAAACTTAATTTTTGTAAGTGGAAGATAGTTAATCAGTGCTTTTGCTACAGGCAGAAGAGACATAGATTCTTTTCTTTCGCCTTTAGGCCTGCCAAGATGAGAGCAAATAATGATTCGTGCACCCTTAATTAAAAGATATTTAATGGTTGGCATCGCTGCAGCAATGCGTGTGTCATCGGTTACATTTCCGTTTTCGTCAAGTGGAACATTAAGGTCAAGACGCAAAAAAACGCGTTTGCCCTGAAGGTCATCAAGATTTTTTATTGTTTTTTTCATAATATTACTTTATCCTTTTCAAATAAAATTTATCATATCAGGGCAAATCAAGTCAAATAAAAAAAATCAAGATTTTTCTTGACTTTATGCATTAAATACTTCTTTTAAAATTTTAAGGGAGTCTTCTAATTTTGTGGTTTTTGCAAGTTCAACTTTTTTTTGTGCAATTCCTGCTTTTCCTTTTACATACCACAAAAAGTGTTTTCTAAGGTATGCAGTCAAAAACTTTTCATCATAAACGCCTTGAAGAAGTGAAATATGTTTTTTGATTGCTTCAAACTTTTCGCTTTCGGAAACTTTTTTGCCCAGAAGTTGCTTAAAAATCCAAGGGGCACCCAAGGCACCTCTGCCAATCATAACTGCATCAACGCCAGTTGCAAGCATTTTTTGATAAGACTCTAT
>JAFQUU010000055.1 GCA_017408305.1 Clostridia bacterium | reverse complement strand
AGTGCAGCAGCAGTTGGTTCGTTGATAATACGAAGCACTTCAAGCCCAGCAATTTTGCCAGCATCTTTTGTTGCTTGGCGTTGGCTGTCATTAAAGTATGCAGGCACTGTGATTACAGCCTGAGAAACTGTTTGGCCAAGATAACTTTCTGCATCAGCCTTAAGTTTTGCAAGAATCATTGCAGAAATTTCTTGTGGTGAATATTCTTTGCCATTAAGTTTTGCCTTATAGTTTGTGCCCATTTCACGTTTGATTGATTGAATGGTGTTTTCGTGGTTGGTGATTGCTTGGCGTTTTGCCACTGTGCCAACAAGGCGTTCACCATTTTTTGTGTAGGCAACAACGCTTGGTGTTGTGCGTTCGCCTTCTTTGTTTGCAATAACGGTTGCTTTTCCACCTTCCATAATTGCAACACAACTGTTTGTTGTTCCTAAGTCGATTCCAATAATTTTTCCCATAGTTTTATTCCTCCTCCTTCTTGTTTACAATAACTTGAGAATATCTTATAACTTTATCGTTTAGTTTATAACCTGCTTGGTATTCTTCCAGCACGATGTCATCATCAAAATCTGGATTGTTTTGTACGGCAAGTGCGTTATGAAGTTTTGGGTCAAAAGGCTGGTTTAGTGCCTCAATTTTTTCAACCCCAAGTGAAGAAAATGCATTTAAAAGTTGGTTTTCAATCATCACAAACCCTTCAAGCAGTTTTTCTTCCTTAATCATTTTTTTTGCACTTGCAATGCTGTCAAGCACAGGCATCATTTTTGTTACTGCATCTGCCATGCCATCGTACTTACTTTGTGCAATTTGCTCAAGCGATTTTTTGCGATAGTTGTCAAAGTCTGCCTGCAAGCGTTGTGCTGTTTGCACATACTCTAAAACCTTCTCTTCCAAATTTGTTTGATAGTTCAGGTCAGTTTCTTCGTGGCAGGTGCAATGTTCACATTCGCATTCATGTTTTTTGTCTTCGTGTTTTTTGCAGTTTTTGTGTTTATCCATCGGTTAACTCCTTTTTTTTGCTGATTTCCTGAAGTTCGCTCATCACAACTTTAAGTGCAGAAGCAATGCCCCTGTAGTCCATACGCTGTGGCCCCATAACACCAACTTGTGCAACTGCTTTTCCGTCAATAATGATTGGTGCTTTAATAAGTGCATAACCACTTTGGCTTTCTTCTTCAACCAGTGTGATTGAAAGGTCTTTTTCGCTTTCATCAACGCCAAATGCTTTTTCAAGTTCTGTTTGATTGTCCAAAAGTTTAAGCACGTTTTTTGTTTGCTCCAAATTGTCTTGTCCAGAAGACAGTAGGGCAGAAGACCCGTTGGTTTCTATGCTTACTTTTTTGCGTTTCAAAACTTCTTTCATGCCATCAATCAAGTTGTCAACAATGGTTTTGAAAGAAGCAATTTCAGTCAGCATTTGATTTTCTGTTTCTTCAATCGTGTCAAACATTTCTTTGATTGTTTTGTTCTTGTAGAACTTTGTCAAATACTTTGATGCATCTTGGCAAGACTTTTGGTCTGCAGTTGTCTTAATGGTGTTTGTAATGTATCCACTTTTGGTTTGGATAAGCGTAAGGGCTTGTTTGTCAACAAGTGGAAAAACTTTGATGTTTTGAATGACAAGTTGGTCATACCCATTGGCAACAATCACAGTTGGATAGTTTACGGCGTTTGCAATCAATTTTGCAAGTTCGCTTACAACTTCAATCAAACTGTCTGAACGGTTGTCAAGAAGCGTTCTTACATCTTTCAGTGCATCACTTTTAAGTGAAACATTTTTTAAGAGGTGGTTTACATAATACCTGTATCCTAGGGTGGTTGGCACCCTGCCAGAAGATGTGTGCAGTTGTTTTAGGTATCCCATCGCCTCAAGTGCATTAAGTTCATTCCTAAGCGTTGCTGTTGAGATGTTGGACAAATGCTTTTTTTGCACTGCGCCACTTGTGATTGGGCTTGCGTCTTTAATATAATCTTCAACTGCGCCAATCAAAACATCATGTTTTCTTTGGTTAAGGTTTGTTTGCACTGCTCCTCCTTTTATGATATTGCTAGCACTCTCGTGTTACAAGTGCTAATTATACTCATATTATTTCATTTGTCAACGATTTTATGCTAATTTACCCAAAAATTTTTTTCAAGATTTTTTTGCGTGTGTTTACATTATAATGTTTATAAAACTAACAATATATATTATATATAGTATAGGCGAAATATGGTATGGCTTCAAAATTTTCCATAAAATGCTAAAAAATGAGTATTGACAAAGTGCATAAGTGGTGGTAAATTATAAAAAGAGGAGAATTATGGAAGAACTTAATCAACAGAAACAGGAGAAAAGCGTGCAAATTATTTTTTATTTTTCAGGCACTGTTCAACCGTTTAACAAGCCAGCCCATGGCGTAAAGTTTAAAGAAGAAGCAGAATATATTGCAGACCCAAACTTTGATTGGGACAAAGTTATGCAGTATTGCCAAACGCACAGAAGGTTTGTGGAAAAACTTTGTTACAGTACTAATATTTTGAAAGATTTTTCTGTTAAACTATTTGTAAATGTTATTGACCCCGTTGATCCTAAAAGGATAACTGAGCATAGCAGTTTAAGGCTTATCAAAAATCAAGCCCAAGCGTTTTACAGCAAGTATTCAACACATATTGATAAAAGAACAGCACTTTCTTTTTCAAATATTTATGACTACATAATCACTGGTGCACCAATGCCAGAAAGGCTTAAAGAGCAAAAAATTGATGATGACAAGGGTTTTGGCAAAGATTTATAAAAAAAATCTTTTTGGTTTGTTGACAAATTAAAAAAAAATGATAAACTAGATATATAAAGAGGTAAAAGTTATGCAAATAGAAGAAAAAATCCCAGATTCAAACATCTGTATGGTAAAATTAAAAAAGTCTAAAGCAGACAAAGAGTATATGGTTTACAACTTGTTTATATACGATGATGTTATGGACAAAATTGTGTCTCCATCATCTTATTACAATGGCGAACCAAAATATCTTAATCTCCATAAAGGCACAGACGGAAAAAAATATGTGTATATGGACAAAGAAGTTATTTTCTTTAGAGATGTTCTTGGTTTTGAAGAAGATGGCTTTAACAGGGTTTTAGACCGTTTTAAAAAACTTATGCCAGAAGCGGCTTTTGATGTGCTTTTTAGGGAAGTCATTGTGCCATCACTTGGCAGTGGCGTGCCAGTAAGCAATCTTGCTCGTGCAAACGGACAATTTGTTT
>JAFQUU010000054.1 GCA_017408305.1 Clostridia bacterium | reverse complement strand
TTAATAGTTTTAACAGTGATGGTTGGCCGTAAAGGTCTTCCCCATATCTTGCTGTGTCTTGAGCAACAAGAATAAGTTCTTTGTAGCCCTTTTTGACAAGTGCATTTGCTTCTTCCAAAATTTCTTTTTCTGCTCGAGAGCGAAATCTGCCCCTAATTCTTGGAATTGTGCAGTAAGCACAACCATTTGAACAACCTTCGGCAATTTTTAAATAGGCATAGCCACTTTGGTTGGTGATAATTCTGCCTGCCGTAGAATACTTAAAATTTGAAGTAGGCATTTCATAAAGCCCTTCAATCACCTGTACGATTTGTGGGTTGTCAGAAAGAGTGATAAACGCATCAACTTCTGGATAAGCCTTTACAACTTCTTCTTTTTCACGCATCGGAAGGCACCCAGAAACAATTACTTTTTCTGCCTTGCCATTTTGTTTAAGCGACAAAGCATATTCAATATTTTCGATTGCTTCTTCTATGGCACTTTGGATAAACGCACAAGTGTTTACAATCACAATTTCTGCCTCTTCAAGATTTGCAGTAACCTCAAATCCAAACTCTGAAAGTCCGTACAGCATATGTTCAAGGTCTGTGCGATTTTTGTCGCAACCAAGGCTGATTGCAGACACTTTTTTTGCGATAAGTTCTTCTTTTGTCATGTTTTTATGCCTCCTTACTCAAAATCTCTGCCAAATTTTTCGTAGAATTCTTCCATTGTGATAAGCACGCTTCTTGGTTTTGTGCCTACTGGTTCTGAAAGATATCCCATCTGGCAAAGTTGGTCAACAATCCTTGACGCCCTTGGGAACCCTGCCAAGAATCGCCTTTGAATTGCAGAAGTTGACGCCTGACCGTTTTCTATAAACATTTTAAGGGCTTGTGGCAAAAGTGGGTCCCACTTAGGGTCTCCAACAACTGCTTCGTACTGACCATTTGAATGCATAACAACAGGCTTGTCGATTGCCTCTTGTGCTTTTTCATCAAAGTCTGTGCTTGAGTGTTCTTTAATAAAGTCCACAACCCTTTCAACTTCTTCTGCACTTACAAAGCAGCCCTGCACACGCCTTGGACTTGGTGCATCTGAAGGTTTATATAGCATATCGCCCTTACCAAGCAAACTTTCTGCCCCTGCAGAATCCAAAATTGTTCTACTGTCAATTTGCGAAGTAAGTGCAAACGAAATTCTTGCTGGGCAGTTGGTTTTAATCACACCAGTAATGACATCAACTGAAGGCCTTTGTGTTGCAAGCACCAAAAGTATGCCGGCAGCGCGTGCTTTTTGAGTGAGTCTTCTTAAGTATTCCTCAAGTTCTTTTTTGCCACTACTCATAAGGTCTGCAAGTTCATCAACAATCACAACAATGTATGGCATTTTTGGTGCATCGCCATTTTTGACATCTCTTGAATGGTTGTATTCTTCGCTGTTTCTGCATCTTGCAAGTGCCAAAAGTTCAAACCTTCTTTCCATTTCATTTACGCACCAAAGCAGTGCATTAACGGCCTTGTCAACTTCTGTGATGACATTTGGAATAAGCAGGTGTGGAAGGTCATTATAAAGTGAAAATTCAACGCGTTTAGGGTCAATCAAAATAAGTCTTAAATCTTCAGGGCTAGACTTATAAATCATACTGATAATGATTGCGTTTAAGCAAATACTTTTACCAGAATTTGTTGCGCCAGCAACCAAAATGTGTGGCATTTTTGCAAGGTTGCAAAGTTCTGCTTCGCCACTAATGTTTCTGCCAAGTGCAAAAGTAACTGGAGAGCGATTTTGCTTAAAGTCATCAGTTTCCAAAACCTCACGAAGAGAAACAGTTGAAATGCTTTCGTTTGGCACTTCAATGCCAACGGCACTTTTGCCAGGGATTGGCGCTTCAATACGGATGCCTGCCCTTGATGCAAGTGCAAGCGAAATGTCATCTTCAAGGCTTAAAATTCTTTTCACGCTTACGCCATGTGGCATTTCTATTTCATAGCGTGTGACACTTGGGCCAATCACCACACCCCTAACCTTTGCATTTATGCCAAAGGTTGCAAGTGTTTCTTCAAGAAGTGCGCGTTTGCCAATAACATCTTCAGTAACACTTGGTGAGTTTTTCTCGTGGTTTTCCAGAAGTGTGATTGGTGGAAAAACATATTTTGGTTTTTCATCAAACATAGGACCCATTTTTTGCACAAACACTTGCTGAGTTTGTGGTTTATGTTCATTATGAGTTTCCTTTTGTGGTGGCTCGTAAACTTTTGTTTCTTCAACAAACTCGGCTATTTCATCATCTTCCATAAAGTCTTCATCAAAAATTTCTGCAGTATCAAACTCATCAAAGTCAGAAAACTCCTCTTCTTCAGGGGGTGCTTCCATATTTTTTAGAAGATTAATGTTATTTTCAATTTCTTGTGCTTTTTTTGCAGAACTTAAGTTTCTGCCAAAGTATGTTTCTTCAAGTTTTGGTGGGGTCAAAAGGTGTTCTCTTATAGATTTTTTCTCATTGGGTGCCTTAAGTGGCTCAATTGTTCCCTCAATAAGCCCAAGTTTTAAAAGGGCATTTCTGTTTTCTTGTTCTTCAAGTTTTTTGTCCAAAAACAAATTAAATTCTTTACTTGCTTCAACAACTTCTTCTTGTGGATGGGGTGCTGGTTTAGATTTTTTTACAGGTTTTTCAACTTCAATCACCTTAAAGTTTTTATCTTTTTTTGCTGTAACTTTTTTGACACCGTATTTTTTTATTGAATTTAAAAAGTCAATCATAAGTCCAACAAATACGCATAAAATTAAAGCAAAAATTATTATCCCAGCGGGTACGCCAAGGGTTTTC
>JAFQUU010000053.1 GCA_017408305.1 Clostridia bacterium | reverse complement strand
TTTGAATTCGTAAGATACGAACAGCTGCCGGCACACCTTGAAGAAAAAGTAATCGCAGAAGCTAAAGAATTTATCAACGTTAAATACGACGAAGAATAAAATACAACTCCCTTTTACTTTTAACCGGCAAAGAAGGCTCACCCAGTGTGAGTCTTTTTTGCTGTCCGTAACATTGCGAAAAAAATCTGTCGTTCCGGGCGCAGCGAAGAATCTCTCTGTGCAATAAAACCTGTGGTCGGCAATCGGACTGATAAAACCGGTAGACACTTTACATACCTTCAGTTTGACAACACAATAAGATGTAAATTGCTGATGCAGTTTTTCTGTCGGTGCATAATTCTGTAATTTATGAATATATTTATACAAGGCGGATAATATTTTGTATATTTGGTATCAGAAAAGTTGAAAAAATGGCTAAATATCTATAAAAAATCTACAAAAGAGGTTGACTTTTTATTTTTTACCTATATAATATATCTTGCTGTTAAAAACCAATTTAGCTATGCCCCTTTGCAAAACAGACCGGCATAGCTATTTGAATAAAAGGAGATTTTAAAATTGGCTAAAGAAATTTTATTGACCCAGGCAGGCTATGACGAACTCGTTGAAAAACTTGAATATCTCAAAACTGTAAAAAGACCAGAAATCGCAGAAAAAATCAAAGTTGCCCGCGGCTTTGGTGACCTTTCCGAAAACAGCGAATATGACGAAGCTAAAAACGAACAGGGTCTTGTTGAACAGGAAATCAACGAAACAGAATACACAATCAAACACGCAAAAATTGTTAATAAAGAAGAAATGCACAAAAACGGCATCAACGTTGGCAGCAAGGTAACTGTTGTTGATGATTTTGGCGACGAAGAAGTTTACGACATTGTTGGCGCAACAGAATTCGACCCATTCAACAACAAAATCAGCCTTGAAAGCCCAATCGGTGCAGCACTTGTTGGCCACAAAGAAGGCGACGAAGTTGAAGTTCAGCTTCCAACAGGCGCAACAATGAAACTCATTGTTAAAACAATTGCTTAATCTGTTGTTTGCCCAGTGGCAGTTTTGTGCATAACAGCTATCATAATTGACAATAAAAAGAGGCAAAATGCCTCTTTTTTTGTTGTGTGAAATATTGTGCGAAGTTATATTTTGTGGTAAAATTGATATGATAATGGGTTGGTATGTCCACAGGGCAGCCAGCATATCAGATAAATAAACAATTTAAATTTAAAATATATAAAGGAGAAAAAAATGGAAAACAAAAATCCAAACATTGAAGTTGAAACTGAAGTTTCTTTAAGCGAAATTCTGCAGGTTCGCCGTGACAAGCTTAAAGCATTGCAGGAAAAAGGCCAGGACCCTTTTGCAAAAACTAAGTTCAATGTTACAAGCTATGCCAAAACAGAAGTTGACAATTTTGACGACGAAGCAGAAGAAGTAAAAACAGTATCTCTTGCAGGTCGTATTATGTCCAAGCGTGTTATGGGCAAAGCTGCATTTATGGATTTGAGAGACAACTCCGGCAAAATTCAGCTTTATCTCCGTCAGGACGCACTGGGCGTTGACTATTTCAAAGAAGTTTGC
>JAFQUU010000052.1 GCA_017408305.1 Clostridia bacterium | reverse complement strand
TTGCCCACCACTTAAGTTGCTTCCATTTTCGGTTAAAACCGTATCATAACCATTTTTAAAACCAACAATTTCATTATGGATATTGGCCATTTTGCAGGCTAATTTAACATCTTCGTAACTTGCATTTGGTTTTACAATTTTAATATTATTCAAGATTGTATCGTTAAATATAAAAGGTTCTTGGTTAACGATGCAAACATTTTCCCTAAAAGTTTTTTCATCAATATCATTTATATCAACATAATCAAAAAATATCCTTTTATTGTCAACCTCATAAAGTTTAGAAAGTAGCAAAAACAAAGTTGATTTACCACTGCCAGAACTGCCAACTAAAACATTTAAAGAATTTGGCTCTAGACTTAGATTAACATCTTCCAAAATTTTGTTTTCGTTATAGGCGAAACTTAGATTTCTAATTGTAATTTTGCCTTCTGTGATTGCCATTTTTCTTTGCCCAAATTTCTCTAGATCTGGAGTATCAATTATTTCCAAAACCCTACCAGCATAATAGTCGCCATTAACATAATACCCTTTCAGTTTTGAGAAAAAACCTACTGTGTCATACATCAAACTTTTATAGTTAAAAATCAAAAGAAGTGTTACAACTTCAATTTGCCCCGTTGGCAAAAGCCAAAGCATACACATAAACACTAAAACCGAGTCTATAACCCACTGAAAATAAGTTGCAATCCTTGACAAAAATTCAAACTTTGTGTTTTTCTTATACACTTTTTCAAGAAGGTCATTATTGCTTATGCCTAACTTTTTGTTTATTTCTCCTTTAATGCCAAAACCTTTAATGTCCTTTATACCATGTATAATCTCATTAAACTCTGAATTTGCCTTTTCAGTAGACTTTTTGACCAGTTCCAAATTCTTTAGGTCAATTTTCACCTTAATACTTTCAATGATAAACAAAAGCACAACACCAACGGTAAAAAACAATCCACACGCAGGGCTTAATGTGTAAATAATCACCAAAAAACCAACATTTGTAAAAACATCAACCAGCGTGCCTGAGCCGTTACTCAAAAAGTTACTAATTTCATTAACATCATCATTGATCCTTTCAAGATAATACCCAGACTCTTTTTCTTTTATCGCTGAATATTTTGTATCCAAAAGTTTTGCCACAATGTCTTGCTTTATATCTTTAGAAACCCTCTTAGAAAGCGTAAACGCAAACTTACTCCACAAAAACCAATTTACATGATGAATCGTTACAACTGCCAAAATATAAATTGTAAACCTAATGGCAACCTCTGCAACCTCACTGGTTATCCCAATAAGTTGTTCACTGAGTAAATATGACATAAACACACCAGCAGCACTTGCAGTAAACATAACACATAAAAGTGCAAAAATAAGTTTTGTATGTTTTTTATAATAGGGCTTAAACTGTAATAAATTTTTAAATCTTTTTAAAAACATTTTCTCCTCCTCTTCGGCTGAAAAGGCGACAAAAAAAAATCACCGGAAAAACCAGTGAATGTAAAAAAATTTTGCTGAAACAATTGAAATTTCAAACCTTTCACCCACTTGGTTTTATGCAAAAACACACGCATAAAACCAGCCGATGTTTTAAGCGTGCTTGTTATTCAGTTCTCAATTTCAAAATTGTACACATAAAATTATTCTCCTTTTTTATTTAAAACTATTATAACATATCTTTTCAGTTTGTCAATACTGTTTTATTAAAAAAAATAAAAATAAAATTTAAAACTTTATTTTTATTTAAAAATTATTTATTTTTTAACATTTTTTCCAAAATTTGCACGCCATTTAATGCGGCACCTTTTCTTACATTATCTGCAACACACCAAAAATGCACAACATAAGGATTGAACAAATCTTTTCTAATTCTTCCTACAAACACTTCATTTTTACCATTTGCCATTTTGTTGATAGGATAAACATTTTTTGCTATATCATCTATTACTACAATCCCATTTTGTAAAGAAAATTCTTTCTTTATTTCTTCTAATGATGCATCTTTTGTTAAAGTGGCAGTTACTAAAACAGAGTGGCAATTCTTTACTGGTACCCTTACGCAAGTTGCAGAAATTTTTAAAGTTTCATCACCCAAGATTTTTTTTGTTTCATTAATCATCTTCATTTCTTCACTTGTGTATCCGTTTTCCAAAAATCCTCCAATATGTGGCAGACAGTTATCAAATATTGGATACGGATAAAATTTGGGTTTCTCACCCTCTTTTGTCAACTCAAAATCTTGAACCCCCTTTTCACCACTTCCAGAAACAGCCTGATAGGTTGCGTATGCCACACCTTCAAGCCCAAAGTTCTTTTTTAAAGCATAAAGTGGCAACATACATTGAATTGTTGAACAATTTGGATTTGCAATAATTTTGGAATGTGTTTTTTCAAAGTTTACTTCCGGCACAACAAGTGGCACATCTTTTTCCATGCGATATGCACTACTGTTGTCAATCACAACAGCCCCAGCCTCCACAAACATTTCGGCAAAAGTTTTTGAGACCTTTTCCCCTGCTGAAAAAAACGCATAATCAATTTTTTTTGTTTTAATATTTTCTTCAGTTAACTCTTCAACTAAAAACTCCTTGCCATCAAAGATTAATTTTTTACCGGCACTTTTTTTGCTTGCAAAAAGATACAAATTTTTAACTTGTGATTTTATTTCACTTTCTTCAAGCACCTTTAAAAAAGTTCTTCCAACAAGCCCCGTTGCTCCAACAATCGCCACAGAAATTTCTTTGTTTTCTAGTTTAAACATATTGCTTAAAACACACACTGCTTCATTTTGGTCTTTTTCATTAACCAAAATTTCAACAGATACTTCAGAAAGCATAACTTTTTTAACCAAAATTTTTTTCTTTTTAAGTTCAAACAAAATACTTGCCACAACATCTTTATGTGTTCTAAACCCAGCACCAACAACAGTAAGTTTTGAAAAACCTTTAATAATTGATATATCAAATCCATTGGCATTTTGAGTTCGCGATTCAAGAAGATTTAAGTTTTTTTCTTGGGCAAGAAAACTTAAAGCAAATCCTTCACCTTCTTCAAATGAAAACATTTCAAAATTTTGCCCAAACTCTTTACAAAACTTCATCATATTTTGAAAATCATCTTCACTTACACATTTTATCTCAACAAAACTTATACCATCTTTGACTGTCAAGTTTTTTACAACAGCACCTTCAAAACTTTCTTCTTCAAACACTTTTGTTCCCTCTCTCGCACCACTTAAACTTTTTGATACATAAAACTCTATACCATACTTTTTTGCAATTTCAACACTTCTGGTTTCCATAATTTTTGCACCACAAGCAGACATTTCCATGAGGCTAGAAAAATCTATTGCATCCAGTTTTTTGGCGTTTTTTAAAACTTTCGGGTCTGCCGAAAAAATTCCACAAACATCAGTAAAAATTTCAGCCTCGCACCCGATTGCACCTGCAAGTGCCAAAGCAGTTGTATCACTGCCACCCTTGCCAAGTGTGGTTATGTCGCCACATTTTGTAATACCCTGAAAACCTGCAACAACGACAACATCATATTCTTGAAGTTTAAGCAAAATGTTGTTAATCTTGATTTTATTAATTTTTGCTTTTGAAAAATCATCACTAGTAATAACGCCAGCCTGCCAGCCAGTAAGCGAAACTGCTTTAACACCATCTTCACAAAGTGCACCTGCTAAGAGCGAAATTGTTTTGTTTTCGCCAAGGCAAGTAAGTTGGTCTAACTCTCTTTTTTCTATTCCTATGCTTTTACCCAAATTTATAAGTGCATCGGTTTCACCACTCATTGCACTTACAACCACAACCATCTTTTTTTCAGTTTCAAGCCTTGCTTTAATACTTTTTGCAATAAGCCTAATTTTTTCTATCGTGGCAACACTTGTGCCACCGTATTTTTGAACAATCATTTCTACCCTAATTCAATTTCTTCTATCACTTTTCTTGTCATTTCTTCAAGACCAGAAAAATCTATGTTTTGTATATAATATTTTTCAATTTGTTTATGAATGCTCTTTGCTTCCACGATTTTATTTTTTGATAAATTTATTATTTTTTTAACAATTTTATTATTTTTTTCAACTAGTTTATTTGTTTTTAATTTTAAATCAATATTTTTTATTAAATATTTATTACTTATTAAAATTGCTGAGATTTTTTCTGGGTTCAGCACATCGCAAATTTTTGTGTAATTCAAATTGTTTTTGATCAGCATTTTTTCAAGCATTTCTAGAACAAAAAAACTTTCATATCTTGAAGCAGTAAAACCTAAAACCTTAAACTTATTTTTCTTTTCAAGATATAAGTTTTCATCGTTTATACTATCTAGAAACAAAGTACGATTTTCTCCCTCAGGACACAAACATTTGATTTTTGAAAAAAGTGTTTTTGCTTTTTGTTTAACTGAATTTAAGTTTATCTGTTTTTTTTCTAATTCAAAATTTATATCATCTAATTGTTTTGCTGATGCCAGATTTTTATATATTAGACAAAAACAATCTTTCTTTTTATTAGTCAAATTTTCAATTTCATCAAAATGCTTTTTGATGCTTGACTTTATAAAACTGCCGTTATCGATAATCTTATGGGTAAGCCCCACAATATCAGGTTCCACTGCGTGTGGCATGGTGCCATCTAAAACCACAATGTTTTTTTGGACAATTCTTATGGCATCTAAACTTGTTGGGTCAGTGGAGCAAAAAAACTGCTCTACGCTATATCCTTTTTCATAAAAGTGCTGGGAAATTTTTTTCATCATTGTGCTTTTGCCTGTCCCAGGCCCACCCTTTATGATATACGTAAAAGCGTTTTTTGAGTTTGTGTTTAGGTTGTCAAGGTAACTTACAAAACCTGAACCTGTGTTTGCACTTGCAAAGAAATAATTTATTGTTTTCATACAATAGTGTATTAGGTTTTTAAAAAAAATGTTAATCACAAGAACGGGAATTTTTCATAAGGTATTATGGGAGGTTATTTTGACTTTTTTTATAGAAACTTTAGACCAACGAAATCGTGTTGTAGAAACCCTTTTACAAAAAAATGCATATAAAACAAAACCTTTAGAATATTTACATGAAGCAAAAACAAATGACTGCTTAATTTTTCCACCAAACAAAAAATTTGATGATGAATACTTAAAAAGTTTGCCATATAGAATCTTTTTAGTTTGTGGCAATATTCCTGCTTTCCAACTTGACATATTAAACCAAAAACAGATTTGCCATATAAATGTAATGACAGATGAAACCTTTGCAATGAAAAACTCTATTTTAACTGCAGAAGGCGTGCTTGCAAATATTTTGGAAAAAACAAAAAAGTCTGTTTTTGAACAAAAGTTTTTAATTTTGGGCTCAGGAAGAAGTGGAAAAGCAATTGCACAACTTTTTTCAAAACTAAATCTTGATTTTGCGATGTCATCATTTGATGAAAAAAACTATGCAATTTCCCATATCTTTACTGATTGTAACTTTTATAAAGAAGAAGTTTTTAAAAACCTTAAAAACTTTGATGTGATTGTAAACACTATTCCTGCAAATATTATTTCGAAAGAATATGTTAAAACAATCAAAAAAGAGGCTCTTTATCTAGAAATTGCATCAATTGAAAGTATAGAAAAGGAAAATTTGCATTTTGATTATGTTTTATGCCCTGCACTGCCACAAAAATACTCAAGTTTTACTGCAGGGAAATATTTTTTTGAAGCCATTCTACACGCACTCGAAAAAACCTCTTAAGTAAGGAGAAATATACAATGGAAAAAACAAATATTGGGTTTGCCATCACAGGCAGTTTTTGCACTCATGAAAAAATCTTACAGGTTATACAAAACCTTGTAGGTCAAGGCCACGAAGTTTTCCCTATCGTTTCAGAAATCACTTCAAAAACTTCAACAAGGTTTGGCGAATTTGATGAATTTTTAAGCACTCTTGAAGAAATCACTGGCCATAAGCCACTGGGCAACATTGTGGCAGTTGAACCTACTGGCCCACAAAATCTATTTGAAATTTTGGTGGTTGCACCTTGCACTGGTAATACTCTTGCAAAAATTGCCAATGGCATAAACGACACTGCTGTAACAATGGCAGTCAAAGCACATGTACGCAACAACAAGCCGGTTGTGATTGGCATTTCAACCAACGATGGTCTTGGCCTAAACTTTAAAAACCTTGGCACACTTTTTGCTGCTAAAAACTTTTATTTTGTGCCATTTGGGCAAGATGACCACATGAACAAACCAAAATCTTTAGTGGCAGACTGGAGTCTGCTTGAAGAAACAATTGCAAAAGCAAAAGAAGAAAAACAAATTCAACCAGTACTAATTTAAGGAGAAAAACAATGTACATTTTTGAGGGTGCAGCCACTGCCCTAATTACGCCTTTTGACAAAAAAAATAAAATAAATTTTGATTCCTTTAAAAAAATTATAGACCATCAACTTGCAAACAAAATTTCTGCACTTGTTTTTTTAGGGACTACTGGCGAAGCAAGCACCTTAAGTGAAAAAGAAAAACTGGAGGTTGCAGAGTTTGCAGTAAGTTATGTGAAGCACAAAGTGCCTGTAATTTTGGGTGCAGGTGGAAACAATACCTATGAAGTTATAAAACGCTCAAAAAAATTTGCAAAACTTGGGGCAGATGCACTTCTGCAGGTTTCACCATACTACAACAAAGCAACACAAAATGGGCTAGTTGAGCATTATTCATTAATCGCAAACAAAAGCAAGGTGCCACAAATTCTTTATAATGTACCATCAAGGACAGGTGTAAATCTCATGCCAGAAACGGTTTCTACTCTTTCGAAAAACCCAAACATTATTGGCATAAAAGAGGCTGGTGGCAATATCTCACAACTCAACAAACTTATGTCTCAAAAACCAAAAGATTTTGCCGTATATAGTGGTGATGATGAAAACATTTTCACAACGCTTGCACTTGGTGGGCAAGGTGTGATAAGTGTTGTTTCAAACATTTTGCCAAAAGAAACGCAAAGTGTTTGCCAACTGTATTTTGATGGCAAAATTCAGGAGGCAAGAAACATTCAATTTGAACTCTTGCCAATCATTGAAATGCTGTTTTGCGAAGTTAACCCAATTCCCGTAAAATCAGCCATGAATCTTTTAGGTTTTAATGCAGGCGTCCCAAGATTGCCTTTAACAAAATTTTCTGAAGAAAATCTAAAAAAATTAAAAAATAAATTAAATTTATGCTAAAAAAATAAATAAAAAAACTATCTCTATTTAAAAGGGATAGTTTTTTAAAGTTTCACAACAGGACAGGCAGTAAGACTTAAATCTGCAAGGCCTTTGCCGTTTTTGATATAGTAATACCCTGCACTTGCAATCATGGCTGCATTGTCTGTGCAAAGACTAAGCGTAGGCTGAAAAAGTTTTATATTATTTTGCTGGCACGCCACTTCAAGTGTTTCTTTAAGGCAAGAATTTGCACCGACCCCACCTGCAACCACCAAGTTTTTGGCATGGGTTTGCTTTGCTGCACTTGTTGATTTGCTTACAAGTTGAGAAACAGCCGTTTTTTGGAAACTTGCACAAACATCTTTTATGTCAATCTCAAGATTTTTTTGTTTTTGATTATTGACATAATTTATTACTGCAGTTTTAAGGCCACTAAAAGAAAAATTAAGCGTGTTTGGAAGCACTTCGTGCTTTAAAAATGTTAGGGTTGGCAACACACCTTTTGAAAGATTGTCAACCTGCACTCCCCCTGGGTAAGTAAGCCCCAAAACCCTTGCCACCTTGTCAAACGCCTCGCCCACTGCATCATCAATGGTTGAACCAAGAAGTGTGCGTTTAGTGTAATCCTCTACATCAAGAAGTGCTGTATGGCCACCACTGACCATAAGGCAGAGAAACGGGGGCTTGAGGTCTTGATGCGATAAATAGTTGGCAGCAATATGCCCATCAATATGACTGACTGCCACAAGTGGTTTTTTGAGTGAAAATGCCAAACTTTTTGCAAAACTTACGCCAACCAAAAGTGCACCAACAAGCCCTGCACCGTATGTTACTGCAATTGCATCAACATCATTAAGCGTAACTTTTGCCACCTCAAGTGCATCTTCAAGCACATTAGAGATTGCCAAAATGTGATTTCTTGAAGCCACCTCTGGCACAACGCCCCCAAATCGTTTATGAATTTCAATTTGAGAAGCAACTATATTTGATAAAATCTCTCGACCATTTTTGACAACAGAAATTGATGTTTCATCGCAACTTGATTCTATCCCAAGCACCAAAACATCTTTTTTGTCTTTTAATTCTTCAAATTTTCTTTTTGCAATATCAATATATTTTTCCATAACTTAAGTTATATCTTATTTTCCTTTTTTGTCAAGAGAGTTTTTTCTTTTTGCCAAAAAGTTTTTCTTCGGCTTTTAAAAGTTTTTGTTGACGAAGTCTTAATTTTTCTTTTTTTAACGCAAGTTTTTCTATCTGTTTTTCTTTCTGCAGTTTTTCTTTTTTCTGCTTTTTACTTTCGCCAATCAATTTTTCTTTTTGCTTTTTCAGTTTTTCTTTTAGTTTCTGCTGTTTTTCTTCTTCTTGCTTTTGTTTTTTAAGGTTTATTTTTGTTTCTTTAATAAGTTGTTTACGCTGTAATCTCTTTTTTTCTTGCAACTCGGCTTCAAACAGTTCATCTTTATATTTATCAATAATAGACAAGTATTTCTGATACATTCTTAAAACAGTTTTATCCCAAGTTATATAAAGGTCATTATAAGCATTTTGGCTTATACGGTTGTATGTTTCTGCATCTCTTAAAATTTCTTGCACTTTTTTGGCGTACAAAACAGTATCGTTATCAGCCATATAACCGTTAACATTTTCAGTAACTGTTGCAGAAGTTACTGCCCCCCTAATAAACACAGTGGGTGTTTTTTGGCTTGCTGCTTCAATTTGCACAAGCGAACTCGCATCATAAAGTGATGGAAACAAAAACAATTTGCTTCTTACATAGGCATAAATAAGTTCTTCATCGCTTGCCCTGCCTGTGAAGATAATTTTGTTTTCAAGACCGAGTTTTTTGACCTTAGATTTGAGGTCATCCATATCGCCACCACTACCAACAAACAGCATCCTAAATTTTTCGCCCAGTTTGTCAAGTTCATTTAGACTATCAATCAAAAACTCAAGGTTTTTAATCTTATTGATTCTGCCAACAAACAAAAGCACTGTTTCATCTTATCCAATACCATATTTTTTTTCAAAATAGTCAAAGGCTGGCTTTGTATTCGCAATATAATCTAAGTGCGTTCCATTATTATGTACATCAGGTTTTGGCACAATGCCGTATTCTTCTCCAACAACAGCAACTTGGCTGTTGACTGCATAAACCTTATCGCACGCGTTAAAAACCTTAACAATAACTTTCAACAAACTTTCAGAAAGCCACTTACTTTTTGTATATCTATAAAAATCTTTATAATATTGACTGTGAAGAGTTGCCACAACTGGTATATTGTGCTTTTGGGCATATTCAACACCTGCCTTGCCAATTGTAAAAGGCGAATGGATATGCACAATATCAAGGTTAGCCTCTTTCAATGCTTTTTGAAACTTTGGATTTACTGTCGGGATTTCATAATCCAAAAACGGCACAACAACACTGCCACCACGCACAAGTTTAAAAGGATAGGTTTTATTATCCTTCTTTTTTGTGCCACAAGTAAACACTGTTACTTCTGCATACTTTGAAAGTTCTGTTGCATAGTTATTGACAACATTGATAACCCCATCAATCATTGGGAACCATGTGTCAATAAATAAACCTATTTTTAATTTTGCCATGCTTTTATTATAACTTTAATTATAACATTTTGCAACTAAAATATTTATTTGACATTAAAGATCGAAAGTTGAACAAAAAAAAGAAAAGCAATTCTACCTTTCTATTTCCCTTTCTTTAGTCTTTGTTTGTTTTGGTTTTTCAAAAAAAGTTTTTTGGGTATATTCTCTATGCACAAGACTCTTAAGGTCCTCTTTTTTCTCTATCTCTTTTTTAGTTTTTGTAATTTTACAAAGTTTTACAAAGTCAGTTAATGCGATTTGAATATCAAAATCTTTGTCAAAAATTCTTTTAAAGATAAAACTATATTCTGGTGACATTGCGTATATTGTTTGAATAACCTCCAAAAGTTCTTCATAATTTAATTTTTTTAAATTTAACCCCTTTAGCAGTTCTGTGCAAATTTTTATATAAATAAGTTCTTCAAGCATTTTGGGTGAAGCGTTTCCATTGTCTATAAGATTTTGAAACTTTGCAAGAAGTTCTTCTGCTCTTGTGCTTGCCAGTTTAAATCTTGCAGAAAGTGCGTGTTCGCTTTCTTCAAAAAATTTTGGAGATTTAACATATTTTTTCTGTAGGTTTATTTGCAAAAGTTTCTCAACACCCTCGCTAGTTAATGCAAAATTATCAGAAAACGGATTAAACCCCTTCTTTTCGTAAGAATCACCTAATTTCTTATTTATCAAATTCAGTGAATTAAGCACTGCAAAATTTTTATTAGACATCTTCGCCCCCACTTTTTTTCATTTTATCACATACAAAAGTGTAAAGTCAAAAAAAATATGAATATCAATAAACAATTTGACATTTTTCTTTAATCTATATTATAATACCATTGGATTAAAAGGAGAATATTATGGAACTTAAAGGTTCAAAAACCGAAAAAAACCTATACGAAGCACTTGCTGGAGAAAGCCAAGCCCGTAATAAATATGACTGGTTTGCTTCAAAAGCAAAAAAAGATGGTTATGAAGAAATCGCAGAAGTATTTTCTCTTACTGCAAACAACGAAAAAGAACACGCTAAACTTTGGTTCAAGGCACTTCACGGAGGCAAAATTGATGGCACCTATGAAAACCTTCTTGCAGCCGCTGCTGGTGAAAGAGGCGAATGGACTGATATGTACAAACGCATGGCCGAAGAAGCACGCGAAGAAGGATTTATGGAACTTGCTTACAAATTTGATGCCATTGCAAAAATTGAAAAAGAACACGAAGAAAGATATCTTCGTTTAGCAGAAAAAGTTAAAAACCAAACTGTTTTCACTGCCAAAGAGCCTGTAACTTGGGTTTGCCGTAACTGTGGACATAACCATGTGGGCAAAGATGCACCAAAGGTTTGCCCTGTTTGCGACCACCCACAAGCATACTTTGAAATTAAAAAAATATAATTACATAACAAAAAAACTGCCGAATAGGCAGTTTTTTTATATTATGATTGATTTTACCCCACTGGCAAAACCCTTACGCAAAAAGCCACATCATCTTGATTTTCTGGCACTATACCCTCAAGAAGTGTAATTGTCAAGTTTGGAGAAGAAAAACTATGCGAAACATATGTTTGATTATTTAAATTTTCATCACTTTCATCAAACGCAACTGCATCATAAATGACAAGTTTTGAAAGTTCTAGACTAAACCCACTATTTACAGAAACCACAAATTCTCTGCCAGAAAGTTTAGAATATTTACATGAAATTTCTAATGTGTTTTCACTTACGGGTGTAACATCAAAACCATCGGCTGTGTCTTGTTCGTTTGACGAAAACACCACTTGTCCACCACATAAAAGCGTACAATTCTGCACTTTGAAACTTACAGGCATAGTGAAACCAAGTTTTGCAGTATATGCAAAAACTGCACTTACGCTTAAAATCGTAAGCACAACCACAGTTAGCCCTGCCCAAATCCACCCAGCAAAAGACGTTTTTTTAATTTGCAAGTGAAACACTCCCCCATAATTATGTTACCACAAAGCAATTTTTACAGTCAAATTATTTTAGGCCCAAACTTTTTCAATCTCGCCACCACCAAGGCAAACTCCGTCGTGTGTATACAAAACTGCATACTGCCCAGGTGTTACTGCCCTTTGTTTTTGGTCAAATAAAATCTTCACTTCGCCATTTTCGCAAATTTCCACGCTTACTGGTTGGTCAGGCTGGCGATACCTAAATTTTGCAAAGCATTTGAAAGTTTTTTCTTTTGGAAGCGAAGGAATCCAGTTAAACTCTTTGCACAAAAGCCCACTTGAAAAAAGTGCATCGTCTTCGCCTTGAGACACCACAAGGCGATTATTTTCAAGGTCTTTTTTCAGGACAAACCATCTTTCGCCATTACCATTTGCCCTGCCACCAATGCCAAGCCCACGCCTTTGGCCAAGCGTGTAATACATAAGCCCATCATGCTTGCCAACAACCTCGCCACTTTGTGTTACAATATCCCCTTTTTGCATAGGAAGATAAGTTTTCAAAAACTGCTTAAAATTTCGCTCACCAATAAAACATATGCCTGTAGAATCTTTCTTTTTGGCTGTTGAAAGTTCAAGCCTTTCTGCAATTTTTCTAACCTCTGGTTTTGTAATACTATCAAGTGGAAACAAAACCTTTTCAAGTTGTGCTTGAGAAAGTTGATTTAAAAAATAACTTTGGTCTTTATTTAGGTCATCAGCCTTAGCAAGATAAAACTGCCCATCTTTTTCAACCTTTTTGGCATAGTGTCCTGTTGCTATATAGTCTGCACCTAGTTTCTTTGCTTGTTCCAAAAACGGTCCAAACTTGATTTCCTTATTGCAAAGTACATCTGGATTTGGGGTGTTGCCCTTCTTATATTGCTCCAAAAAATACTTAAACACCCTGTCATAATACTCTTTTGCATAGTTGACAGAGTAATAAGGAATGCCAATCACACTGCAAACACGCTTTACATCTTCATAGTCAGCCTCTGCCGTGCAAGTTTCACTATCCTCTTCCCAATTTATCATAAATAGGCCAATCACATTATAGCCTTGCTCTTTCAAAAGGTACGCAGCGACAGAACTGTCAACGCCACCACTCATACCTACTACCACTGTTTTATTTTTGTTCATTTTCCACCACCACATTGTTGCCCGAATTTTCAAGTGCAACAGGAATTTTATATTTGCTAAGCGCAATCATCATCATATCTGAAAGCCACAAAATCACAATTATGCCATAAGGAATAAACATCCACTTTGCAAAAAGTGTTGCAAGAATTGAACTTGGCACAGCCAAAATCAATCCACATAACACAAGGAGTGCACACAAAGAGAAAAATCCTTTAACATACCTTCCAACATAAATATTATGTGCACCAAACAGCCCCCCAACAAAACAAATGAGTAGCATTTTCCATTTGTTGTAATCTTTTGGATATTGGTTTGTCTTGATTACTGCCTCTTTATTACCTGCTTTAATCTCACGCTTTGCCTGTTTATTTGATGCAAATTCCATGCGTGAAAAAACAAGTTTGCAACCATCGCAAGCCCGTGCATTTATAAAAGTTTTTTCGCCACACCTTGGGCACCTTTTGTATAGCTTTTCTTTTGCCATATCACAACATTTCCTTTAAATCATAAAATAATTTAGGGGGATAAATCTAATGCATTATTATTATACCAATCACTGCCCCTGTTGTCAACGGTGTTGTCAAAGACATTCTTGCGTGTGCCCTTGTCAGCACCAAAATTGTTATATAAATAATAATTTATCTTTATTTTTATTAGGTTATTTAACATCTCAAATAATTGACGGCAGATGCAGATAAAATAAAAAAATAATTAAATTTTAATTAAATTTAATTATTTTTTATTTATTTTTAATTGTTTTTAATTATTTTTTTATTTTATTGTATTTTCAAAGTCTTTGACAACTTTATCCAAAAATTCAAATGCTTCATCAAAAGTTTTTGGATTTTCAAGGTCTACACCAACAATTTTTAGAGTTTCTAGTGGTGATAAACTTGAACCACTAGACAAAAATTTGATATATTTTTCTTGAATGCCTTGTTCGTTGTCCATAAATTTCTTTACAATTAATATTGCAGAAAGCATGCCTGTTGCATACTTATACACATAGAACAACCAATAGAAATGTATAATTCTGCTATATATATTTTTTGTTTCCGGCAAAAGTTCTACATCTTCACCGTTATATTCTTTAGTAAGTCTTTCGTAGGTGTCTAAGAAAAAGTTTTTAGAAAGAGATTTCTCTGCATCATACTTTTCAAAAACAAGTTTTTCAAATTCTGCAAACTGAGTTTGCGTTAAGATTGTGGCTCTGGCATTATCTAAAAATTCATTTATATAATAAATTTTTTCGTCTTTTGTCTTTGCATTTTTAATAAGATGCATACACATAAATGTCTCATTAACTGTGCTTGCAATTTCTGCTAAAAAAAGTGGATAATCATGCTTTTCATAAGGTTGACTTTTGTTTGAATAGTAACTATGCATTGCATGGCCAAGTTCATGAGCAAGCGTCAAAGTGCTTGAAATATCATTGTTGAATTTTAAAAACACAAGTGGATGGCAACCATAACATGCACACTCATATTGACCAGAATATTTGTTTTCATTATCAAAAACATCAATCCATCGCTCTGAAACTGATTTTTTCAATATGCTTATATAATCTTCGCCAAGTGGCTGAAGTGTTGTTACAACCATATTAAAGGCCTCTTCAAAACTAATTTCAGAGTTTTCTGTTTTGCCTATTTGCGTCCCTAAATCACAAATTTTTAAAGTTTCAAGGCCTAGGATTTTCTGTTTTAACTTTGAATATCTGCGAAAAATTACAGCATGCTCTTTAACTTTTTTAATTAAGAGATTGTAAAAATCTTCAGTAAGTTCATCAGCATAAAGTTGGCTTTGAAGTACTGAGTCATAGCCTCTAATTTTTGTCAATGTGGAAACCATTTTGACAAAAGAAGAATAGTTATTTGCCAAAGTATTTTCAAGGTTTTTGTATCCACCATTCAAATTTTTATACATACTTTCACGAAGGACAGCGTCTGGAGAAGACATATATTTTTCATAGTTTGCTATTGATACTTCATATTCCTTACCATTTGAATCGTACGCTGGTTTAAAAGTTATATCAGCACTGTCAAAACTTCTCATATTGCTTTCAAAACCACCAGCAAAAGTGCCAATTTGCGACATAATCTCTTCTTCTTTTTCGGAAAGAATATATTTCTTGTTTCTTAAAATAGCCTTAAAGTAGTTTGAAAACTCTGGGTGCCTTTTATCATGTTGTAAAGAAAGAAGAAAATCATTATTTTGAGTGCCAATTTCAACATCAATATAAGAAATTGCTGTTGAAAATTCAGCACAGAAAGCATTTATTTTATCCTCAAGTTCCGTTATTTCATGGTTTACTGTGTCTTCCGATTTTCTGCAATATGCATATGCTTCAAGTTTGCTAATCTCTTGACTTATTTTGCTTTCAAGTGTTAAGCACTGAAAAATTGTTTCAGCGTGTGTCAGTCTGCCCTTAAAAGCCTGCACCTCTGGTAAGTATGATTTAAACTTCTCTAGTTTTTCTTCGCAGTCTTGTGGCAATAGTGCGTAGTCGCTTAAGTCCCATTTATATTTTTCAGCAATCTCTTCTCTTTTTTTCATGACAATTCCTTTTTAATTAAATGTCTTTTGATAGTATGCAACTAGAGCATTATTTTTATAATCGTTTTGGTCTTTTAAAGGCCTAAAACTGTATTTTACAAAGTTTGAAAATCCATGATTAAATATAATTTTCAAATCATAAGCATTAGAAATTTCAACGCCTATTGTCAAATTTTTAAAGCCGTTTTTCTTCAAATCTTGCTCTGCATAATCAAGAAGCCTACTAAAGTTTTGTTCATTTATATTATTCTCATCATGAGAAATGTATATCAAATACGCAGTCGCTGAATCAATTAAACCAAAAGAATTATCATAATCTTCCTGATTTGTAATGGCGACTAATAAATCACTGTTTTTTTCATCAGAAATATATATGATTTTTGATTTATTTTCCAAACCATCAAGAAACTTTTTCTTAAAATAATCTTTCGCATCTTCTGCAATTGTTTTTGTAGTAGAAATGAAGTCTACAATTTCTTTTGTACTCGCTTTTTTAATCATAATCTCTCCTTGTCAACTAATTAAATTCCTTTTTGAAAACATCTTTAAACAAACTGAACGGATAATTTTCTTCTGGTGGATTCACCTTAAACACCATTGTTTGGTCTAGCGTTGGATGCTTAAACTCCAAACCACTTGCCCAAAGTGCAAGGTTTACAGTTTGCTTTTCGCCATCTGGTACACCATACTTGCCATCTCCATAAATCGGGTTGCCAATTGCAGAAAATTGCACCCTGATTTGATGACTTCTACCTGTTTCAAGACGCACTTTTACAAGCGATAAGCCTTCCTTTTCTGCCAAAACTTCATAGTCAAGCACTGCAAGGCGTGCATCTTTCTGCCCCATGGTTGCAAGCGAAACTTTGTTTTGTGCATGGTCCTTAACGAGATAATGTTCAAGGCGTGCTACTGGTTTTTTAAGGTGTCCTTTTACAACAGCGTAATAGACTTTTTCAATATCGCCATCTTGCATTTGTTTTGAAAGCCTGCCTGCAGACTTTGAATTTCTTGCAAACACCAAAACACCACCGGTTGGACGGTCTAGCCTATGGACAAGCCCTACAAATGCTTCTCCTGGTTTGTTGTATTTTTCTTTCACAAAGTCTTTTACCAGCGACAAAACATCTTTATCGCCACTTTCATCAGCCTGTGTTGGAATGTTTTGTGGTTTAATCACCACAACGATTTGATTGTCATCATAAATTACTTTCATAATTTTTCCTTATTTTTTTACAAAAATATTGATTGTTTCACCAGCAATTTCAACTGTTTTTTCAAAGTCAAACTCGCCAGTAGATAGCATTTCCGTAATCAAAACATCTTGCATGATTTTGTCTAGATATTTGTTAATAACTTTTGAAAGTACTGCCCCTGTGGTTTCAAACTTGGCATTGATTCTGTCTTCAACATTAAACCCTGCTTCTTTTCTTACAACCTGAAGCACCCTTACAAGTTCGCGGAAAATGCCTTCTTCAACAAGTTCTTCTGTAAGGTTTGTGTCAAGCACAACAGTTATCATGTTTTCTGTTGCAATCACGAACTCCTCTTTTGCCTTGGCCTGAACCACAAAAATGTCTTTATCAAGTGTGCCAAAAGGTTCAATATTCACTGCACCTTGTTTGTACTCTTCCATATATTTTTGCATAGTGTCAGCATCTAAAGATTCCAGTGCCACTTTAAGTTTTTGCACTTCGCCTTTAAGCACCCTGCCTGCGTTTTTAAAGTTTACAGCCAAATATTGTGTGTTGAACACATCAATGTTTTCTTCAAACAAAATTTCTTTGATATTAAGTTCTTCTTTAATGATATTTTCAAACTTAAGCACTGCACTTTGAACTATCGCATTAGCAGAGATATACATTTTTGCAAGAGGTTGTTTAACTTTTAAGTTGTTTTCATTGCGAAGACGCTGAGCAAGAGTGATGATGTTTCTTACAATTTCGGTATCAGTTAGGACTTGTTTTTCATCTTCAAATGTTTCTACTTTTGGGAAAGATGAAAGAAGAATACTTTCAGCCTCTTGTGGCTCAAGTTCTCTTACAAGATTTTGCCAAATATATTCAGTCATATAAGGTGTGATTGGTGCCAATATTTGACACAGTGTTTTGATTGCACCATACAACGCATAATATGCATTAAGTTTGTCAGTCTGGTTTTCGCCTTTCCAGAAACGCTTACGGTTTATTCGAATGTACCAATTTGAAAGGTCATCAATAAAGTTTTCAACCTCTTTTGTCAAAAGATACAAAGTGTTGGTGTTATATGCATTTTCGGCAAACGCTTTAAGGGCATTTGTTCTTACAATAAGCCACTTATCTGTTTTATCCAAAGTGTTAAAGTCTGGTTTATAGCCATCAAGATTTGGATTGTCTAGAACTGCATAAGTATTGAAAAAGACATAACTGTTCCAAAGCCCCATGAACTTTCTTTTTACATCATCAACAACGCCTTCGCCAAAACGGGTGTCAGCCAGCATATTGTTTGCTGCAAACATATAACGGATTACATCTGCGCCAAACTGTTCACAAGCCCCATCCAAAAGAATGTTGTTTGAGCCTGTTTTAGAGAACTTCGCACCATCTTCGTTGACAAGCATGCCAAAGCCAATAACCTTTTTGTAAGGTGCTTTGCCAGTAAGTGTTACACTCATAAACAAAAGTGCATAGAACCAAAGGCGAATTTGTTCTCTCATTTCAATCACGCACTCTGCTGGGAAGTTCTTTTCAAAAAATTCTTTATCTTCAAAATATTTTTTTGTTGAGAAAGGTGTAATACCTGCATCAAGCCAGCAGTCGCCAACTTCACTAACGCGTTCTGCCTTTCCACCACATTCGCAATTTATTTTAATTTTGTCGATATAAGGCCTATGCAGATGTGGAAGTGCCTCCACTTCTTCTTTGCCTCCAAGTTTTTTAAGTTCCTCAAGACTTCCAATAACATGAAGTTTACCACATTTTTCACATTTATAGAACGGAAGTGGCAGTCCGTAAAAACGCTTGCGTGAAATGCACCAATCGCCCATATTTTCAAGCCACGCCAACATATTTTTCTTCAAAAATGCTGGTTGCCATTCAACATCTTCAACTGCCTTCAAAAGAAGAGGCCTAATTTCATCAACCTTGATGTACCACTCTTCCGTCAAACGATAGATAAGTGGTTTTTTGCAACGCCAGCAAACAGCGTATCTGTGAGTGTAATTGTGAGAATAATAGATTTTGTCGCGTTTTTTAAGTTCTTCAAACACAAGGTCATTTACCTTGTCTGCTTCCTTACCTGCCAAAAAGCCAAAATCGTCATAGAAAATGCCACTTTCATCAACAGGCAAAATGTTTGGAAGACCAAGGCTTTGGCCAAGTTCAAAGTCTTCACTTCCACAGCCTGGGGCAATATGAACATCACCTGCACCTTCGTCTGCTTCAACCATATCCCAAGCAACAATTTTGTGAGGGAAGTTTTGTTGAGGAAGTTCTTCAAAAAAGGTTTCGTATTCCATGCCCACAAGGTCAGAGCCCTTTAGCACCCTTTCAACCTCAACAATATCATCTTTCAAAACTTTTTTGGTTGTTTTGCAGATAATAAGTTTACGGTCAGTTGACTTCACTTTACAAACTAAATAGTCAAACTCAGGGTTTACTGCGATTGCAACATTTGCACAAAGCGTCCATGGTGTTGTTGTCCAAACCACGATACTCATATCAGTGTTTTTGATTGGAAGTTTTAAAAACACTGCCTCGTGTTCCATATCTTTATAGTTGTCTGCAAGTTCATGCTCTGAAAGGCTTGTGCCACAATGACTGCACCAAGGCATTGGCCTATATTTTTTCTCAAGCCAGCCTTTTTCGTGGCAAACCTTTAAAAAGTGCCAAATTGAAGTAATGTTTCTGTCAGAGTTTGTGAAGTAAGAGTTGTCCCAGTCCATAAACTGTCCAAGGCGTTTAGACTGCCCTGCAATAACCCCTGCATACTTGTTTACCCTTGCCATGCATGCTTCAGTAAACTTATCAAGCCCAAGTGCTTCAATATCACGCTTGTCTTTAAGACCAAGGTCTTTTTCAGTTTCAACTTCAACCCAAAGGCCTTGTGCATCAAAACCACTTTGATAGTGTGCATCAAAACCCTGCATTGTTCTATATTTCAAAAACGCATCTTTAAGTGTTCTGTTCCAGCCATGATGCACCCCTGCAGAAGAGTTTGCAGTGATTGGGCCATCAAGAAAAGCATAATACTTTTGACTTCCCTTATTTTTGTTTATATATTTTTGATTGATATTATTTTCTGTCCAAAATTTTAAAACTTCGTGTTCGTTTGCCAAAAAGTTTGGAACTGATTTTTCTTTTTTAAGCATAAATTTTTCTCCTATTCAATAACTTTGTTTAAATCCATAATGTCAGTTGGTGTTATAAGGCCAATTGGCATTTCTTGAAGCATACCACTTGGCGTTAAGATAATCATAAGTAGTTTTCTGTTTTGAAAAAACAAATTAAGGGCTTTTTCAACAGTAAGGTTTATGTCGCAAACCTCAAAGTATTTGATTTCAGTGCCGGATTGGTCCTTAACAAACTTTTCTATGGTTGTGTTTTTCAAAAAGTCATCAATATCAACACCATAGTTTAAGTGTTTGCCAATGTAATCCAGTATTTTTTGCCCGTTTGCAACGCCAATCACCCCACCATTTTTGTAAACCGGAATATTGCTGTATGATGAAGAGTAAATAAGTTTAATCACATCATAAAGGTTTGTTGAATGTTCCACCGTAAAGACTTCCTTTGTACAAACAGTGTCAAACACTTTTGGTGGAGCAGACACAAGGTCTGCAATTTTTTCAAACTCTTCAACAACATCTGTGTGTGGCTCTGCAATCAAAAACTCATCACTTGAGTTATGAATAATGGCATTTCTTAGCCTGCCATAATCAATAAGTTGGTCTTCATATTTTCTTACAATATAGTTGACCACAACAGTTTTTCTTATCATGTCAGAAAAACTTAAACTTCTTCTTATGTTATGTCTTTGCCTAAGCGATTGGTCTATAATATTATAGGCTTTTACAAACCTTTCGGCATTTGACAAATTTGCTTTTTCACTCATAAAATCTCCTATTTGCATATTATAACAAAAGTTAGTTAGAATTTCAAGTACAAAGCATAAAAAAACCGTACAAGTTGCTTTGTTAAGCCCTGCTTAAAATTTTTAAAGAAACTTTGCTCCACCAAAGCCACCTTAGTGCACATAAAGGACTTGCTTAATGCTGCTTCCTTCCGGACCTGACATGGTTCACAAGACTTTATTGCCTAAGACCCTGATTTCAACACTCCATTTAATTAAAAGATTAAAAGAGGTACTTCCCGAGGCAACCGTTCGGCTCTGCTATAGTGGATTGCAGATACAGGGCACCACTGGCTCCCCACCTAGTACGGTCTTAACTATTATAATGCAAACAAAATCATTTTGCAAGGATTTTTTTAATATTCAGGCTTATCAAAAAACACTTGCATACGAATAAGTTGGCTAACTGCCACCAAAAAATTAGAAACAAAAAAGTTTAGGTTATGTTCATTTTTCAAATTTACAAAAACTTCACCTTTCTTTAGTTGCACGCGATTTATATTTAAAACTTCTTGAATACAAAGTTTTACATCGTCAGATTTGAGGTCAAAAATTTTTGAAAGGAAAGTGCAAACAAGTTTATGGTCAGAAATTCTGTAGCCATCTTCAGTCTTTTCAACATAAAACACAAACGGTATGTTTTTATAAAGCATAATCTGCGTTACAACTTCAAAAAGTTCGCCTTCTTTTTGTTCATTCACAACAAAAAAACTGCCAAGCGTGGTTTTGATATCCATAACTCACCTCTTTTCTTGCAATATTACCACAATAAAAGCATTTTGACAAGCAAAATCAAATATTTAAAAACCTTATTTTAATTGACAAATTCTTCCAAATTGCTACACTATAATTATGATAAAAATTACAAAAAACTGGCTTGAAGTTTTAAAAGATGAGTTTTCTGCACCTTACTTTTCAGACCTTCAAAAATTTTTAAAAGAAGAGTATTCTCGCCATACAATTTATCCAGCAATGGAAAATATCTTTAATGCCCTAAACTACTGCAAATATCAAGATGTCAAGGTTGTCATTATCGGGCAGGACCCTTATCATCAACCTGGGCAAGCAATGGGGCTTAGTTTTGCTGTGCCGGAGGGCATTATTTTACCACCATCACTTAAAAATATATTTAAAGAAATTGAATCAGACCTTGGCATAGAAACCATCAAAACGGGCGACCTTCGCCGATGGGCTGTTCAAGGAGTGCTTCCGCTTAACAGTGTGCTTACGGTTAGAAACTCTCAGCCAAACTCCCACAAAAACAAAGGCTGGGAAAATTTTACAACGGCAGTTATTAAGAAAATCAACGAAAAACAAGAGCCTGTTGTTTTTCTTCTCTGGGGTGCAAACGCAAAGGCGTTTATGCCACTAATCACCAACCCCCTTCACAAAATCTTTTATGCACCACACCCAAGCCCACTTTCTGCATATGCAGGATTTTTTGGATGCAAGCATTTTTCAAAATGCAACGCATTTTTAAAAGCCAATAACTTGCCCGAAATTGACTGGAAATAAAGGGGTATTGACATATTCTTAATCTCGTGTTATAATATTTAAAATACATAAAAGGAGGAAAAGAATATGGCAATTCTGATTGAAAGAAAATCAAATATTAAAAGTGTGACTTTAAAACCAGTAAAAACAGACAAAGTTGATGAAAAAGGTCGACCAATTTACGAAAAAAGGATAGTTATTGAAAAAAAAGAAGGATGCCCTAAAATATCTGAGGTTTACGCTGTAATGAAAAAACGTCAGCAAGACCAATCACGTGAACAATAAAGAAAATAATTAAAGGAGAAAAAAATGCAATCAGTTAATCAAAAGCAACAAAACCGCAACATTGATGAAAACTATTTATTTAAAAACCCTTACAAAACCAAAGAAAATATTGATTTCAAAAATCCACCTAAGAGAAAAGAAAATATTGATTTCAAAAATCCACCTAAGAGAAGAGAGAATATTGCATCACTTGAACAATAAAAGCACCGTATGGTGTTTTTTTTAATATGTTATTTGACAAATATCCTCAATTATTTGACAAAAAAAGCATTATTTTTTATAATTTTGTCAGGAGGAAGAAACAAATGGAAAAAACAAAATCATTTCAGGATATTGAATTTAGTTTGAAGGACATTTACATCTTTCAAGAACCACTTAAGCAAAACTTTTCTTTTGCAATTATGAACAAAGCAAAACAACAACTTTTCTTTCTTGACAGCAAAAAACTTTATCCACTTCAACTTGTCCAAAACAACCAAAATGAGTGTATTATCTCTATCAACTCTCACGAAACTAAAAACTTTAACCCAAAATCTGTATTTAAAGCACAAACACTATACGACATCTGCAAAAGTAGACAACTTATGGTTGCAACAAAGCCAACTTCTTGCAAAGCAAAGTGCAAGAAAAATGAGCATGTAAAACTTCTGCACGATTTTTGCAAAACTTTGGATAGCGAAGCCACTTATAAAATTAAAGACATTGCACTTATAGACCGTGCATTTATCGCCTTTCAAGAGGCAGACTTCTCTGCCAAGAAATGTGCTTGTCAGGAATTATAATATTTAGAAATATAAAAAAGAGCGACTTTGTAATCGCTCTTTTTTCACACAAATTTGAGATTGGGTGTTTGATTAATTATTTAAGTTCAACAGTTGCGCCAGCTTCTTTAAGTTTTGCTTCGATTGCTTTTGCATCATCAGCTGAAACGTTTTCTTTTATTGTTGCAGGTGCACCGTCAACCATTGCTTTGGCTTCTGAAAGACCAAGTTGCAAAAGTTCACGAACAACTTTAATAACTGCAATTTTGTTTGCGCCAACTTCTTTAAGAACAACAGTGAATTCTGTTTTTTCTTCTGCTGCTGGTGCGCCAGCTGCTGGAGCAGCTGCAACTGCAACAGGTGCTGCAGCTGAAACGCCAAATT
>JAFQUU010000051.1 GCA_017408305.1 Clostridia bacterium | reverse complement strand
TTCTTAATAAAGAAAGAATTGACACACTTGATTATATTGCAATCGACAGTTTGTATTCCCCTGTTACACGTGTAAACTTCAATGTTGAAAACACGCGTGTTGGTCAAAACATTGATTTGGATAAATTAACTTTGGAAGTTAAAACAAATGGTGCGATTACTGCAAAAGAAATAGTCGCTCTTGCAGGAAAGATTATTCATGAACATGTAAACTTGTTTATGGAAATGTCAGAAAAATTTTCTGATATGAATGTTTTGGTTTCTAAAGACGAAGATGTTCAAACAAAAGTGCTTACTCTTCCAATTGAAGAAATGGATTTCTCTGTGCGTTCATACAACTGTTTGAAGCGTGCAAACATCAACACTGTTGAAGATTTGGTTTCTAAATCAAAATCAGATATGTTGAAAGTTAGGAACCTTGGACTTAAATCTATAGAAGAAGTAATTCAAAAACTTGAGACTTACGGGCTTGCATTACGCCCAGAAGAAGAGGATTAAAAGGAGAAAAAATGGGAAACGATAAACTAGGTTTGCCTTCTAAACAAAGAAGAGCACTTATTCGTAACCAAGTAACAAATTTGTTGTGGTACGGTAAAATTGAAACAACTCAGGCACGTGCAAAATCTGTTCAAAGAGAAGCTGAAAAGCTTATCACAATTGCAATCAACTCTTACGAAGACACTGTAAAGGTTGTTAAAACCATTAAAGATGACAAGGGCGTAAAAGCAGACCACGAAGTAATTAACGATGGTCCAAAAAAATTAACTGCACGCCGTGCAATTATGTCTTATGTTTATGACATTCAAGAACAGCGTCAACCAAAAGAAAGCAAAGCAACATTTAAAGCTCGTACAGTTGACATCAAACATCCATTACTAGAAAAAATCTTTAATGTGTACGCACCAAAATATGCTACTCGTGCAAAAGAACTTGGCACAGGTGGTGGCTATACACGCATTATCAAACTTGATAATCGTAGAGGCGATGGTGCACAACGCGTTATTATTGAGTTAGTGTAATAAAAAATTGTCTTTTTTAAGACAATTTTTTTTTATAAAGTTGACTTATATAAGTTGTTTATGAGAAAATAAAAGTATGCAGGAAAAAAAAGATAGACAACTTCTTATTTTTATAAATTTGTCAGTACAAATTATGTTTGTATTTTACTCTATTTTTTTTAACATTTTTATTTACAGCATAAACAATGATTTGTTTTTTGTGCTAATATTAAATGGATTTTCTTTTTTAATTGATATTTTATTTCAATTGTTTTTAACGAAAATTTTAAGCAAGAAAAATGCTATGTTTATATATCGGTTATCTTTTTTGCTTATTTTTGTTTCAATTTTGTTAGCATTTTTTGTAACGAAAAATACTTTGTGGTTGGCGTGGTTGATTATGGGTTTTTTCAGCATTGCAAAAATGTGCTTTTATGTACCACACGAAATTGCTGTTATGGATAAAGGCAAAAATGTGAGCATGAAAAAATTTGTTGGACTTAGCAGCATTGTTTCATCTTTAAGCACAATTTTGAGTCCGTTTTTGTCTGGCTTTATTATTGGAACATGGAGTTATTTTGCAATATTTAGTGTTATACTGGCAGTTGCTTTTGTTGCTTTTGTATTGTCAATTTTCTTAAGTAACTTTTATGTAGAACCTCAAAAAGATTTATCATTAGGGCAAGTGTTTAAGTTATCCTATCAAGAACCTAAAACAAAGATGGTATTGTGGGCGTTTGCAGTAGGCAAATTTTCGCAAGCAAGTGTCATACCGTTTCTTTTGCCTGTTTTGTTATTTTTGAAAACGGGCACCGAAATGTCTGTTGGGTTTTATTCATCTTTAATTGCAGTAGTAGCCACACTTACTTTTGCAATTTATGTTTACTATATAAAGAATAACCAAAAAATTTTGTGGTTTACAACAGTTTTGAACTTTATGGCTTCTTTAATTTTGGTCATTTATCCAACATTTGTAACCTTTTTGGTTTATTATATTGTAAGAGAATGTTGCTATAAAATTTTCCACAATGCCATGACAACCAGTATATTTACGGCAAATCAAAACACAGTTTTTGCTCAAAATAAAAGGGAATACCATATGGTATTTTCAACTTACAACCATATTTCATCGCTGTTGGCGATTTTGTTAACCGTACTGATGTATTCTATTTTTCCAACCGAACTTTGTTTGTCTATAATTATAATCGTATTGTCAGCAATGCAATTTTTGTCTGTTTATTTACTCAATAGAAGCGAGTATTTAGCCAGCAAATTCGTAAATTCTGCTAATAACAATCATTAAAAAGTCCAGGATTTGTCTGGCTTTTTTGTTTTTCTACTATTGGTAGAGAAAAATTCCACTGTGAGTGGAGTGAATATTTTTCCTCTATTTAATTCAAAATAATCATTATAGTTTGTAAAGTGCCAAATAGATAAGATTTTTCACTTTTCTGTATTATAATCACTATGTGAGGTGGGAAAAATGAAACAAATAAATGTAACAGTTTTTGGCGATTCAATTGCTAAAGGCTTGGAAATAAAAAAAGGAAGACCTACTTCCTTAAGTAAAAATGCTGTGGACTTGGTGGCAAAGCATTTCAACATTGATATAACAAACAAGTCATCTTTTGGGCAAAGCATTACACGCTTAAAAGAAAAAGGCTTGATTGATGAATATTTGAAAAAGATAACCAAAAGAAATCGAAACATTGTTGTGTTTTGCATAGGTGGCAATGATTGCGATTTTGATTGGAAGGCTATTGACAACAGTCCACATGAGGAGCATACCTGTAAGACAGAACTCCACAAATTTGTTGCAATATATAATGAAATAATTGAAAAGTTACAGAAAAAAAAGGTAGAGATTTACATTTGTGCGTTGCCGGTTGTGTGCAGTAGGGCATTTTTCCATAAATATGTTTGTGGTATTGCTGACAAAAAAAATATTTTGGAGTTTTTAGAGCACGACACATCTAAGATTTCTCGTCATCAAGAAATATACAACAATGCTCTTCGGGATATCTGCCAATCAAAAAAAGTTACTTTTTTGGATATAAGAACTCCGTTTTTACAGGTGAAAAATATAGAAAAATATTATTGCGATGATGGACTTCATCCAAATGAAGCAGGACAAGAATTGATTGCTGAAACTATTATAGATTATTTTAACAGAGCCTAAAATGTGTTTGGTTTGTTTGCTTTTTTTAATAATTTAGTGTACAATAGAGTTTAAGAGGTGAGTATGTTAGATTGGCTTGGTTTAACGCCTTTACAAACGCAAATTTTGGGTTGGGTGCTTATTGTTATGGCTGTTGCTTTTATTGCCGTGTTGTTTTGGATTGTCATCACCAAAGGCAAGCATTGGAAGAGATTTGAAAGAAATGTAAAAGTTATCAACTCTTGCGAAGAGCAAATCTCGCAAATGCAAAATGAAACAAAAGCAGAAGAAAAGAATAATTCACGCAAAAATTAGCGTGGATTTTTTTATGAAATGTATTGCAAAAATTGGTTTTCTATGTTATTCTAAAATTACAAAAAAATTTTGATTAATGTTTTTACGATTTAGGTTTTAAAAATTTTTTTAAGTTTATTTAAGAGATGAGTTTATGAAATTTATAAAAAACAACCAAAGTGTGCAGGTGGTGCCTGCTGATTTTTTGACAGAAGCAAGTCAAAAGTTTGATATTTCTCCAAAGGTTATGGAGCAAATCATTTTGCGTGGAAATGACACAATTGAAAAAATTGATGCCTTTTTGCACCCAAGTGAAAGTGCTTTTTTGAATCCGTTTGACCTTAACGGTATGCACGACTTGATTGAAAGAATAAAAAAAGCGAAAGAAGCTCAAGAAAATGTTTTGGTGTTTGGCGATTACGATGTTGATGGCATAAGTGCAACGGCGATTATGCTTAAAGCACTGAAAATTTTTGGCATAAACGCTAAATATTATTTGCCAAATCGCTATGTTGATGGTTACGGGCTTACAAATGATGTTCTTAAAAAGATAAAAAGAATTTATAATCCAGACCTTATCATTACTGTCGACTGTGGCATATCTTCTTATCAAGAGGTGGAGTTTGCACGAAGCCTTGATATTGAAGTTTTGGTTACTGACCACCATGAAATACCAGAAATTTTGCCAAATACTATCGTGTTGAATGCAAAGATTCCAAATCAAAAGTATGGTTTTAATGGTTTGTGTGGCACTGGTCTTGCTTATAAAATTGCAACTGCCTTAATTGGTAAACAGGCTGAGTTTTTACTGCCAATTGCTTGCCTTGCAACAATTGCAGATATTGTCCCACTTCTAAGCGAAAATCGTGCGATTGTGCATTTTGGGCTCAAAAAACTTGAACAATTGCCAATTGGTCTTAAACTTTTGTTTAAAAATTTGGGGATTAAATTAAATAATTGTTCAGCAACAGATATTTCGTTTAAGGTTGCTCCAAAACTTAATGCTTCAGGCCGTATGGGTGATGCCCAAGACAGTCTAAAACTGTATTTAAGTGAAGATGTTGCAGAGTGCCAAAAACTTATTGCAAAAATTTTAGAACATAATGATAATCGTAAGGACCTTTGCACTGTAGTTGAAAAAGATTGTGCAAACATTTTGGGCAAGGTTAACCTTACAGCCCCATCGATTATCTTAAGTTCTAAAGATTGGGACCATGGTATTTTAGGAATTATTTGTTCTAAACTTGTTGGTGAGTATCACAGGCCAGTATTTTTGTTTTCTGAGCATGATGGCGAACTTAAAGGCTCTGCACGCAGTATTCCAGGCGTGAATATCCATAAACTTTTAAGCAGTATGCCAGAAATTTTGGAGGTTTTTGGGGGACATCCTGTTGCTGCTGGACTTACTATAAAAGCCAAAAATTTTGATGAGTTTGTAAGGCGTGTGAATGATTATCTTTTAAAAAATTATACTTCTGATGTTTTTGTGCCAAGTTATACTTATGATATTGAAGTTAATGTTGATGAACTTACGCCCAAACTTCTCAAAGACCTTCTTAGGCTTGAACCTTGTGGTTGCGATAACGAAACGCCTAAACTTTTCTTGAAATCTAATGATTTCACTTTTACTCCAATGCGAAATTATTACAATCATTGCAATCTTCTTATAGATAAAAAACTAAATTTAGTGAAATTTGATGCACTTACAGACTATTCAAAAATGAAATGTGCAAAAGAACTAGGCATTATTTTTGAACTCCAAGCAGGGTTTAAGGCCTCAAGTCTTCGTGGGATTGTAAAGGCTATTGACTGCGAACTTGATGCTTTGACTGGCTTTGAAGACTCTGAAATTTTGCCGTGCGTAGAACAAATTAAATACCAAAATGTACGCCAGCGTGCAAGGTTTGAAACTTTCACTTCTACAAAAGACTTCAAAATTGCCAGTTCTTTTGGCACAGCAGTTGTGGTGAATACGCAAAAAGGGTTTGATGTTTTTGCCGAAAACTTTGATAAAAACCATTTTGTGAAGACAGATGTTTTTGCAGGGCGTGAAAATTCAGGGTTGAATGCCTTGATTGTTTGCCCTAAGGACATAAGTTTTGCAAGGTTTTACAAAAAAATTATTTTTCTGGACCCAATTATTGACTTAAGTTATGTTGCGAAAATCAACCAAATTTCTACAGCAGAAATTTTTGTGCCTCAACAAAAGCCAAACTATGAATTTTTCAGTTCTTTAAACTCCACAAGAGAGAATTTTGGCAAAATTTATAAGGATTTATCAAGCAAAAAACTTAAGTTTGGAAGTTTTCAAGAGTTGTATCAAAAACTGAAAGGTAAAAAAGAGCAGTTTTATACATTTCACGAAATGTACTCAGCAATTTGTGTTTTTGAGGAACTTGGGCTTATTGAAATTACAAACACTGTGCCGTATGAACTTAATATCAAAACGGGTCAAAAAACTGTTTTAACAAACTCAAGGATTTACAGGAGAATTCAGGCAGGTTTAAAGGTTGGTGGCAAATGAAAAAGCCATGGGGAAAACTGTCAGGTGTAAGGCCAACCAAAAAAGCACGAAAACTTTTACAGGAAGGAATTACGCAAGGAGCATTGCCAAAAGTTTTGGCAAAGGAATATAAAATTTCAAAACCCAAAATAAACCTTTTGCTAAAAACACTTAAAAATCAAGAAATTATTTGTGATGACAGCGTGATTGACTTTTATGTAAATATCCCAATCTGTCCAACCAGATGCCAGTATTGCAGTTTTATTTCAGCAGAACTTAAAGAGGCGTACAAGATTTTGCCAGACTATTTAGATGCACTTGTTAAGGAAATCAATGAGGCAAAAAAACTGATTGCCGAGAAGAATTGGCAGGTAAGAAGCATATATATTGGTGGTGGTACGCCTAGTGTTTTGACAGCACAGCAACTTGATTTTTTGCTTCAAAATTTGCACTTTGGGGATATTGAATTTACTGTTGAATGTGGCAGACCAGACACAATAACCCCTGAAAAACTAGAAGTGCTAAAAAAGCATAATGTTACAAGGATTTCAATCAACCCACAAACTTTTTCTGAAAAAACACTCCAAAAAATTGGTCGCCAGCATACAACTTTGCAAGTGTTTGATGCCTTTAAAGAAACAAAAAAACTTGGGTTTAACATCAATATGGATTTGATTGCAGGCCTTGGCGAAGAGAGTTTTAAAACCTTTAAAAACTCAATTAAAACAGCACTAGGTCTTAAGCCTGAAAACTTAACCGTGCATACTTTGTCAGTAAAAAAAGGTTCTTGCCTTCAGGGGCAAAATGTAAAAAATAGCGCAGTCAAAAAAATGGTTGACTATGCTTACAAAATGCTTTCAAAGGCAGGGTATGTGCCGTACTATATGTATAGGCAAAAAAATCAACTTGGCAATTTGGAAAATATTGGTTACACTTTGCCAAATAAGCAGTGCAAATTTAATGTTGACAGTATGGAAGAAACAGTTTCAATTTTGGCGTGTGGGGCAAATGCAATTTCAAAATTTGTTGACCACAAAAACCAAAAAATCTTGCGTGCCTCAAATGCAAAGTTTTTAGGGGATTATATTTCAAGGCTTGATGAACTGATTGAAAGAAAAAACAAAATTTTTAGTTAAAAAACAAGCAACAAAATTGTTTTGTTGTTTTTTTATTGACAAGTAATAATTATTTTTTTATTCTAAAGGTATGACAAAAGAAAATGTAAGTTATCTTCAAAAAGAAAAGATGACAAATGTAAGTCTGATAAGATTTATTTCAACAATCTTAATTTTTGTATTTCATGTTCTTTTTGCAACAACACTTATTGCTCATCAATATTTTCCTTTTCGTTTTGCTGTGCAAATATTTTTGTTTATAAGTGGTTTTTTGTATGCTGGAAAAATTATAAAAGATTTAAAGAGTTTTTATTCTAGAAATTTTGTGAAAATATTAGTTCCTGTATTGATTATGATTTTCATATACTTTTCAATTTTTGGGGTTTTAAGTGCTTGTGGTGTTGTTGGCTCTTTAAGACAAATGCTGGAAAATGGAGGATTATTTACAACACTTGGGCATTTGTGGTTTGTTTTTGCAATATTGCTTTGCTACCTTTTAACGCCAATGATTGAATATTGTGCAAGATTTTTTGTAGATAAAGAGCAAGGTTTAAAGAAAAACAAAGCAGTTTTGTTTTTAGTGCTTCTTTGTGCTTTTTCAATCATCAATATAGTGCTTGGTTTTTTTGGGGCACAAATGGTTTTGCTTGCCTACATCGCTGGATATTTCTTTAGAAAAATATATCCAAAAATTTTGAATAATAAAAAGTTATTTATTTTTATTAGTTTATTGTGCTTTTTAATTTTTTCTGCTTTATTTTATGTTGTTTCAAATCATATTTTGTTAAGTGAAGAATTAAGGTTTGGCATAAAAGAATTTTTGGTGTTTTTTGTGGGTGTAAGTTTTTCGGTATTTTTGCTTCTTGCTTTAGAATTTTTAAATAATCGCCCTACAAAAATTGAAAGGTTTTTAAACCACACGGATTATTATTCTTACCCATTTTATCTTTGCCACCATGTGTTTTTAGTTGGGCAAGGTGGCCTGATTATGATTGGTTTGACAAAATGGCTTTGGGTTGATATTTTTTTAGTGTTTTTAGCAAGTTTGGTTTTTAGCATAATTGTTGGAATGTTAAGTAAGAAATTAGTACCACATGTAAATAAAATTGGAAAATTTTTAAAATCTAATAAAAATAATTAAAAAATAAATATTTTTAATAAAAATAATATTATTGCAACCAAAAAGGTTGTTTTTTTTATTTATTTTTTTTGGCAGGTGTTGAGAGAAAAAACAAACCTCAAGGGTTTGTTTTTTGCATTGGAGCTGATGGGCGGGATCGAACCGCCGACCTTTTGATTACGAATCAAATGCACTGCCAACTGTGCTACATCAGCAAAAGACTAAGGCTACTACCTAATTATGAAAAAAATCTTGTCAAAAGTCAAGTGTTATGCTAAAATAAAAATATGGATAAAAAAATTGAGAGTATCGCCATTGATGGCGTTGCCGGTGTTGGTAAAAGTACAATCGCAAAAATGCTTGCCGAAAAACTTGGCTGGAAAACTTTGGAAACAGGTGCAATTTATCGTGCAATCACTGCAAGTCTGCTTGCAAAAAATTATGATGTGAAGGACGAGGATTTTGTTGGCAATATCGCCCACAACTTATTTATTGAAGTGAAGTATTTAAAAGGCGTTCAGCACGTTTTTGTTGATGGTATGGACTTAACTGCATACCTTCGTGGTGGTGCTGTTGAAAACAATGTGCCATTTGTTGCAAAGGTGCCAGAGGTGCGTGAAAAAGTGCGTGCTGTGCAAAGGCAAATTGCTGAAAGCGAAAACATTGTGGTTGAGGGTAGGGACATTGGCACTGTGGTTTTGCCCAACAGCCAAAACAAAATTTTCTTGACTGCAGACCCAAAAGTTAGGGCCACGAGAAGATTTAAGCAACTTTGTGCAAAAGGTCAAAAGCCAAGCATGAGAAAAATTTATGCCGATATCCTTAAGCGTGATGAACTTGACAAAACAAGGGCAATTTCTCCACTTGTGCCGGCTCAGGATGCTTTTGTTGTTGACACAAGTGATATGCAGGCAAATGAGGTTGTTGACCTAATTCTTACAAAAATAAAAACTAAAGAAAAAGGTTTAGGTGCAGAAAGATAAAAAAACGGCGAGTGCCGTTTTTTTTATATATACATACCACCGTTTACGCCAAGCACTTGGCCTGTGATGTAGTTTGCTTTGTCTGATGCCAAAAATAGTGCCATAGTTGCAACTTCTTTAGGGTGGGCAATTTTATTCATAGGGATAAATTCTTTCACCATTTCAACTTCTTCGTCTGTGTGGACTGAGCGTATCATATCGGTGTCAATCACGCCAGGGGCGATGGTGTTGACTGTAATGTTTGAAAGAGCGTATTCTTTTGCCAAGGCTTTTGTAAATGAAATGATTGCACCTTTGGTTGAAGAATAAAGTGCCTCCATTGCACCACCTGTTTGCCCCCAAATTGAACTGATGTTGATGATTTTGCCACCACCGTTTGACAGCATTTGAGGAACCACAAGCCTTGTCATCATAAAATTGCCTTTGATGTTGGTGAAGAAGAGGTTGTCAAATTCTTCCGTGGTGCAGTCAAACACAAGTTTTGTAAGGGCAATGCCTGCGTTGTTTACAAGCACATCAATATGCCCAAAGGTTTTGGTTGCAGTGTCAAAAAGGTTTTGCACATCTTTTTCCTGCCTAATATCAGCATAGACAGCAATTGCGTTTGCACCTTTTTGCGTGATTTCTTCAAGAAGTGCCATCGCTTTGTCTTTAGACTGGAAATAATTGATTACAACATTATAACCGTTTTCGGCAAAGTGCCTTGCAATTTCGGCACCAATGCCACGAGATGAACCCGTAATAAGTACTGTTTTTCTTTTCATATAAATATTATAGCATAATTTAAATAGTTTTTCAAGTGCTAGGGATAAATGAGTAAATATAAAGTCGAATTATGGTGAATTTTGTCAAATTGCTTGCAAAAATGTCGGTTTATGATATACTCAAGATAGCAAAAAGGAGAGATTTATGCTTACAAAATCAGCAATTATGGAAGAAATGAGAAAAGGGAACATTATTATTCAGCCGTTCAATCAAAAACAACTTAACCCAAACAGTTATAATGTTACACTAAACGAAAGGCTTGAGAGATATACATGTGATGTTTTGGACGCCTATAAGGAAAACCCAACAGAAGAAATTATTATCCCGAAAGAAGGGTATGTCTTAGAGCCAAATGTGCTTTATCTTGCAAGGACAAACGAATACACCGAAACATATAATTTGGTTCCAGGAATTGATGGACGCTCTTCAATCGGCAGGCTTGGCATTGAAATTCACAGAACTGCCGGCTTTGGTGATGTTGGTTTTCGTGGTACTTGGACGCTTGAAATCACAGCAGTAATGAAGGTAAGGGTGTATCCAAACATGCAAATTGGCCAACTTTATTATGAAGAAATAACCGGAGAGCCAACAAATTATGAGGGTAGGTATCAAGATCAAATTGATGCCACACCTTGTAGGCTGTATAAAGATTTTGAGCAAGAAAAATAAAAACCTTTGTAAAATATTTGGAGAATTTTACAAAATAGTGTAATATGAAATCGAGGAGGGTATTATGGCAAAAAGTTCTGGTGGATATTTTGGGCTTGGATTTATTGTAAGTTTGGTGCTTGCAATTATTCCAATTTCAAATATTGTTCTGGGGATTATCACCCGTGTACAAAACGGAAACTTCCTTGGGGTGATTTTGAACATTATTCTTTTCCCAATCTTTTGGATTATTGACCTTGTTTCAATTATTGCAAAAAACAAAATATTTGTTTTGGCTTAAGTGGGAAGAAAAGTAAAGGCACATTGTGCTTTTATTTTTTTTATAAGCACAGCAGTTGATGGCTTTTTGCGTGTAAGTTATTGACTTTTTGAAGCGAAAAATATATACTAGATAAGTAAAAAAAGGAAGCAAATATGTTAGAGAATAAAAAAGGCCTTGAAGGCAAGTATGATTTTAAGATTTCTGAAGAAAAGTGGCAAAAGTTTTGGCAAGATAATAGCACATACTATTTTGACCCAAATTCCACAAAACCAATCTTTTCTGTTGACACACCACCACCAACCGTAAGTGGCAATATACATATTGGCCATGTGTTTTCTTACACACAGGCAGAGTTTGTTGTACGCTTTAAGCGTATGATGGGCTATAATGTTTTCTATCCTTTTGGTTTTGATAACAACGGCCTTCCAACTGAACGCTTGGTTGAAAAAGATATGGGTGTGCGTGCCCACAATATGTCTAGAGAAGAGTTTGGCAAACTTTGTAATGATGTTGCACAAAAATATCAGCAAGATTTCAAAAAACTGTTTATTCGTGCAGGTTTTTGCGTGGACTGGAATCTTTTGTATTCAACAGTCAGCCCTGAAGTGCAAATTGCAAGCCAAAAATCTTTCCTAAATCTTGCAAAAAAAGGCCTTGCTTATTATGGCAATCGCCCAGCAATTTGGTGCCCTGAATGCCGTATTTCAATAGCTCAGGCAGAACTTGAAAGTAAGGACCTTCCTTCAACATTCAACTACATGAAATTCCCATTTGTAGAAGGTGAAGGCTACCTTGAAATTGCAACCACAAGGCCGGAAATGCTTTGTGCGTGCGTATGCGTGTTTGTAAATCCTGAAGATGAAAGATTTAAGCATCTTATTGGCAAAAAAGTGCGTGTGCCTCTTTATGACTTTGAAGTTGAAATTATGGCTGATGACAAGGTTGCCCTAGACAAAGGCACGGGTGCTGTTATGTGCTGTACTTTTGGTGATGAGACAGACCTTTATTGGCAAGAAACACACAACCTGCCAATCAAAACTGCGTTTGATGATGGTGGCAGAATGACTGCACTTTCAGGCAAGTATGAAGGCCTTAAAATCAAGGCTGCAAGGGCAGCAGTGATTGAAGACCTTAAGGCTAATGGCTTTATGCTTAAACAAGAAGAAATTGTGCATGCAGTTTCAACACATGAACGCTGTGGCACACCAATGGAAATCAACATCAAAAAACAGTGGTTTATAGACCTTATAAATCATAAACAAGACTTTTTGGCAATGGGCGACAAAATTAATTGGCACCCAGAGTACATGAAAAGTCGCTATGCAAATTGGGTTGAAAATATAGACCGTGATTGGTGCATTTCAAGGCAAAGATATTTTGGTGTGCCAATCCCTGTTTGGTATTGCAAAGATTGTGGTGAAATTATCTATGCAGAAGAAAGTCAACTGCCTTGCAATCCACTTACACAAAAACCACTTCATGCTTGCCCAAAATGTGGAAGCCAAAACTTTGAGCCAGAAGTAGACATTTTTGACACTTGGCAAACCTCTTCAATTACACCACTTATCAACGCAGGCTGGGCAAATAACAGCGAACTGATGAACAAAATTTATCCGTTCTCTATGCGTCCAAATGGCCACGACATTATCAGAACTTGGGATTTTTACACAATTGTAAAAAGTTTCTACCATACCGATTCTATGCCTTGGCACAATGTGATGGTAAACGGCTTTATTATGGCAGACAAGGACAATAAAGTTTCAAAAAGTAAGTCTAATTCAAAGATTGACCCAAAAACCCTGTTTACAGAAAAATCTGCAGACATTACAAGATATTGGGCTGCAACCGGCACCCTTGGCAGAGATATTATCTTTAGTGAAGAAGAGTTCAAAAACGGTGCAAAAGTTGTAAACAAACTTTGGAATGCATCAAAATTTGCAATTTCACTTCTTGGAGACTTTAAGCCAGAAAAACCAATTCAAGAGATTTATGAAAACCTTCTTGCAGTGGATAAGTGGATAATCCAAAAATTCTGGCAAATGCAAAAATATTTTGTAAACTATTTTGAAAATTACGAAATCGGTCTTGGCCTGGGCGAACTTGAAAAATTCTTTTGGAACTTCTGCGACAACTATATCGAAATTGCAAAACGCCGTCTTTACAATCCAGATGTTTATGGCAAGGAAGCAACAAAAAGTGCCCAAACTGCAGTGTTTTATGTGCTGAGAGAAATGCTTAAACTTTTTGGCATCTTTATGCCTCATGTTACTGAAGAAATTTATCAAAACTATTTTGTGGACTTTGGCACCGAAAAATCACTTCACGAAACACTTCTTGACATCAACCCACTTAACGCACTCGATGAAAAAATTATCACAAGTGGCGACCTTTTGGTTGATGTGGTTTCAGCAGTTAGAAGATTTAAAACCGAAAATGGCTTCTCTCAAAAAGAAGAACTTAAAAAACTAGTACTCACAGGCTTTGATGCAGTGAAAGTTTTTGAGGGCGACATAAAAGCCGTTGGCACAATTGAAGAAATCGAATTCCTTCCAGGCGATAAAAATATCGAAATAATTCACTAAAAAAATAAAAAACAAATTATTTTTAATTAAATAGTTTGTTTTTTTTATTTATTTAATAAAAAAATCGCTTTTTTAAGCGATTATATTTTTAATATTTTATTTAGTCTTGCCTTAACTTTTTCTTCGCCAAGAACAGAAATGATGCTGTAAAGGTCTGGAGAATCTTTTTGGGTGGTAAGGGCAATACGGATATACTCGCATACAAGGGCAACATTGCCTTTAAACTGCTCTGGGTTTGCCTTGTATGCCTTGTTGTCTGTTGCATAGCCAAGACTTGCAGACATTTCTTTAATGGCGTTAAACCATTCATCTTTTGTGTGGGTGAAGTTAACAATATTAAGATAGTTTTTGCAAACTTCCTTAAGGTTTTCGATGTTTGTGTTTTCAAGGTTGTATGAAAGAGTTTCAAAAATCTCATCAAACATATATCCCCACACAGATTTTGTGTCTTGCATTTTTGCAATGTCCTTGCGTGGTTTTGGGGTATCACGGTCGATATTCAAAACCTTTGTGGTGTAGAGTGGGTCTTTAGTCAAAGTTGTATAAAATTCATGGTCATAAACTTTTGCCCACTTGCTTGCCATTTCATAAACAGTTTCTGCAGAAAGTTTTGAGATATATGTTTTTGAGATGTCGTTTAGTTTTGCAAAGTCAAACATAGGGTTTGAAGGGGTAATCTTTTTTGCACTAAAAGGAAATTCTTCAATCTTGGCAAGTGGATTTGCTTTACGCCAAGGCTCAAAGTTAGAGTTTGCAAGGTTTAGAAGATATTCCTTAATTGCTGTTGTTGGGTAGCCAACTTCAAGGAAAAATCGCATATCGGCCTCTGGGTCTTTACGCTTAGAGAGTTTGCGTTTTGCACCATCATCAAGTTTGCAAATTACAGGGTTATGTGCATACTTAAGGCGTTTAAAACCAAGTGCATCAAACACTTCAAGATGAGAGGCAAGTGATGGCCACCATTCTTCGCCACGCACAACAAGGGTTGTGCCCATCAGGTGGTCATCAACAGCGTGTGCAAACGCATAAACAGGCAAACCATTACTTTTAATCAGCACAATGTCTTTATTGTTTTCTCTAATTTCGCGTTTTCCTTTTACGGTGTCAACAAACTCAAAAGTTTTGTCAGGGTTGCCGAGTGACCTAAGCCTTAGGGCAAATGCTTTGCCGTTTTTAAGGTTGTTTTCAACTTGTTCAAGTGTTAAATCTCTGCAAGGGTCAACTTGTTGAAGGGTAGAAGTTTCTTCCAAAAGGTCAGCACGTTTTTCTTCTATTTCTTCAAAGTTTTCTGCTTTTTCACAAAAACAAGGATATGCCCTGCCACTAGCCACAAGTTTTTTTGCAAACGCTTCGTAAATATGTGTTCTTTCGCTTTGGCGATAAGGCCCGTAAGCACCTTTTTCGCCTTCAAGTGTTACGCCTTCGTCATAGTCAATACCAAAGTCATGAAGTGTTTGGATTGTTGATTCTACAGAGCCTTTGATTTCGCGTTTTTTGTCTGTGTCTTCAATGCGAAAATA
>JAFQUU010000002.1 GCA_017408305.1 Clostridia bacterium | reverse complement strand
TCTCCCATTCTTGTAAGTCTAATTTTAACTGCCATTTTTTCCTCCTATAAAATTTATATATTCGCACTATAATTTAGTGTAAATACCGTTTTTAAAATTTAAATTTCTTTCTTGCAAAACGATTGTTTGAAAGCATTTTCATGCTGCTTTTGGCATTTTCAAACTGTTTTAAAAGTTTGTTGACATCTTGAATTGATGTGCCACTGCCACTTGCAATGCGTTTTCTTTGCCCACCCTTGATTAAATTTGGGTTAAGGCGTTCATGTGGGGTCATGCTTTGGATAATTGCTTTGTTTTTCTTAAGGTCTTTCTCATCAACCTGTGCACCACCAAGGCCTTTTGTAACACTGCTTGGAAGCATTGCCATAAGCGAGTTTATGCCACCCATTTTGTTAAGGCGTTCCATCTGCACCAAATAATCTTCAAAAGTGAAACTGTTTTCCCTGATTTGCTTTTGAAGTTTGATTGCCTCGTCTTTTTCAACAGTTGCTTCAACCTTTTCAATAAGTGAAAGCACATCGCCCATACCAAGTATACGTGAAGCCATTCGGTCTGGATAAAACGCTTCAAGGTCTGGAATTTTTTCGCCTGTTGAAATAAACTTGATTGGTTTGCTTGTTACTTCCTTAATCGAAAGTGCTGCACCACCACGAGTGTCGCCATCAAGTTTAGACAAAATCACGCCAGTAATGCCAAGCCTTTCGTTGTAAGTTTGACTGACATTTACTGCGTCCTGCCCTGTCATACTGTCAACCACCAAAAGAATTTCTGCAGGGTTTACTGCCTTTTTGATTTCCTCAAGTTCTTGCATGAGTGAGTCATCAATGTGCAGGCGACCTGCTGTATCGATAATCACAACATCAAACTTAAGGGTTGACCTTGCATACTCCACTGCTTCTTTTGCAGTTTTAACAGGGTTTTGTGTGCCACGCTCAAACACTTCGGCATTGGCACTTTTTCCAACAACTTGAAGTTGATTGATTGCAGCAGGGCGATAAATATCGCACGCAACCAAAAGTGGCTTTTTGCCTGTCTGTTTTAAGTGGTACGCAAGTTTTCCACAAGTTGATGTTTTACCAGCACCCTGAAGCCCACACATAAGAATCACTGCTGGGTTTTGACTGCCAAATTGCAATTTTGAATTGCCACTGCCAAGAAGTTCAGTCAGTTCATCACGCACAATTTTGATTACCTGCTGGGCAGGTGTCAAACTTTTCAAAACCTCTTCGCCAAGTGCTTTTTCACTTACCTTTGCCACAAAACTTTTTGCAACCAAGTAGTTCACATCGGCTTCTAAAAGTGCAATTCTTACCTCACGCATTGCTTCTTTAATTTCAAGTGCAGTAAGTTTGCCCCTGCTTTTAAGTTTTGAAAATATGTGATTAAGTTTGTCGGACAATCCGGAAAATAATGCCATTTAACACTCCTTTAGCATCTTTTTTAGTTTTGCCTGTACCTGAGCCTCGGTTGAAAGCCTTAAAAGTTCAAGCAAATCTTGCCTTATTTTATCCTGAAAAGCCAAAAATTGCAAGTTGTTTTCCATATTTTGCAGTTTTTTTTGTGCCACCACCACATTTTTGCTGATTGCCTGCTTGGTTGTGCCCAAAATTTCAGCAATTTCTGTGGTTTGAAGCCCATCAACCAAAAGAAGTCCCAAAACCTCTTTTTGAGAAGGTGTTAAACAAAACTGATAGGTTTCATAAAGCCTGTTGCTTTTTTCAAGTTGTTCAAGTTTCATTCCCCCCTCCCCACATGTGTCAACCTTTTTTGGTTGACAACATATTTATAACACACCTAACTTTTTTTGTCAATAACTTTTTCAAAATTTCAGGTATTGACACTTTCTTATATGTGTGTTAAATTGTAAACAAATAGAAAATCGTTTAAAAAGGAGATTTACCATGTATTTATACCCACAAATTTCTGTTATAGAACTGTACAACGATAGCAATGGGGAAAAAATTGATATAAATGAAATTCCATTTGTAGGGCAATATGAAGTAAATCAGCTAGGTGAGGTATATAGATTATATATTAATCATGCTGATCCGAATTTTGATGAAGAACTTTTTGATAAAGCACTCAAATACATTGAAGACAATAAATTATGTGTTATTGATAAAGCCTATATTGAAGCACGACAAAGAGGATATCGAGGAATAGATTTTGATTCCACCTTCAAAACGGCTTGTCTTTATGTGGCATCTGCTGCTGCGATTGCTGCACCATTTTTGATTGCAGGATATTATACCGGCATAAACACAGGTGATTGGGAACGTGCCTATAGACTTTCTGCTTTCGGAATAAGCGCTGGCATATTTATGGGTATAGGCGCCACAGTGGTTATTAAGGAACATTTTACCCATGAAATGGGAGGTTGGGACTAAAATTATTTTTAATCAAATCAAAGAAATGTAAATACTAATAACATAAAAATGAAAAAACTGAACATGATGTTCAGTTTTTTAATAGTCTAAATAATCTTCTATTTCTTCACAAACTTTTTCGGTAAGTAAGTTAGCAGGCCACGCAAGGCTTCCAAGCACAAATCCACCCACAGTACAATATCCTATTGCATGCAAGGCAGGCATAGCACCTAAAGCCATAGCACCACATCCTATAGCAAAACCCAATGCAGTTCCAGCCGACATAGTTGCGGCAGTCGGTACAAGAACAGTATAAGCACAATCGTATGCTTTACGTTTTATAGGATTTTCTTCATTTCCGATTAAAGTCAAAAATTTGTCATCATACTTTTCTTGAATCCTATTTTTAATATTATACAAAGATTCTCTTTGTTTAGAAACAAGTTTTTTTAGTTTGCTAAATTTGGTCATTTTTCTTCTCCTCTTTGCTTGAAGACTTTATTATTTATCTTGCCATATCGGCTGAAGCGTCTTTATCTTTTCTGGTTTTTTGTTCTTTTTCTCTTGTAAAGTCAACCTGTGCAAGTTGTCCACGGCGAAGGTCTGCCTTGTCTTCATCTTTATATGCATAAAAGATATTGTCTTTTTTAATGCGTTTCCAAACATCACTGCCTGCAACTACAAGTGCATCATTAAAGTTAATGCTAGGGTCTTGAATAAAACTGTTAAGCCTTGCTTTAAATTTGCTTTTTGGTTCTGCACCAATTTTTTCTGGAGCAACAAGGTAATAAAGAATAAGCTCCATAGTTTCAACATTTGTAATCACATCTTTGTGTTGCCAAAAATGCTTAAGTTTGTCAATGTCCATTGCTTCATCAGCAATTTTGCCATAGCCACGAGCGTTGAGGCGTTTGTCTGTGATAATTTCGCAAGGATAGCCAATGTTGTCGGCGATAATCTGGGCAGTTTCTTTACAGCGTTTTTGGTCTGCACAATAAATCCTTTTTACCTCAAAATCAACAGCCTTAACTTGCTCTGCCAAAAGTTTTGCTTGAAAGCGGCCTTTTTCAATCAAACTTTCATCAACTTGACCTGTTGCCAAATCCCTTTCGCTTGGAATTTGGTCTTCAGGAAGGTTTGTATCGTCATAGCCAAGACGTTTAAGTTTTTCATCATAGTAGTTGTCATTTAAATTTCTTTTCGTTATGCAATGCATTGCAAATAATGTTCTCATTTTATCTCCTTGAATATATGCTATATATAGCATAATTGATTATATTTGTCAATAGCAAAAATTAAAAAACTTCAAAAAAATAAGGTATTGACTTTACCTAATAGGTGTGTTAAGGTAAATAACATTAAAAAGGAGGGACAAAAATGCAAGCGATAATATATGGAATCGGCTCATGCGTAATGGTATTAGGTGCTGGGGTTATATATTCTTATGCAACAAATGATTGGAACCATATGACAAACTTTGGTGGCATTAGTATATTTGCGGGTGCTGCAACAACATTGTTAGGCACAATGCTTGAAAAAGAATAAAGAAAGGGAGGAAAAATTGAAACTCAAACCTATAATTTATGGCGTTGGCTGTGCGTTGCCTTGGGCTATGATTGGGGCTAGGCAAACATATGATACAGGAGACTGGAACTACATGCTTGAATTTGGCACACTTGCCATTGTCATTGGTTCAACAGTTGCCTTGGTTGCATCGTTTGACCAATCGTTATAAACGATAAAATCCCTCGCAAAACTTGCGAGGGATTTTTTATTTACGCTCCATTTCTTGCTCTTGTTTGGCATTTTTTTCATATATAGACAAATTCATTCCTGCCGTAGCATCTCCCAATATGTCTTTGGGCCTAGTACTATATGCTAAGACCATCTTTCTGCGAGGACCTGTCAATATATTACTACCAGGATTAAAACAATCTGTAACAGTTACTTTCTTGCCTTGGCAGTTATCTGTACATCTTACAGCAATTATAGTTCTTTGAAGATGGAAATCAAAATTCAGATTCCTTTCTGCAACCGCTTCACCAACATACTGTAAAAGTTCTCTAGAAGCATCATTAAGATTTTGACCTTCTTTATATGCCTCTTGGTTTTCTTCTATAGATCTACTGATAATATCAGAAAAGTCGGGATTAGTGAAAACAAGTTTAGAATCTATTGCTGTATGAATGCTTTCAATATACAGACATTCTTTCAAATTTTTAGCAGGTTCTGTGAAAAACAAAACATAATCCTTCTTTGCCCCAGGAAAGAAAGAAGAATCAAGATAGCGCCCTTGAAATATTGCTAGAGAATATGCTTCAAGCCTTTTGGCATCAGGATTGTTGTGGTCATAAATAATAAAACCTTCAGTTTCAAAAGTCTGACCGATATAATTTTGCCCTGCAAGTTTTAACCTAATTTTATTGTCTGCATAGTATTTAAATTTTTCAATATCTTCTTGAGTTAGTTTCATTTACTCTCTCCTTTAATTGATTTTATCTCAAAACGGCTTATTAAGTCAATAAAAATCCTCGCATTTACGAGGGATTTTTTTATGTATTTTATCTGCCACGGAGCCTGCGAAGGAACGGTGGAATATCATTGTTTTTGATTTTGATGTGGTTTGAAGATGGCACTTCTTCAAGCTTTGGTTCTTCTTTTGGGGCTTGTGGTTTTGCGCCAAGTGCCACGCCACCAAACATTTTTTTGGTGTCGAACTGGTTAAACGCCTCCACATCTTTTTTAACTTTTTGAAGGTCTTCTTCATCATTAAGAAGGCCAGTGTTAAAACCAGTTGCAATGATTGTAATTTCAACTTCATCGTTCATAGCATCATCAATGCCACTGCCAAAGATGATATTACATGTTGGGTCAACCACTTGTTTAACAAGGTCTGCTGCTTCATAAACTTGGTCAAGTGGAAGGTCTAGGCCACCTTTAACATTAAGAAGCACACCTGTTGCACCTTCGATGGTTGTTTCAAGAAGTGGGCTTGAAACTGCTTGGCGAACAGCCTCAATGGTTTTGTTTTCGCCTTTTGCATGGCCAATACCCATGTGTGCAAGGCCTTTGTTTTTCATGATTGAACGAACATCGGCAAAGTCAAGGTTAATAAGCCCAGGAGTAACAATAAGGTCCGAAATCCCCTGAATGCCTTGGCGAAGCACATCATCTGCATATCGGAATGCTTCAATAATTGGTGTGCCTTTTGGAACAAGTTGAAAAAGTTTGTCGTTTGGAATAACAACAAGAGTGTCAACATGTTTTTTAAGGTTTTCAAGGCCACGGTCTGCATTTTCAGAGCGTTTTCTGCCTTCAAAACTAAATGGTTTTGTTACAACTGCAATTGTCAAAATGCCCATTTCTTTGGCAATTTGTGCAATTACTGGTGCAGCACCTGTGCCTGTGCCACCACCCATACCTGCAGTGATAAACACAAGGTCTGTATCTTTCAAGATTTCAGTGATAGAAGCCTTGCTTTCTTCTGCTGCTTTATAGCCTGTGTCAGGGTCTGCCCCTGCACCAAGTCCACGAGTGATTTTTTCACCAATTTGAAGGCGCTGGTCTGCATTGCTCATCAACAGGTCTTGCTTATCGGTGTTGATTGCAACATAACTTGCACTTGTGATGTTTGCACTTATCATACGGTTAACTGCGTTATTGCCACCACCACCGATGCCAATAACTTTTATGTTTGCCACAGGGCCTATATTTTTTGTGTTACTATACATAAACTCTCCTACTCTACAAGCACATTATATCACACCTTAAAAATTGTTTGCAACAAAAAAAAGCACTATTTTATTGTGATATTTGCGAAATTAACAGCGAAATAAACGAACTTTGGTAAGGTTTGTTGTAACCCAAAAAGTCTGGCGAAAGAATATTGACTGTGAGACCAAGTTTTTCTGCCAAGAAATCTTTTGCACCCTGAATTTGTGTTATACCACCACCAGTAAGATAAATCGCCCCCACTTCAGATTCAGATTTTTCTATGCACTGGCCGATTATGTAGGCAAGTTCTTCAAGGCGATTAAAGACAACTTGGTTTGCCGTATGCGTTAAAATTTTTCTGGTTTTGCCAAGGTTTGAGGTTTCGTAAAACTCTGCATTTTTGGTGTCAAGCGACAGAACAATGGTTTTTTTGTGGTTTTGGGCTTCAGGAAGCGTTAGGGCAAACGCATCCATAAGGTCGACCTCAATTTGTCCTCCACCAATAGAAAAGGTGTACATATTTTCAATGCCCCTGCCCCTTGCAAACGCCACACTCGAAGTAAGGTATCCAATATCCACAACACAAACCTTTTGTGCACAGTCTCCCAAAAGACTTTGCGTAATTGCAAGTTGAGAATTTATGTAATTCACCTTGTCCACCCCTGCAAGAGAAAAGGCATGATTAAAGAGTTTTATAAACGATTTTTTTGCATAAATCACATTTACAAGCACAGAAAGTTTTGTGGTTTTTGCATTAAGTGCAGAAATCACTTTTTTGCCATCATCAAGAATTGACACGATAGGCTCAATATTTATCGGCGTATACCCTTCAATCCCGTCAACTGCACTTTCATATATTTCATCTAAAAGTTCTTTGGTCAGTTTGTTTTGCCTTGCAAAAGTTACATTAACTTTTTTTGTAATGCTGTAACAAAACTCTGATGGCACAGAAACACCTATTTTTTTAACTGAAAGCCCTGTCTTTATTTCAAGGCCTGCAACAATTTCGCCAATTTGTTCAACTAAACGGTCTTCTTCTAAAAACTCGCCATCTAAAAAACCAGCATAGTCTTCTTTATTTTCAGCAAGCACAGTAAGTTTGCCTGAAACAACTGCCCCGGACAGTAGCCAAAGTTTTTGAGAACCAACATCTAAAACATGACTTATTTTTTTTGCTGACTTAAACATCCTAAAACCCCTGATATTATCTAATTATAGAGTATAAATTTAATAAAAAATAGTCAAGCAAAAAAAAATGCTTTTAAGGTAAAAGCATTAAAAATTTGATTTTTTTTAAAATTTATCAACAAAATTTTTTGAAAACTTTATTTTTGGCACAAGATGTGGTGGTGCCATCATTGTTTCACCAGTTTGAAAACTAATGTATTTTCTTTCTTGCCTTTCAGCAGTATAAAACCTGCCAAAACCAGCAAAATTGATTTCTTCACCTTTTTGAAGTTCGGTTAAAAGTGTTTCATAAAGTCCTTTAAAAACAAGGTCAATTACACTTTTATGAACACCCGTTCTTGCAGAAATTTTTGATATAACTGTTTTTTTGTTCATTTTGTTCCCCTTGCCTTAAGTTTCCCCACCAAAAAATTTCTTATTCCAAAAAAGTTTGATAAATAAAGTGGCAAAACATAAACAAGTAAAAACCCAAGCCCAGCAAAAATTATTTTTGCAAAAAGCCCTTCAAAAAAGAAGTTTACTCCAAAAAACAAAGTGGCAAGGGCAAGGCACATTGCCCCACCCAAAAACAACACTTTTTTTTCAAGAAAAAATGGCAGGTGTTTTTGCACGCACAAAACAAGCACCCCAGCACTTATCCCATAAAAAACAAGGGTGCTGATTGCCATTCCAAAAATGCCAATACTTTCTTTTGAAACCAACACAAAAACAAGTATTGCTTTTGCTAGTCCTGCAAAAAGAAGTGTAAATGTTACAAGATGAGGTTTGTTTAGACTTTGAAGAACGCTTGTCATAATTTGTGTAATTGCAATAAAAACAATTTGAGGCGATGATATTTGAAGAAGAATACTTGCAACATTTAAGTATTCTGCACTTAAAGAGGGATACAAAAAAAGTAGGATATCTTTTGCAAAAAACGCCAATATGAGGACACAAGGAATTAATATTGCAAAACAAACCAAACACATTTTTTGTATTGCATCTTTTGCAAGCGTTTTATTTGAAGACTCCAAATGATAGGAAAGCATCGGAAGTAGTGCCAATGAAACTGCCACACTTGCAACAACAGGAAAATTTATTATGCTAGACACTATGCCACTTTGAAGACCAAATAATGCCGTTGCCTCTGGTGCAGGCAAAAATCCACTTAGTATATTTACAACAACAAAACTGTCAAAAACTATTACAAGTGGCAAAACAAGTGCCGTGCTTGTAATAACAAAATTGGTTTTAAAAAACTCCTCTTTTGTGTTTCCTTCCCTAGAAAACTTAAACTTTCTTGTTTTTAACATAAGATAAACAAAACTGATAATTTCTGCAAGCGTGATTCCTAAAAACGCACCCATAACACCAAGTGCAAGGCTTTGCTTTACAAAAATGAAGGAAAATATAAGCCCAAAAACCAGTTTAAAAGTCTGCTCTATGATTTGAGAAACTGCAGTTGGAAGCATATTTTGATGGCCTTGATAAAGCCCCCTAAAACTTGAAAGTACGCTTGAAAAAATTAGAGCAACACCTGCTATTATATAGGCCGTGGCACCTTCTGCACTTCCTTGCAACAAAGATATTTTTTCGCCCAAAAGCACAAAAACGTTTGCAAAAAACAAACTTACGAAGAAGGAATATAAAAGTCCTTTTAAAAACACCTGTTTTTCACTGCCACTTCCACTTGCCCTTATTTTTGCCACCTTGTGCGAAACTGTGGTTGACACGCCACCACAAGAAATAATAAGTGCCAAAGAAAAAACAGAAAAAACCATTTGATAGATGCCTATGCCCTCAGGACCTAAGATGTTTGAAAGAGGAATTCGATAAAAGGCCCCTAGAAGTTTGCCCAGAAACCCTGCACCCATAAGGATTAAACTGCCTTGAAAAAGCGTGTTTTTCATAACCCTAGTGTGAGAAAAAACTTGAAAATTATACTATGCATATTGACAACCAACTGACCAATCCTTTATAATTTAGTTATGAAAATTAAAAATGTTAAAATCCATTCTAATATTTTCCTTGCACCAATGGCAGGAGTAACAGATTTTGCTTTTAGAAGTCTTGCCCGTGAATTTGGTGCAGGCTTTTCTTACACAGAAATGGTAAGTGCAAAAGGCCTTGTGATGAGCAAAAAGAGAGATGTTTACAAAAAAATGCTCTTCACTTTGCCAAACGAGACCCCTTGTGCTGTGCAACTTTTTGGAAGCGACCCTAAAGTTATGGCAAAAGCCTGCACTCTTCCTGAAATTCAAAAATTTGACATTATTGACATCAACATGGGCTGTCCAGCACCAAAAGTTGTCAAAAATGGTGATGGAAGTTGTTTACTTTTAGACCTTGAAAAAGCAGTCAGCGTCGCAAAAGCATGCGTAGAGGCCACAGATAAACCAGTAACCGTAAAACTTAGGGCTGGATTCTTTAAAAACAAATTTGTGGCAGTTGACCTAGCCAAAAAACTTGAAAGCGTTGGAGTGTCTGCAATAACAATTCATGGCAGAACAAAAGAAGATATGTACAGTGGCACAGTAAATTATGATATTATTCGCGCTGTCAAACAAGCAGTAAAAATTCCCGTTATTGGCAATGGCGATATTGTTGACATAGAGTCTTATCAAAAAATGCTTGCAACTGGCG
>JAFQUU010000050.1 GCA_017408305.1 Clostridia bacterium | reverse complement strand
TTTATCTGTATCTTTTATCGCATTTGAAACCACCACAAAATCTGCGTTTTTTAGGTTCTGGAGCGCCTGTTTTTTTCTTGTACAAACACCACGAATTCTTAGGTTTTTCTTAAGATCAACCCCGCTTACCGTATGACCTTTTTGCACCAAAAAACGGGCCAAGGCACTCATACTTACGCCACCAACCCCCAGAAAGTGAAACTTTTTGCTATTTTCCATACTTTTTTTATATGAAAAGTCAATAAATTTGTGAAAATCGTTTGATTTTTTCAGGCGTGTATTGTAAAATTTAGATAACCAAGAAATTGGCACACTATAAAGGAGAGGTAAGAACTTGAACTTAAACATTTCAGACATCAGAATTAGGCTTGTGAAAAAAGACGACTCTAAACTTAAAGCAGTTGCCTCAATCACTATTGATGAATGCTTTGTTGTTCACGATATCAAAATCGTTCAAGGACCAGAAAGCTTATTCATTTCTATGCCTAGCAGAAAAACACCTGAAGGTGAATTCAAAGACATTGCACACCCAATCAACACACCAACACGTGAAAAAATTTCTGCAGCTATTCTTGAAGCTTACGCAAAAGCAGAACAAGAAGAAGCATAAAACTCTTCAGCCAATTTTGGCTGATTTTTTTATTTAAAACGGGGGGGCTTTGCGTGTGGTGCAACTGCACCACACAGGGCAAGCCCTTGTGGCTTGCCCCAATGCCTTTTGCCGATGGCAAAAGGCATTGCAAAGCCTCCCTATGATTACCTATTTTACTTGACTTTATCGTTGTAATTTTTTACACTAATCTCAGGAGGTTTTTTTATGAAAAAATATTTGAAAACATTTTGCTTTGCAATTGCTTGCTTATTGATAATTGTTCCTTTAACTGCTTGTGGACAAATTTATAACGAAGTTACAGAACAAACATGGACATCACAATTAACAGCAAATAAATACTCTTTCACACAATCAACCGAGGGACAGACGGTTAGCGAAAAATATTTTGTTGACGGAAATAAAGCATATTCTTATTATAGCAACAATACAGCAACGGAGGCTAGGAGTTACCTAGAAACAAACGGTACAGAAACTTGGTCGTATCGCCACAACGGACAATCTTGGACTAAAACAACTTCACCTTTTGCATTTAATTATCTAACGCTTAAAACCCTCTTTACAACCTTGTCTTTAGAATACTCAGAATACACTTTAACTGATGGCTGGTACACAGCAACAAACCATACAATAAATGGTGGAACTTACGATAGCGTAAATCTTAAATTTGAAAACAGTAAAATAAAGCAAATTAAACTTGTAGACGGAAGCAATATAAATATTATAGAGTTTGGAAACACCAATTTCTCGGTTCATTTACCAGTGGTTTAATAAGTAGACTTGGCAACGCCAAGTTTTTTTATATATTGACAAACCAAATTTTTGTGTTATACTTAATGTAAATATAGGAGAAAAAAATGAAAGAACAAAAAACACAAAATGAAAGAGTAAAACTTCCAAACAACACAATCCACTTGTTTGTTGAACCCAATTCTCAAGCCGGACTTTTTAGGTTTGCCATTATCAACCCAAAGAAAACGCATGTAAAATTTTTGCACAACGAAGCAATTTGCACCAAAAAAGAGGCAGAGAAAAGCACTTCTAAATATTTAATTGAAAGAAAACCTCAAAGGTATATTGATATTATTCATACTATAACCGATTTCGGCATTGAACCAGAGTATGACCCTTACGATGACTATGACAATTATTATTATGAAGACTACGACCACAATAATGAACCTAAATTTGTAAGCAAAACTTACACTCATGACCAAGTGGAAAAAATGCATGATATCTTAAAACCTCTTTTGAAAAAAGAGGGAGAAGAAATTCCGCTTGCCATGTATTTAGAGATTGAAACACAATTTGTTAAGTTTCAAAAAGAAATTTTAAAAGAATTGGAACTTGACCAACAAGCAACAGAAGCATACTGCAATTTTTAAGGAGTAAACAATGAAAGACAAAAACCAAACAGTAAAACTAAACAGTAGCGATATTTATATTTATTTTGAACCCAATACAAACTCTAATCTTTTAAGGTTTGCAATTTATAATCCTAGCCACTCTCGCATAAAGTTTTTGCATAACAACAATATATATAAAAGCGATGATCTTCAAAAAGCTCAAAGTGATTTTTATATTGGGTATAAAATTGGAACTAAAAATAGTTATTACATTCAAATATTAAATCGTCTTACAGACATAAAATTAAACAAAGTTCTTTTTCTTCACAGCTCTCATTACTCTCACTCCGAAATATCTGATATTCTTAGTTCATTAACCCCACTAATTGCCCCAAATTCAGATTTCTTTCTTGGAGAATTACTGGCTGTGGAAAAAGAGTTTATTAAATGCCAAGAAAGATATGTACATTCTGTGCAAGAAAAACAAACAATAGACAAGGATACAAATGAATACTGCAATTTTTAAGGAGCAATAATGAAAGACCAAAACGATATTATTTTAAACAGTAGCGACCTTTGGCTTTTTGTTGAGCCTGAAAGCGACCTTATAAGGCTTGCAATTTATAACCACGACTACTCTCGCATTAAGTTCTTACATAACAATAAAGTCTATGAAAGACAAGAAGTACTTAATCCCAAATTTCAAATATGTAAAGCACACCTTGTTGAGTTAGGGCTTGAGGAAATCAATACCATCTTATCACCAATCAAACAACACAAAAACCAAAGTCTTACACTTGCCCTGTGCATTGAAGTTGACCAAAAATTTGCAGAATATCAACAAGAATTCAAACAAAGAAAAGCAAAAACTCAAAAAGCAACGCAGGAATTTTACACATTTTAAGGAGCAATAATGAAAGACAAAAACGAAACAATAAAACTAAAAAACAGCGATATCTTTCTTTTTGTTGAACCAAACCAATACCCTAAACTTTTTAGATTTTGCGTATTCAACCCAACTGAAACAAAAGTAAAATTTTTGTACAACAATAAGGTTTACGACTTTTCAGCAATAGAATACGCCCAAAAAGACTTTAATATCTACATTAAACACGGACGCGTCTTTGAACCATACAAACTAAGAGGCTTGGATAGCATTACTTGTCTTCAATATATCATTTATCCCACAAGTATTATTCTTTTGGAGAATTACTTGAAATGATTGACACATTAAAACCAGTTTGCGAAGAAGATTATAAAGAATATCCACTTTCAAAATACTTAAGCGTTGAAAAAGATTTTGTGGACAGCCAAAAAAAGTATGCACACAAAGCACAAGCATCTTTGAACACTAACGCCGAAAGTTATCTCAATTTTTAGGGGGACAAATAATGAAAAAACAAGAAAAAGTATTAGGCAAAACAATATATCCATTTATTGAACCAGGTGAAAACAACCAAATTGCAAGGTTTGCTGTTTTTAATAAAGACAAAACCCTTGTAAAGTTTTTGTATAATAACAAAACTTACACAAAAGAAGAGGTTTATGCCGTTAAACCTGACATCGCTTGGAATTTTTACACAACAGAAGTTTTAAGCGAAATCAACACTCTTCTTATGCCACTATTAGAGGAAGCCTTTACCAAAACAACACTTAAAGAATGCTTAAATATTGAGAAAAAATTTATTGCCCATCAAAAATCAATTTTTAAAACACAGTCCACGCAAGCAGAATTAAGCAAATAACAAAAACCCCTAGGGATAACCTAAAGGGGTTTTATTTTTTTATTCGTTTTGCCATTTTGGCTTTGGTTTTAATTGCGTCTTTTTGCTGTTTTTTTGTTGGACTTTCTGTAAGAAGCGAAGAGGCCATCTCTTTAGGAATTTCAAGTCCCATCATTTCAAGAATTGTTGGGGCGATGTTTGCAAGTTCGCCATGGTCTTTTAGCCACCTTTCTTTATCACTTACCAAAATAAACGGCACATCGTTTGTTGTATGACTGGTTTTTGGTTTACCTTTTGCATCAAAAAGTTCTTCTGCGTTGCCGTGGTCGGCAGTTATAATACACTCACCACCAGCAATCAACGCCCCCATCGCAATTGCGTAAGCACATTTATCCACAATCCTGACTGCAGATTTTGTTGCTTCCATATTTGCAGTATGCCCCACCATATCGCAATTTGGAAAGTTGACCACCACAAAATCATACTTGCCACTTGCAATGGCATCAAGCACATTGTTTGTGATATCAAACGCACGCATCTCCGGATGCTCATCATAGTTTAAGTCTTGAAAACCATCAATCATCTTTTGATCTTCAAGTGGATATGGCTCGTCTTTGCCACAATTAAAGTAATATGTTACATGTGGAAATTTTGAAGTTTCTGTGACATGAAGTTGTCTTTTGCCATTTTCTTGAAGCACTTTTGCAAGACCATTCTTTAGTGTCTCCTCTTCAAACGCAACGCCAACATTTGTGAAATCGTCGTCATATTCCACAAGGCCAACCATGCAAAGTTCTTTGAATTTATGCACCCTGAATTTATTGAAATTTGGCAGAGACAGTGCCTCTAAAAGTTGACGCATACGGTCTTTTCGCACATTACACAAAATAAGGCTGTCTTTTTCTGTAAGGGTTACTGGTTGACCGATAATTGTTGGTTCAAAAAACTCATCAGTAATCCCCTTGTCATAACTTTTTTGGATTTCAACAAGTGGGTCAAGACCTTTGTTTTCGCTTCTGCCACAAACCATAAGGCGATAGGCTTTTTTTGTCCTGTCATACGCTTTTTCTCTGTCCATTGTCCACGCACGCCCACAAAGGGTTTTGATTACTGCACCAGTTTGCTTGCAAGTTTTTTGAAGTTCCTGCACAAAACCAAAGCCCGAGTCAACGCCTGTATCTCTGCCATCAAGCACAGCGTGCACAAAAATTTTTAAAACACCCTTTTGTTTTGCAAGTTTCAAAACTGCTTTTATGTGATTGATATGGCTGTGCACTCCACCATCACTCACAAGCCCCAAAACATGCAGTGCACCACCAGTTGCAAGCACATTGTTTATTGCATGCAAAAGTTGTTGGTTTTCAAAAAAACTGCCATCAGCAATTGCCCTGTTAACGCGTTCAAGAGGCTGATAAAAACGCCTGCCACTACCAATAGTTAAATGGCCTGCCTCGCTGTTGCCCATTTGGCCACTTGGCAAACCAACAAAATTGCCACTTGCACCCAAAACTGTGCTTGGGTATTTACTGCACAGTTTGTCCAAATAAGGCGTTCCTTGAAGGGCAATTGCATTGCCCTTTTTTTTCTTACGGATACCAAACCCGTCCATAATTACAAGTGCTATCATATTTTTATTTTACCACACAAAAAAAAATAAATCAAACAATGCACAAAATTTTTTAAAAAAACCAAAATGCGACACAAAATTACTTATTTATTAGAAAAATTAAAAAATAATTATTTTTTATTTATTTTTTGCACTTTTTATTTATTTTTTAATGTTTTATTATTTATTTAATATTTTTGGAGTAATTATGCAAGAATTTTTTGTAAGAAAATCTTTTAGGTATTTGTTTTTCTTTTTTTGTTTTTTTGTGCTTTGGAATGCATCAATTTGGGGTGCCTTGCACCCGTTTGCAATAGGCCTTGCACTTGCACTTGTTTGGTGTGGTGAAAAACTTTTTTTGGTTTTGCCGATATTTGCACTTGCAAGTTTGCTGTGCAACTTTTCGTTTGCCCAAGTCCTTGGCGTTAGCGTTTTTATAGTTATAATCGCCCTTGCGTGTGGCATACATACAAAACTAAAAAAAACAATCTCCTTTCCACTTTTTGCCTTTTACGCTTGTGTTGCACAAGGTGGATTTTTGGCATACGATATTTTTGTTTCAAACCAAGTTTTGTTTGGGGTACTTGAAGTCATCTGTGCAGTTTTGTTTATGTGGGCAACAAAAACAATTTCTTCTTCACTTTTAACCTCTCAAAACATTTTCAAACTTGGCACAAGCGAAAAAATTTTTGGTCTTGTGTTTTTGGGAGCAATGGCATCAGGGCTTTACACAATCACCCTTCTTGGCGTGCCACTGATTTTTTTGTTTGCACCGTTTTTGATACTGCTTTTGACTTCACTTCAAAAAATTTCTGCCACCACACTTTTGGCTTCGGTGCTTGGGATTGGCGTGTGTATTTCAGGTGGCAACGGATTATTGACAACGCCATTTGTCATTTGGGCAATAATTGCAGGAGCAATGTGTGGAGCACCAAAAATTTTAAGTGTAATGTCACTTCTAGTGGTTGACCTTGTAATGGGCTATGGGCTTGGACTTTATGCAGAATACTCCACAGTGCAATTTATATTTACTGCAGTATCAGGATTTGCGTTTTGTTTGTTACCTAAAGATGTTTTACACAAATTTCAAGAACTTTTTTCTTTGTCAAACGACTTTGCCATGCGTAATGTTGTCAACCAAAGCAGGGCAACCCTTTGCAAACGCCTTTGGGAACTTAGCGACACCTTTGCAGAAATGGACTATGTTTTTCGGTCTATGATTAAAGGAGGCATGACCAAAGAAGAAGTAAAGTTTTTTTTAATAAACGAAGTTAAAGACAAAGTTTGCACCGACTGCCCCGAACGCAACATTTGCCACAGAAAATGCCACACAGAAACATCAAGCGTACTGCAGAACTTAATTGCAAGTGCACTGGAGCGTGGCAAAGCAACCCTTCTTGATGCCCCTGCATATTTAACAACACGCTGTGGCAGAGTGCCAAGACTGGTAAGCGAAATCAACAGTCTTACAACTCAATACCGAAAATACGCAAGTGCTATGAACAACATTGACGCAAGCAGAGTTTTGATTGCAGATGAACTGAAGGGGCTTTCAGGAATTTTTAAGAACCTTGCAACCGAGGTTAATAAAAATATAACCTTTGACAAAGCACGCGAAAACCAAATCATAAGCGAACTTGCATTTAATAATATCACTTGTGCAGATGCACTTATTTATGAAGAAAACCTTAACTTTACAAATGTAACTTTGATTGTTAAAAAACAAGATACACAAAACCAAAAGATTGAAGAAATTGTCAGCAAAATTTGCAGAAGCAAAATGGCACTTACAAAAATAGAATCATCAAAGCGTGCTGGGTGGAATGTGCTTTCACTTTCAACAGCACCAAAGTTTGCTATGACGTTTGGCAGTGCAAGCATAAAAAAAGATACAAGCAAAGTTAGTGGCGATGCATATTCCATTATCAAACTTGCCCACGACAAGTTTTTGCTGGCACTTTGCGACGGCATGGGCAGTGGCGAAAATGCACAAAAAACAGCAAGCATTGCAATCAGTCTTGTTGAAAACTTTTACAAGGCAGGGTTTGATAACGAAATTATTTTATCTTCTGTCAACAAACTTCTAAGCCTTAATTCCACCGACAACTTTACTGCCCTTGACATTTGCGTGCTTGATATGCAAAACGGAACTCTTGATTTTATCAAAATGGGTGCACCAGAAAGTTTTATTAAGCACACAGACACCACAACCAAAATTTTGGGTGGCACTTTGCCACTTGGCATTGTGCAAGATGCCGAACCTGTTGTAATAAAACAAATAATTTCTAATGGCGACTTTGTGTTTATGTTTACTGACGGCATAACCGAAAGTTTTGAAACCGAAGAAATGCTTGAAGACTTTATAAATAACCTATCTTCTCTAAACCCACAAACTTTGGCAGATGAAGTAATAAAAAAAGCCCACACTTTAAGTGGTGGAGCAAGAGATGACATGACTGTTTTGGTTGCAAAAATATTTTCTTTAAAATAAAAAATTGTGTATGGTTTTTACACAATTTTTTTATTTAAATAATTTATTTTTATTAATTTTAAACAAAAATAATTATTTTTTATTTATTTTTTAATAAATTTTGTAAATTGAATTTATTTTTAAGAGTTTTAATTTTTCACACATTAAACTCGCATACTCATTCCAGACTGCAAAAAAAACAAACTCCCAAAGCAGGAGTTTGGTCTTCCTAAACGACTGTTTGGGGAATTTATAGTAACGACGCATTTCAAAGTTTTTTGCATACCCATTCCAGACTGCAAAAAACAAAGAAAGGCTAGGCTCGAAAAACTCCCAAAGCAGGAGTTTAGTTTTCCTAAATGACTGGTTTGGGAATTTTACAGTAAACGACGCATTTCAAAGTTTTTTGCAGTCTGGTTATTTTTTCATGATAAAAGCAATCAAATTTACAACCTGCGTTGAATAACCATATTCGTTGTCATACCAAGCAACAAGTTTTGCAAATTTTGGAGAGAGCATCATGCCTGCAGTGATATCGAAAACACAGGTGCAAGGTTCGCCAATAAAGTCGCTAGAAACTGCTGGTTCGGCTGTGGTTTTGATAATACCCTTGTATGCACCATTTTCGGCTTTTTGAAGGGCTTTTGTAATTTGTTCATAAGTTGTTTCTTTGCCAAGTTTGACAGAAACATCAACCACCGAAACATCAAGAGTTGGCACGCGATATGCAAGGCCTGTAAGTTTGTCTTTAAGTTCTGGCACAACCTTTGCTGTTGCCTTTGTTGCACCACTTGAAGATGGAATAATATTATATGACGCTGCACGACCACCACGATAGTCTTTTTTACTGCTTCCGTCCACCACTTTTTGTGAAGAGGTTGCACTGTGGATTGTTGACATAAACGCTTCTTCAATACCAAAATTCTCGCTAATCACTTTTACAAGAGGTGCAAGGCAGTTTGTTGTGCAAGATGAAGCAGAAATCACTGACATCGCTTTTTGATATGTATGAGTGTTTACGCCATAAACAAACATTGGCACATCGCTGTCTGCAGGGGCTGTGATAATCACTTTTTTAACCGTGCCCTTGATATGCTCTGAAAGTGAACTGTGGCTTTTGAATTTGCCTGTTGCATCGCAAACAACATCAACTTTTGCCGTATCCCAAGGAATAAGTTTTGGTTCGCTTTCGCCAAAGATTGTGATTTTTTTGCCATTTACAGCAATTGCATCTTCGCCCTTAACTTCGCAAGTGCCTTTAAAGCGACCATAGATTGTGTCGTGAGTAAACTGATAATGTGCATAGTCTGCAGTAAGTTTTGGGTTGTTGATTGCAACAACTTCCATATCATCTCTTTCTGAGATTATGCGAAGAAGTATCCTTCCAATTCTACCAAAACCATTTATTCCAATTTTAATTTTTTTCATATTTTCCCTCGTTTTTATTTTAAAAAATATTATTTTTATTTTTTTTATTTAATTTTTAATTTTTTAGCACAAATTTTCAGGATTTAATGCAAGAAGTTCTGGAAGCACAAAAACGCCGTTTTTCCTTATCAGTTTTTCATCAAAATAAATTTCTCCACCACCACATTCTTCAAGTTGACAAAGCACCATGTCCCAATGCACACTGCTGTCATTGCCGTTTGGGGCTTCTGTGTAGCAACCACCTGGGGTTAGGTGTATTGAACCACAAATTTTTTCATCAAACAAAATGTCAAGCATAGGTTTTGTTACAAACGGATTTACGCCAATTGCAAACTCACCAAAAAACCTTGCACCAACATCTGTATCCAAAATTTCATTAAGTTTTTTCGTGCCGTTTAATGCCGTTGCCTCCACAATCTTGCCGTCTTTTGCAACAAGGCTTACGCCATCAAACCTTATGCCATTGTAAAGTGTTGGCACATTAAAAGTGATTTTTCCGTTTACCGAATTTTTTATTGGTGCAGTAAACACTTCGCCATCTGGGATATTGTTTTTGCCTGCACACTTGATTGCTGGCACACCTTTGATTGAAAAACTGATGTCGGTGCCGGGCGAAACAATCCTAACCTTATCGGTTGCCTCCATAAGTTTTACAAGGTTGTCCATCGCCTCAGACATTTTGCCATAATCCATCGTGCAAACATCAAAATACATTTTCTCAAACGCTTCTGTGCTTATGCCTGCACTTTGTGCAAAACCTGCACTTGGCCAGCGAAGAATTACCCACTTTGTGTTGTTGACGCGTTCATCAATATGCACAGGTTTTACATAATGCATGGAATAATCTTGCATAACACTTGCAGGGATATCGCTGTTTTCAAAAACATTGTCCGTGCCAGAAATGCCTATGTATGCATCCATTTCTTTCATAAGGGCAAGGTCTATTTTTGCTTTAAGTTTTGCAGTTTCTTCTGTCATTGCTTTCATCATGGCTTTGCTGACTTTTGGCAAGCCATTTCTTACAAACGGCACGCCACCACAAGCGATAATTTCTTCAATCAAAATCACCAAAAAGTCTTCTGGTACTCCTGTTTGGTCGATAAGAACCCTTTCACCTTGTTTTACACTGCAAGAATACCAAACCAAGTTTCTTGCAAGTTTTTTGTATTTTTCTGTCATAAACTCCTCCGTTCAAATTGCGACAAACTTTTGCTTTTTACACTGCCAATGTGCTTGTGAGAAATCAACATTAAAAACCTGTACGCAAGCAAGCACCCCGAAAGCAAAACACCACCAAAGTATAGCAAAAATGATACTATGCTTAGTGTACCCAATACTCCAAAAAATATTAAGCAAAACAAAAACGAAGCAAACGCAGTCGCCCAAATGGCAGTGGCACCAATAAGACTGATTGGTGCTTTTGTTGGCGTGTTTTTGGGAAGAGATTCTTTTTCAACATACTCAGTTTTGATGCCCACCCACCTGTTGATTTTAGTCATTCTGGTTACAGGTGTTTCTTTCAAAATTTTGTGAGCACTAGATGAAAACGCCATAAGTGAAATGTTGCCTTCAAAAAACTTAAACCCAAAAAACATCTCACATAGACGCTTATAGGTGTTTCCCAGCCACTCACGCACTTTGCCACCCTTTTTGGTTTGCCTAAACATTGCAATGTCTGCACCAGCATCAATCTTGTCGATTAGGATTTCAATGTTTTCTATGGAAGCATAATTACAAGTGCTTCTTATAAGCACAATCGGCAAAACATTTTCAATGCTTTTGATGCAAGAAGAAATCATATCATCTTCTGCCACACCATCAGGAAAAACAAAAAAATCAACACCTTTGTTTTCGGGCAAGTCTTGAAGAAGGTTTACTGCTTGTTTTTTTTCACAAAGCACAAACAGTTTGACTTCTTTGCCCAAGTTTTGGTTTAGGTGAGCAACCTCTTGTTGCGTCAAAGTTTTGCCTACAGCAGAAAAAATTATGTTTGTCATTTTGCCCCCTTAAAACTTTTTGATACGCTCTTGGTGGCGACCTTTTTCAAAGTCTGTGGTCAAAAATATTTTTATCATTTTGATTGCCTTACGCTTTGAGGTGTACCTGCCAGCAAGCACCAAAACATTGGCATCGTTGTGCTTGCGTGAAAGCGAAGCAGTGATTTTGCTTGTGCAAAGTGCAGCACGAATTTGTGGATTGCGATTTGCAACCATGCTCATGCCAATGCCTGTGCCACAAATAAAAATGCCCACATTTTGCTTGTTTTCAAGCACGCGTTCAACACCTGCTTTTGCAAGGTCTGGATAGTCCACCTTGTCTGGAGAATAGCAACCAACATCTATTGCACTTATATTTTCGCTGTTAAAAAACGCCTTAATTTCTTCTTTAAGTTTGTAACCTGCGTGGTCGCACGCTAAAATTATCATTTTTACCCCCTTATTTAAAAAATTTTAACAAAAAAAGCCGATAATGTAAAGCAAAAGCACGCACCTTTACGCTGTATCTAACGCAAAAATTGTGCTTTTTTGAAAAAATATTTCTTTAAAGCCAAAATGTTTTTTGCCTATATGTATATATTAAATATATATATATTGTTTGACAAAATAAAAGCAGTTTGATAAAATACTGAAAAGAGAGGGTGCTTTGTCTGTAAGTAAATCAGTTCAAAAAATAATTTTTTTGGTGGTTATGGCAATAAGCACTGTTTTGTTATGTTTTGTCGGTGTTTGGGCTGCCCAAACCCTAAACCTTAAGTTTACTGGCATTATAAATCCAGACATTATCTGCAAGATTGAAGTTAAAACCCCATCTGCACAAAACCACATAACATTGTTTGACAACTACACCAGCCAAGACCCAGCAGATTTTTTGGACAACCAAAACAGGCTGAAAAACTTCACCACCACACTTGATGGCACCGTGGCAAATGAACTTGAATTTAAACTTACTAACTACACGCCCACCAAGCATATCCGTTTGTCAATCCAAGACATTTTGATTGATGGCAACGCTTTTACCACTGAAAACCTTTTGACAAACCACACAAGCGTAACTGCAGAAAAATTTTCTGGAACTGCAGATTCAAAAAGTTTTACGCTTTCGCTTTCTGCAAACAAAAACGGACAATTTACCATAAACCTTTCACTTTTGGTTGAAGAAGTTTATATGGTTGAAACCTCTGGCAATGGTTTGGCAAATTCAGGCAAATTCTTTTTTGCAGAAGATGAAACACCACAAATTCCACTTTCAGCAAGCGTAAGTTATCAGTTGCCACAAAGTGTAACCTTTAGCAAAATTGTTGATGGCGAAAGCGTTGTTTTTGTTGAAAACACTACTTATACTCGCACAAACAACATCACAGGCACAGCAGGTTTTGCACTTGCAGACCTTAAAGAAAATGTGTCAATTTTATGCAAATGCGACAGAGTGTTTTTGATTGAAAAAAGCACAAGTGCTTCACTTTTTGAAAATGGACAAGAAGTAGATGACAACATTGTTGCACCATTCGACAACACAACCACTTATTTGCCAAATAATGGTCATTACACGTACAATGCCAACTTTTCACAAGTGATACAAGGCGAAGATTTTAAAGAATATCCATATTACATAAACCTTGGCGAATACCCACAAACAAGAGTAAGTCCAGAACTTGCTTCAACCTTGTCAACTGCATTGGCACAAAACCAACTGACAGCACTTACAAACTATAGCCAAAACATCGGCACGCTTTCAAGCACAATTTTTTGGTATGAATATCAAGGCGAAAAATACGCATACTCGACATCTTTACTTTATGGAAGCAAAACAACCACAACAGAATGGTTTAAGATTGAGCCAATTGTTTGGATAGTGCTTGAAGCACAATCAAAGGGAGAAACAGTTGACCTTAACACTTTGTACTATGACGAAACCCAAAAAATGTTTTATGTAGACGCACTTTGTGGCAAAGCATTTACTGGAAGTTTGGTACTCATGAGTGCATATACTATAGACGCTTATGCATTTAACCCAACAACAAATGCTTCTGCACGCTTTGACCAAAGTCATATTAAACTTTTCTTACAAGAAACAATAGGTCTTGCACCAACCATGGACGGCAACTCAACACTTCGCAAAATGCTTTATGACTATTCTCAAACAAACAACTATATCCCTTCAACTGTCCTTCAAACTTACTCGCAAAACGCATTGGGTAATGCTGCCTCAAAAACCTCTATTTTTGCAGACTTATTTTTGCTTGGTGGCAACACTAATGCAGACGAAACCTTTCATGCATCAAAATATTTTAATTATGCACCAGAAAAAGATAAAAGTATTCAAACAACATCTCTTGCCGTAACCAGCCCAACAGACTATGCCATTGCACACTATATTGAAACAAGTGCATCTGAAAGCACAAGTAATCTTGTAAACGCCTATAACAACCCAAACAACTTGGCTTCCCCAAGGGGTTGGGGCATTGGCACCACACCTTCAACCACTTACACTTGCACATATTGGACAAGAAGTGCCTATAACTCAGGCTCTGCAACAACGGCCATGGCTCAAGTTATAAACACTAGGGGGTCAATCAAAGCAACACACATTGCCGACAAGCAAATTGGCGTAAGGCCTTGTATGGTTTTTGATATTGAATTCTATTACAACCACACATATCAATACATTACAACACCTTTATAAAAAAATCGCAAAAATTGTTTTTTTGCGATTTTTTATTTATAAACAAAAAAATTTTAGTCATCTATTTCAGCAAAAACTGGGTCGCTAAAAAATTGTTCTAGACTAATACCAAGTGTTGTACAAATTTGATAAACCGTATCCATACTTACCTTTTTCTTTCGGCAGTTAACAACATTACTTATTGTAGAACGAGGTATGCCACCATTTTTAAATAAATAATACTGCTTTACACCCTTTTCATCTAACAAATTTTGAACTCTTTTAGAAATTGCCTCAACTAGTTTCATAATACCTCTTAATCAATATCTAAATCTTCATCTTCAAATAAATTTGATGCAAAAAAATATTCTGCTGTAACGCCTAAACCTCGACAAACAAGTAAAACAGTTTTTAGGTTTACACTGTTGTTATCTGCACGCATTAAAGTTTGCATTGTTGAGTGAGGTATAGCAGTTATTTTTTCAAGCCTATAAACTGACATATTTTTTTCTTTTAATATTTGTTTAATTCTTTTAACTACTACAGTTGAAACTGTTTTTATATTATTTTTCAATATTGTTTTCACAATAGTAGTTTAATTAATTACCCCCAAATTTATAGTATTGTAAAAATAATACTAATATCTTGCAATTTGAATTTTTATTTGATATAGTATTGTAAATACAATACTATTGAGGGAAAAATATGAAGACTAACAAAAAACGCATTTGCTTTATAGGACACAGATATATTAATTACTTTCCAGCAAAAAAAAGATTAACTGAAATTATTAAAATCGAAATTGAGAATGGTTGCAAGTTCTTTACTATGGGTACATACGGTCAGTTTGATTCATTGGCTCTTGAGGTTTGCAGAGAATTAAGACACACTTATAAGAATATTGAAATAGAAGTTGTTGTAACAAGCCTAAACAAAATTAAAACCATTGTGTATAACGATACTTTCGGGCATGAAACATATGTTCCTTATAATGATGTAAAGACTATAATGTATGACATAGAAAGCGAACACTACAAACGAAAAATAACGATTAGTAATAGGCAAATGATAGATTCTTGCGACACACTTATTGCATATGTTGACAACCAAAGGTCATACGGTGGTGCAATTTCTGCCTACAAATATGTAAAGAAAAAAGGCTTAAGAATAATAAATATTTACAACTAAGAAAAAATAAAATAAAAAAATTGAGATTTTTTACCTCAATTTATTATTTTTATTAAAAAATAATTAAAAAAATATTATTTTTATTTTTAATTTATTTTAAACCAAATTTTGCTTGCATATGTTCAAAATCAAAATTTGTGCATGGAAGGTCAGCATATATGCTTGAAAAATTTGCATCTTTCACCCTTGGCAAAACATGCACATGAAGGTGCATAATTTTTTGCTCTGCATCAGAGTTGTTGTTGACAACAATGTTTACGCCTGTAGCACCACACTTTTCAACAAAGTGCTTTGCAATTTTTTGGGCTGTTGCCATAACAAGTTGCAGTGTTTTTGGCTCTGCATCCAAAATGTTTGTGCAGTGCCCTTTTGGCACAACAAGTGTGTGGCCATAAACATCACCACTAATGTCCAAAAACGCCAAGGTGTCTTTATCCTCATAAATTTTATAGCACGGTGCTGTGCCATTAACTATTTTACAAAACAAACAATCTTTCATTCAATTTCCTCCGATGTTTCGATCAGTAGTGGCACGCTGTCGCCATCAATACCTGAAACAGATTTTAATTTTTTCTCTATTGTGCGTGATTTTTTTGTTGCTGCCTCAATGGTGTTAGAGGCCTCTGCAAGTTTCTTTTGAGTTTTTGCCAAAATGTCAACAAACTTGCCAAACTCTTGCTTGATTGCACCAAGAAGCCCATAAACCTCACTGCTACGTTTTTCGATAGACAATGTTTTAAAGCCAAGTTGAAGACTGTTAAGAAGTGCCGTGATTGTTGTTGGGCCACAAACAATAACCTTATAATCCCTTTGAAGTGTTTCGGTTAGGCCAGGTCGTCTTATGACCTCTGCATAAAGCCCTTCTATCGCCAAATACATGATTGCAAAATCTGTTGTTTTGGGCAAATAGATATATTTTTCTTTGATTGATTTTGCGTCTTCCTTAACGCGTTTTTCAAGTGCCTTGAGTGCCAAATCAATGGCTTCTTTACTGCCACTTTCGCTTGCGTCAACAATGCGTTGATAGTCCTCTATCGGGAATTTGGCATCAATTGGCAAAAAGATGTTTTCATCATCTTTTCCTGGCATTACAATTGCAAAGTCAACGCGTTCGCCGTTTCCTTTTAAATCAACCTGCTCCACAAACTGTTGTGGTGCAAGAATTTGCTCTAAGAGATGCAGAAGTTGAACTTCGCCCCAAGTGCCACGAGTTTTGACGTTTGTAAGCACTTTTTTAAGGTCGCCCACGCCATTTGCAAGGCTTTTCATTTCGCCAAGCCCCTCATAAACCGATTGCAAGCGTTGGTTGATTAAACTAAAACTTTCAGTAAGTCGTCTTTCCAAACTGACATTAAGTTTTTCATCAACTGTTTGACGCATTTGGTCAAGTTTTCTTTCATTGTCGGCCTGCAATTTTTGAAGGCCTTGCCCCAAAACATCTGTTGCACGATTAAGTTTATCTTCGTTGCTTTTCAAGATGTTTTCAAGGCGATTTTGCACAAGTGCAAAGTCTTGTTTTTGAAGATATGTTTGCTGGGTGATTGTGTGCACAATGCTTTCGTTGTAACTTTTGATGTTGTCAAGCATAAGTTTGTTGATTTGCTGATAAAGGTCTGCCTGTGTGGAAAAACCGTTTTTTAGGGCCTTTACGGCATCTTCGCCACCACCCTTTTTGCCTTTTATCAAAAGTGCCACAAGCAGTCCCACAGAAAGCACAAGCAAACTAATTATTACTATCTGTAAAACCATTTTTTATTTCCTCTAAAAGTGCATTTTTTTCGTTTGCCAAAAGTCCATCAAAAACTTGGCTAAGAAGGTCTGCCATCACAGCACCATATTTTTTTTCCGGCAATTTTGGAAAAGTTTTTTTGATATCTGCACCAGAAATTGCAAGTTCTTTTACGGTTGTTGGCAATTTGTGTTTGATTATGTAACTGTAAAAAAATTTGTATTTTGCATAAAGGTTTTTGTTCTTTACTGAAAGGAGTTCGCCAATTTTTTCAAAGTAATTAAAGTACTTAAAAAAGTATTTTTTGTTTTGCACTTTGTTTAGTGCGTCATAGTATCCACAAATAATATTGTTTGTGTATTGAATTGTGGAGTTAGGCAAACAGTAGCCCCCCTTGCCTAAAAGTTCTTTCAAAAAATACTCGATGCAATCAGGCTTTACGGTGTCGATAACATCAATCAAAAAGGCATAAAACATGTTGCCTACGCCCATTTTTTTAACAGCCCTTAAATGCACCCTGCTGGTTGAAATATAAAAACTGTTCCAAAGCCTAAGGTCATTAAAATATCCAAGTCCCCTAATGTGTGCATTTTTTTGAGAGGTTGGATAGCGTATGCTGGCTTTTAAGATGTTTTGAAGTTCTTGATATTTTCTTTGTGGAGAAACATCATGAAGAAGATGTGCAAATTTTTTGGCAGTGGCAAGCGTTGCAAAGTCAATCTTAAAATTCAGTTCGCTTGCAAGGCGTATCATTCTTAAAATCCTTGTGCCATCATGTGCAAGTACATAACCCGGCACTTCAACCGTGCGAACAACCCTGTTTTTAAGGTCTAAAAGGCCAGAATATATATCAACAATTTTTTCGGTTTCTATGTCATAATATAGGGCGTTGATTGTAAAGTCCCTTCGCATTGCATCTTGACGCAAATCTTCCACATAACTTACGCTGTGCACCTTGTGCGTGCCACCACGGTAGTAGTTGTCTTTACGAAAGGCTGTGTATTCATACACTTCATTTTCAACCTTGATTTTGACATAGCCAATTGTTTGAGATTTTTCAAGCACCTCAAACTTGGTGTCCTTCAAAAGTGAAATCACTTTTTCAGGCGTAAGACTGCTTGCAAGGTCAACATCAGTTTCCCTAAACCCTAGAAGAGAATTTCTTACATACCCACCAACAATAAAAAGTTTTGCATGAGGTGCAAAAAGACTGGAAAGTTCCTTTAAATTTTTTGATACATAAATTTTCATTAACTTAATAATATCAAAAAAAAGAAAAAAGTGCAATAAAAAAGGCAGAAATTACATTTCCACCATAACCAGTTTATGTAGGGCCCTTGTTGACGCGACATAACTGATATTTTTTGCAATTTTTAGGGTTTTGTTTGGCTGAATTACAACCACTGCATCAAACTCTAAGCCCTTGCTGAGTGCACAAGGCACAACAATTTTTCTGTCCTTAACTTGCCCTGTAAGGTCATCAACAAGCATAAACTGAAGGTCTTCAGGCAAGGCTTTTTGCACAACCTTTGCTTCCTTAAGCCCTGAAGTTATCACTGCCACGCTTTCATAGTTTTCGACAAGATTTTTAAGGGTTTCCTTTAGGTTTTGTGCAGAAATTTTTTCAACATCTTCGCCACTTCGATTTATCATCTTAACGCCCGTTAGTCCTAAGATTTTTTGGCTGAACTTTGCAATCTGGATTGTGCTTCTGTAAGTGGTTGAAAGCGTATAAAGGTTTGCAGAAAAAATCTTTGCAAGGTTTTTAAGGTAAGTTTTGTCAAGGGTTTTTTCAAGTGTTTGATTTATATCACCCAAAATGGTTTTTGTTGCTGGATAAATCGTGTTTAAAATGTCAAGTGCAATAAGCGAATAATCCTGCATTTCATCAATAATAATATGCTTAAAGTTTTTCTTAACCTCCACACCCAAAAGAAAGTTTTTAATGTAAAGAAGCGAAGGTACATCTTCAAAACCAAGATATATTTCTTTGCCTATAACAACTTTGTTTAGTGTCATGTTTTGGGTTTTTAAAAATGCTTCATAGATGTCAACAATGTTTGTGCTTTCAAACATTGTGAAAAGCACTTTTTTCACCCTTTGAAAAACTGCTTTCTGGTTTTTTGCACCAATTTCAAGACGGTCAACAACATAGTCTGCAATCCACTCCACCCTAACTGCTGGGTTTTTGGTTTGATAATTTTCGCTGTAAAGTTTTTCAATTTCTTGTGCCTTAATCACGGTTTGTCCAACCTTGATATCCTTGGCCTTAAAGTTTAGGGCAACATCGGTGTCAAGGAATGCCTTAAGGCTATCAAAAAACGCCTGCCCTGCCTTTGCTTGAACATCCCTTGCACGCAGGTCATTCCCAGCCAAAATGTCTTCAAGCATTTGGCTTTTTGGCTCAAATCTTGCAAGGCCTTTAAGTTCTTCTTCGGCAATCTCCTCAAAAGTGATTTTTGGGGTATTAGACTCGCCAAGTTCTGGAAGCACATTGCTGATATAGTCCGAAAAAATCCCACTAGGACTGACAATCAAAATATCGCTTGCCTTGATTTTGTTTGTGTACATAAGATATGCAACCCTATGCAATGCAATTGATGTTTTGCCACTGCCTGCCACGCCTTGCACAACCATGTTTTCGTGCAGTGGTGCACGAATAATTGCATTTTGCTCTTTTTGTATGGTTGCCACAATGTTTTTCATTTTGGCACTTGCGTTTTTGCCAAGTTCTGCCTTTAAAATTTCATCCCCAATTGTAAGACTGCTGTCAAAAGCATAAACAAGTTCTCTTTCTTTTGTTTTGTATTGCCTTTTAAGTGTAATTTTGCCACTTATTTCGCCCATTGGTGCATGGTATTTTGCATCTCCAAGTTCATAATCATAATACATAGAAGAAAGTGGTGCACGCCAGTCAAGCACAAGTGGAAGTGGTTTGTCTGCAACGCCAATATGTGCAATGCCGATATAGTATGGCAAAACGCTTTTTTCATCATCAGCCCAAAAATCAATCCTGCCAAAATATGCACTTTGTTTTTGTCTTTCTTTAAGATTTCGGGTTTCAGTTAACGCAATTATGCCAAGTTGCAGTTCTTCCATGGCCTGCCTTGCAACAACATGCTCTTCATTATCGCTTCCATAAAAACTTGATGCCATATATTCGCTGGTTTCTTGCAGATTTTTTTCTTGGTCATAAAGACTGTTATTTAAAAACTGAATTTGGTCTTCCAAAGTGTCAACCACTTTGTTAAGATATTTTTGCTCACGGCCTAATTCTTCATTACTTATCATATTTTTTCCCTAACTATTACTTGCATAGTCTACTCTAAGTTTGTCTTCAGAAATCACATACGCCAAAATTTGTGCGTTTAGTGCACTGTTTGATTTTGCAACAGCAATTTCATCTTGTGTAAAGAGTGTAAAGTCTTTTCTTAAAACTTGTTCATCACGAAGAAACGCAGTTGTGTTTTTTGAAATGCTTGAACGCTGGAAATTGTATTTAATGCTTCCAGAAATAAGGTCTTGATTTAAAAGAAGGTCTATTGTTGTGCGATGACTGACATTGTTTTGCTTTATTCTGCCCACAAGTTCTGCAGTTTCAACCAAATAATACTCTGCCCAAGTGTAAGCGTTATTTTCACGCTTTTGTTGGCAGAACACACCACCATCGCCAGCACTGTATGTGATTGTGTAATCACAGCAAATGTCATACTTTGCATTTTCTGCTGGTTTTAGGGTGTATTCGTAGTCAATCCCACCTGTAAGATTGCCCGTTTGTGTTGCATCGCCATCAAGTTTTTTGACAAACTTTTTCACTTCACCATTTGGTTGCACAGTAAATGTAACAAGTTTTGTGTATGTTTGGTTTTCGTGGTCATAAATAATTACCACTTGGTTTGACTCCACCATCATTTGATACAAAATATCAGTTCCTGCCCTTGCTTTTTGCACATCTTGCTCTGTTGGCATAACAAAGCCTGCGTCAATCTTGATTTCAGTTGAAATATCACGCTTTGAAACAGTAAACTCTAAGTAGTTGCCAAGTTGCTTGATCACATCATCGGCTCTGTCAACAAGTTCTGGTTTTGATGCGTGTGGCACTGGCAAGTTTAGGCTTGGGGCTTCAAGACCACTTAAATGGCTTATATATGTGCTTGTGCCATTTACTGAGTTTGTTTTTTCTATATAAAAATCTTTAAGAATTTCACTTTCGGTTGTACTCATAAACGACAAGTCAGCATACGCAAAGTCTTGGTTCTTTTCATAAATGTTGTACGCCATCATTGCAAACATATTTTCTGTATTTGCCTTATCAACCACTTCCCAAACCTTGTCTTGCCAAACACTGCTTGCTGCTTCATCGCCACTAAGTGCAGAAAAATCAAATGTTGGTGTGGTTTCTTCTTCGCCTTCACCCTCAGGCTGTTGCACTGGTGCAGTCATTTTGTTTTGTATATTGGTTTTAAATGTTGAAAGTTTGTCTGAAACCATACACAAAAAATCTGGCCCATTTTTGCTGGTGGCAAATTTGTTTAAAAGGGGGCTTTCTCCACAGCCCGTAAGTGCCAAAATTGGCAAAGTGCAAACCATAAGCATTGCTAACAATTTTTTCATATTTTCCCCTTATTTTGATTTAAGGCGTTTTTCAATAATCTTCAAAATGTCTTCCTGCCCTGCAAAGCCCTGAATGTACTCTGCAATCTCTTTCATAAACACCTTGTTGTCTTGCGACATAAAAAGTTGTTCGTACAAGTCAATCAGTATTCTATAGTTTTGGTCTTTAATGTGAATTTCAATCTTTTCGCGTTCAAGGATAACCATGATTTGTTCTGGGGTTGGCACCTTAAATGGTGTAACAACCGTTCTGGTCATTTTTTCTTTCAATCGTTCAAGGTCGCCAAGTAGGTCATCATTAACCTCATAAACCTTAACAGCCGAAAGCACTGCATAAGCAGTAACCCAGTCTTCCTTGTCGGCATAGTAGTTGTAAAAGTTTACAAACATTTGCACAAAGTGCGTTGGTTTGTAAGCATACCTATACGCCATTTGCAAATATTCCTTAAAGCGTTTAGGATTTTTTTCGCGATAGCATTGTGCCTTTAGGATATGCCCTTCAAAACTTACTGGGTTGATTTCCAAAAGGTCTGCCACAACATCAAGTGCATCAAAAGTTTTGTTGTTGTCAAGCAGGATTTTTGCCTTTCTTGCCAAAAGGTTTGGCCTTGCACTTTCAATCCAAGAAATATCTTTTGTGATGATTCCATCAATCTCAAAAATATTTGCCTCAATTTGATTTTCAAAACAATAAACCTTGTTGCCGTTTGGGTCAATTTTTTGAAAAGGTTGCACTGCATCAATCACTTCCAAAACATCAAGTGCAGTTTCAATTTGATTGTTATACAAAAAGCCATCAATTTTGTCTATAAGCCTGTCAACATTGATGACATCACTTTCGTTAAGCCCGTTTTCAAGAAGCAGTTTGTAAAGTTCTACACCCAAAACTTGACAATACTGTGTATGGACATTTTTTTTACGGAAATCCTTTATTGAAGAAATCAAAAGTTTTCTGTCAATCTCAAAATGCCCCGAAAGTTTTTCAAGCACTTTTTCTGCTGGATTTTTTTCTGGTAAAGCCTGCTTTTTCATATTCCTCCTACTTTTTCTTATTCTAGCACATTTAAGTTATTAAAGTAAAGTTATTTGATTTTTATATTTTAAACAAAACAAAACTCGACACCTTTCGACAAACACCCCATATCCCCTTAATCTTTATTTAATGCTTTTCTTCCCCAAACAAAAAAATCGCCAATAGGCGAAAATATTTAATTTTGCTTTTTTTTAATTAAAGATTGGTCTAGAAACCTATCTTGAAACACTGGTGCAGATTGAACAAGTTCATAAGTTTCCACTTTTCCTAAAAAAATTATTGGCAGTTTTTTCTTTATTGCATATCTTGTTGCACTTGCAAGAGTGCCAACAGTTTTATCACTTACATAAACAATAAATGTATCCTCGTTCATTATTTCCCTAATAATATGTTCATCAAGCCAACAACGCCTATCATTGGGTGGCTCAACACACGCTGTGATATCTGCATTAAATTTAAAAAACTCTGTAATGTTTTTTTCTTTCGCTTCTTCACCAACCAAAACATTCACAACTCTTCTTTTAAACTTGCCATTTTGATATCTTTTGCAAACAGTAACCAATTCTTCACTGGCAGGACCTTGATTAAAAAAGCAAATGTCAATATCCTTTTCAATTTCTTGCAAAAGAAACATAAAGGAATCAAACGCACGCACATCACACAACCCAACTCTCTCTTCTGTAAACACAAAAATTTTCATAATTTCCCCTTTTGTCAATCATTATAGGATAGTTTTAGGGTTTTGTCAATCCCTCAAAGATTGATAATCAATCATATAGCGATTGATTATATCTCTTAAAGAACTTGAATTTGGACATACTAATACTAAAGTGATAAGCAAGGAGTTAAAATGAAAAAGATTACATACAATGATGTTCTTGCAAGATTGGGGTTTTTTAGAAATAAGAAAAAACTTAGTGCAAGAGAAACCAGTTTTTTACTAGACAGAAGCGAACTATATGTTACACGCCTTGAAAACAATACGAATGAACTTAAAGTTTCAACCTTGCTTAAACTTTTGGATATTTATGATATTACTGTATTCGACTTTTTCTATCTTGGCAAGGAATATAACGAAGAAAGCAAAAACATTTTAGAACTTTATGCAAACTTAAAACCTGAAGACCAGAAAAGCGTGCTTGACCTTATGAAAAGATTGCAACATTAAAAAATCCCCAGACAATCTGGGGTTTATTTAAAGACAAAAAAATCCCAAAAGGGATTTTTTTAATAACTTGTTGTGATGTTTCGTTTTTTGCGATAGCGTCTTACAAAAAGTTTGTATGCTTCCATAACAATAAGGATAACGCTTGAAAGAATAAACAAATATAGAAGGTCTAGTGCTGGAACGGTTGTCAGTGAAATTAAATGTGCAAGGAACGGCACTTCCATAATCACAACTTGTAGCACAAACGCAAGCACAACCGTGCACCACACAAACCAGTTTGACTTAAGTGGCATTTGGAAGATTGATTTTGTTTCGCTTCGGCAATTAAAGGTATGGAAGTTTTGAATAAACACCATAAGTGCCATAACAATGCTTCTTGCAAACACAAGGTCTGTACCACTTTTCATAAGCGTGTACCACACGCCAAACACAACTGCACCAATCACAAAGCCTGAAATCAAACATTCAAGAATAAGCGATTTTGAAAACAAACTTTCTTTTGTTGGACGGGGCTTTTCTTTTAAGACTCCACTTTCGGTTTTTTCAAAGTTTAGGGCAAGGTCTTGAAGGCCGTTTGTAATGACATTTAAGTACAAAATTTGCGTTGCAACAAGTGGCAGTGGCAGTCCACACAAAATGCTTGTAAAGAAAAAGAGTATTTCGCCAATGCCTTGACTGAGTAATAGATATGTTACTTTTCTTATATTGCTATACGCTGTTCTGCCTTCTTTTACTCCTTGCACAATACTGCTGAAGTTGTCATCTGCAATAATCATATCTGCAGTTTCTTTGGCAACATCTGTGCCACTGCCCATTGCAATGCCAATATGTGCAGATTTTATG
>JAFQUU010000049.1 GCA_017408305.1 Clostridia bacterium | reverse complement strand
ACTACCCTTTATTTCAGCAGGCTCAACTTCGCTAATGGTGTTTATGGGTGCCATTGGCCTTGCCCTTAATGTTTTAAAGAAAAGCAAGAAGAAATTGACAACTAACCATTAAGTTTGATTTCTTAAAAACACAAAATTTGGGGCGAGTGCATACAATAATCCGAAAGGAGAAAACAATGTCATTTTTTATCAATAACAGAAACAATCAAAAACCGGCGTGCATAAACTCTCAACAACTCAAAAACATTGCCGAAAAGGCACTTATTCAAGTGCCAAGGGTGTTTGATGCCTGCGTGCATCGCATTGACAGCGACGTGTTCAATATCACCCTTACAGACTTTACGCCTGCAAACCCTGCTTTTCCACTTAACTACATCTCAACAATCAACAACCCAGACGTGCCAGTAACAATTTCAAACCTGAGCATTGATCGTGGCGACGGCAATGGCAACTTTGCAACAGTAACAGCAACCGTCAACATACCTCTACTTGTAAGTTACACTGACGCAAACGGAGTGCCTGGCACTGCAACTTCTTCAATCTCTATTACAAGAAGTGCAACCCTTTGCGTGCCACAAAACAGCCTGACTCCAATCGATATCACAGCAACTGCGGTGTTCCAGTCAATCATTGGGTCGTTCCCAACAGACTCAACAGCAAGCATCACAGCGTGCGTACAAATTGTGTTTAGGGCTGTTGGCGTTGTTGACCTTTTGGTGCCAACATTTGGTTATCCAGTGCTTCCACTTTGCCAGCCACAAGGCGACGCAACTTGTAATGCAGTGTTTAACACACCAATCTATCCCACAAGACCATAAATTTTTTTGATAAATTATCAAAAATATTTGTGTTTTACAGCGAAATAATATATAATAAGATGAAGAAAAGGAGTTTATTGTGGCAGAAATTCATCAATTTGTATATCCAGCTGTTTTTGTACAGGGCGAAGCCGAAGTTGTGGCTTCTTTTCCTGACCTTGGGATTACAACCGAAGGCGAGTCTTTTGAAGAAGCATTTTTGTTTGCCAAAGATTTTTTAAGGGTGTACTGTTCTTATGCCCTTAAATTTGACCTTGACATCAACAAACCATCATTTTTTACAGAAATTGTAGAGCAATTTAAAAATGAAAAACCAATGCTTGTTGATGCTTTGCTTTTTCCAAGGGACCTAAAATAAAAAAGCAGACCTCTAAGGTCTGTTTTTTTGTTTCCTAAAGAATTAATTTATGGCTTTTCTAATTGCCTTAATAAGTTCTGGCGTAATGATTTCTGGAGTATCGGTAAAGTCATTCACATTGATATATCTAAAACGATTTGTTTTACCATCATAAAGGTTTTTGGTGTTTGTTCGGGTTAAGAACACAACATTTTCATCTGTGCTTTCAAGCACTGAATTTCTATATTTTTGTGGCTGTCCCCTAAACACTGTCCATGATGGACTGCTAATCAGTTTTACTGTTTTGCCACTCTTTTTAAGAAGCGTTGCGACTTCTTTGGCGATATAAAACTCTCTCCCACTTGCAACAATGGTATAGTTTGCATTATCTTTACCTTCAAACACATATGCACCCTTGCCAGCAAGGTCAAGGTCTACATCCAAAAGGTCATACTCCCTTTGTGGAAGAACCATACAACTTGGACTGCCTTTTTCGTAAATATTTTTATAGCACGCCAAAAGTTCCATACTGGTTGCAGGTTGATATATATCTATATTTTTAAGATTGCCAAGCCACTCAAACTGGCCATAAAGTTCTATATTTGTTTTTTGCTGGTTTACGCAGTTGCCACTTTGATAAAAGCAAAACATAACAGGCAAATTGTTTTGTGCAGAATGCTCTACACCAGCAAGCATTTGACCCAAAAGGCAAATTGGTGCGTAAACATAAGTTGGTGCACCAAAGTACAAACTTATACCAGTACAAATTTCTGCCATTGCGTTTTCACGATTACCAAACACCAAGTTTTGAGCACGATAGTTTTTCTTAGAAAAGATTTTTTGCTCTTCTTGGATTTTGATTGGCAAAAGTTTTTCTTTTATGCTGGCAAGCATGAGGCATTTTTGATTGTCTTTAATGGCTTCAATAATCATTTTGTTGGCTTCATTAAGATTTTTTTCTGCCTCCAACTTAGACTTTAAAGACTTGCTGATTGTCAGTTTTGGTTTTACAAAATAGTTGTTAAGTTCTTCTGAAAGTTGAGGATGGGTGTTTCGATAAAGCACAACCCTTTTTTCCCATTTATAGTACTCAACCTTAAGCCTTCTGGTTGTGCGTACTGCGTATTGCCTTATATTGTTTTCAACCTTATAGGAGCCATTAAAACCAAAATCGGCCTTCATTTTTTCAACTTCGTTTTTTGTAATTAGCCTGCTTTTTATTTCAGGAAAATTTTTCTTTAAAGTGTTTTTAAGAAGAATAAGCGTTGGCTTTTGTGATAGCCTTGCCCTTGTCAGTGCAAAACCCAAAAACATTGCGTTACTGCTTCTTGAAACGGTTATCACATTCCAACCCATAGCGTTATACTTCTTTTTAAGGTTTTCGCCAAGAGCCTGTTCTTCAATAAAGTTGCAAATTACAATAAGTTTTGAAAGTTTTAGGTTTCCAGCAAGTGCCATTGCTTCTTGAGAAACACCTTCTTGAAGATTTGAAGTTGAAGCAAGACAATATGTATAATGTGAGATAACATTAAATTTTTGTACATTAAATTTTGATGCCAAACTTTGCGAAGCAAGTGCCAAGCCCACTGCTGTTGGAATGCCCTGTCCTTTTGCACTTACGCCAGCATCAACACCATCAGTTTCAAGGCTTGGTGAAACTGGAGTTTTACTGCCCTGCTCACCAAAATCCTTAAGGTCATCAATTGTCAAATTGATGCCAAAAAGGTTAAGCGTAGCATAATAAAGTGGGGTCATGCCAACATCGGCCAGCACAAACCTGTCTCTGTTTATATGCTCTCTGCCACCAAAATAATTATAATAATCTTTAAACAGCGTAAACATCACGGGTGCACACATCATACAACTGCGTACATCACCAACTTGAGAGTTTGCAATCATCTCAGCAGACAAAACACGAAGCGTGTTATAAGATTTTTGTAAAATTTTCATACATTTGTCCTAATTTTTTTTATTATTTCACTTGCTGTCTTTTTAGGAGACAAACCATCATCCTCAACCACAAGACCTGCCTGTAAAAGCACCTTGTCATGCTCTTCAAATGCTAGGCTATTAACCAAAAAGTCATCATCATTAAAGCCTGCAAGGGTGTTTTTTGAAAGCCTTAAATAAACCTTTTTACAATTTTGAAAAAACTGCCTGTTGTGGATAAACAAGCCATAAGACACGCAAAAAATCCCTGCTTGACTTTCAATGCAATAGGGAATTGCATGCTTTTCAGATTCATTTAAAAAATTTATTCCTTGCTTTGCTGGCACTGGTTGCAATTTTGACAACATTTTTACTATTTGGTCATCAATGTTCAAAAAACCCTGACCAAGTTTTTTGGCCACGATTTTGCCTATAATGGTGCCATATGTTCCTGACAGCGACAGCAGTAAAATTTTCTGTGCCATCACTTAAATATACCACAAAAAATCAAAAATTAAAACAAAAATTATCTTATAAATGCATTAAAAATATATTTTTTTATAATATTTAGGGCTTTTTCGTAGTTTTCGGGTGGTTGTTTAGGCCAATTTGAACCTTGTGGGCGATAGGTTTGAAGTGCAAATCGTTTTGCGCCCTGGACAAACTTTGCAATTTTTTCAATGTCTTCAAAACTGATTCCCGGTGCAAATGTGGTGCGAAATTCATAATCGCAATTAGAGTTCATCAAAATTTTTACACTTCGTTTAATGTTTTCTATGTCAACCTTGCCAACAACCTTTTGATAGTTTTCCGGACAGGTTTTTATGTCCATTGCAACAAAGTCCACAAAAAGCAAGGCTTTTTCAAGCACATCAGGGTTTGTGCCATTGGTGTCAAGTTTAACCTTAAAGCCCATGTTTTTAAGGCGTTTTATAACATCAAGAAGGTCTGTTTGAAGAGTTGGTTCTCCACCACTAATTACAACCCCATCTAAAAAGCCCTTTCGTTTTTCTAGAAAGTCATAAATGTAATCAAGCGAAATGTCTTCTTCTTTTGTGCCGTCAATCAGTTCTCGGTTATGGCAATACCAGCAATTGATGTTACAGCCACTTGTAAATATTACGGCAGATATTGTTGCAGGAAAATCCACAAAAGACTGTTTTAAGAAACCACCAATTTTCATTCTTTCGTCTCCAAATAAAATACGGACAAGACCTGTCCGCACTTTTTTAACAATTTGAAATTTTATATTTTTTTCTTGTAAAGTATTCGTCTTGTTTAGAATCATTGAAGTCTTGAACTGGGCGAAGATATCCCACAACCCTAGACCAAACTTCTGCTTTTTCACCACAATGTGGGCAGTTAAAGTGTTCACCAGCCAGATATCCATGGTTTTTACACACAGAAAATGTTGGCGTCATTGAAATATATGGCATTTTTGAAGTTGAGAAAATCTTCTTAATAAGAGCCTTACAAGTTTCAATATCATCAATTTTTTCGCCAAGATAGAAATGAAGAACTGTGCCACCAGTAAATTTTGATTGAATTTCATCTTGAAGCCTTACAGTTTCAAAAATGTCATCAGTATAAGTTACTGGCAGTTGTGCACTGTTTGTATAGAACACTTCTTTATCGCCTGCTGTGATGATGTCTGGGAAGCGTTTTTTGTCAAGTTTTGCAAGGCGTGCAGTTGTGCCTTCTGCTGGAGTTGCTTCCAAATTATAATTGTTGCCAGTTTCGATTTGGAATTCGCGAAGTACTTCACGCAAAAAGTCCATAGTTTTAAGGGCAAAGCCTTGGCCAAAATCTGTTGTAATGTCAACATCTTTGCCATAAAGGTTTTGTATTGCCTCATTCATCCCCACAATACCGATTGTATTAAAGTGGTTTGTCCAATATCCACCTGTGCGTTGTTTTACAGAACGAAGATAGAACTTGCAGTATGGGTACATACCGTTGTCTGTTTGTGCTTCAATGATTTTGCGTTTGATTTCAAGAGAAGTTTTTGCAATATTAGCAAGGCTTTTAAGTCTTGTAAAGAACTCTTCTTCACTGCTTGAAAGGTATGCAAGGCGTGGAAGATTAAGCGTAACCACACCGATTGAACCAGTAAGAGGGTTAGAACCAAACAGTCCACCACCGCGTTTACGAAGTTCTGTTACATCAAGACGAAGCCTACAGCACATACTTACAGCGTCCTCTGGCGAAAGGTCAGAATTTACATAGTTTGCAAAGTATGGGATGCCGTATTTACAAGTCATTTCCATAACGTGGTTCATAGTTTCGCTGTTCCAGTCTGTATCTTTTGTAATATTGATTGTTGGCACAGGGAAAGTAAACACCCTACCATTTGCATCGCCTTCGACCATCACTTCGCAAAAAGCCTTGTTAAAGATATCCATTTCTTTTTGATAGTCGCCATAAACAGTGTCTTGTGGCATACCACCAATAATAACAGGCTCATCTTTCAATGTTTTTGGCACAACAAGGTCAAGGGTAACGTTACTAAATGGGCATTGGAAGCCAACCCTTGTTGGAACATTGATATTAAAGATAAATTCTTGAAGTGCTTGCTTAACTTGTGCATAAGAGAGATTATCGGCACGAATAAATGGGGCACAATATGTATCAAAAGAACTCCAAGCCTGAGCACCTGCTGTTTCGCCTTGTGTTGTAAATGTTGCATTTACAATTTGCCCAAGGAAAGACCTTAAATGTTTTGCTGGGCCAGAACTTACTTTTCCAGCAACACCAGTAAATCCGTCAATCAAGATGCCTTTAAGGTCCCAACCAACGCAGTATGCACCAAAAAAGCCAAGGTCATGGATGTGGAGAGCACCACTTATGTGTGCATCACGCACTTCTGCTGGATAAATTTCGTTAAGCCAATATTTTTTTGTAAAACTTTCACGAACATAGTTATTAAGCCCAGCAATACTTCTTTGCATATTTGCATTTTCTTTGATTGCCCAGTCGCGTTCCTTAAGATAGTCTTCAAAAAGTTCAATTGTTGCACCGGTAAGTGCATTTGTTTCCCTAACTTGGTTTCTTTTATCTCTATATAAAATAAACGCTTTGGCAACTTGTGCATGACGGTTTTCAATCAAGATTTTTTCAACTGCGTTTTGAATTTCTTCAACTGTTGGAGATGTACCTGCAAGATTTGTTAAAAGGTACGCCTCAACTTCTTCAGAAAGATTTTCTGCCCTGTTTCTGTCGTTTCCACCACAAGCAACAACTGCCTTAAAAATGGCGTTTGTAATTTTCTCCCTATTATAAGGTTGGACTGCACCATTACGCTTATAAACTTTGATAATCGTTTCCATAATCTTCTCCTTTGTTACAATGCCCATATTAACAAACCACAATATCTAGTGTCAAACATTTTTCAATATCCAATATCTTGTATTTTGCTTTTTGTTTACATTGTACAAAGTTTAAAAAAGTTGCAAAAAATGTTTGCTTTTTTTAAACTTGGCTTAACCACCAAACAAAAAACATTTTTCACTTTTTTATCAAAAACTTTACTCTAATAATGCTTGATTTTACGCTATATAAATTATATATTTTATATATGGAAAAAGTTTCACTTGTAAAATGCTCTTCTTACAATCAAGAAGAAGTAAATCAAAAAGTTGCCGAGGCCATTAACCTTCTTGGTGGTATTGACCAGTTCATTAAAAAAGGCCAGCGTGTTGCCCTAAAGGTAAATCTTCTTATGAAGGCAACGCCCGACAAAGCCATGACAACACACCCAGCAGTTGTTTTTGCAGTGGCAAAACTTGTTAAAGAATTTGGTGCCACACCTTTTATTGTTGACAGTGCTGGTGGACCGTTTACGCAAGGCTACATAAACTCAATTTACTCTGCAAGTGGCCTTAAAGAAGTTGCTGAAAGTCTTGACATAGAACTCAACCAAGATTTTTCGCATGAACAGGCACAAAACCCAAACGCTGTGGTTGGATTTAAATTTCCAATCTGCACAGCAATTGAAAAAGCAGATGTCATCATCAACCTCTCAAAACTAAAAACCCACTCCTTCACTGGCTACACAAACGCAGTAAAAAATATGTTTGGCATAATCCCAGGGCTTACCAAAGTTGAAATGCACGGCAAATACAGAGACCTTGACACCTTTATGGACTTTCTTTTGGATATTCATACATATCTTGAGGGCAAACTGGTTCTCAATATTACAGATGCTGTAATTGGAATGGAAGGGTTTGGCCCGTCAAATGGAACACCAAAATTTATTGGTGCAATTATCGCTTCAAAAAGTGCAATCCACAGCGACATTGTAGCCACACAAATTATTGGGCTTACCCCTGAGTTCACTCCAACCATCAAAAAAGCAATTCAGCGTGGACTTGTTTCCGAAACCCTAGAAACCGAAGTTGTTGGAGAAAAACTTGAAGACATGGTGCTTAAGGATTTTAAAACCATAGAGCCAAACAACTTTAAACCTTACGCAAACTATGTGCCAAAATTTCTTCAAAACACTGTCCATAAAGTTATGACAAAGAGGCCAGTCATATCAAAACATAAATGCAAAGGTTGCCAAAAATGTTTTAACCACTGCCCTGTAAAAGCCATCACTATGGAAACAAAAAAAGATGGACATAAATTTGCAAAAATTGATTACAATAAATGCATAAGGTGCTACTGTTGCCAAGAACTTTGCCCATTTGGCATTGTAAAAGTTAAGGCAGGATTTATTTACAAACTCGTGCATTTAAGAGATAAAAAATAAAAAAATATGAAAGAAAAATTAAAAAACAATAAAAATAAATTAAATAAAATTATTTTTTCAAAATTTGTAAAAGAAAATTTTGATTTTTCTTGTTGTGAAATAAAGAGAAAATATATTCATTCTTTAAAAGTTGCAAACATTTGCCTCAAACTTTCAAAAAAACTGGGTCTCAATAAAAACCTTTCATATGCCCTTGGTCTACTTCATGACTATGCAAGGTTTTTGCAGTTTACAGAATATAAAACCTTTTCAGATTTTACAAGTTTTGACCATGGCGAGATGGCATGCAAACTTTTGTTTGAAGAAAATCAAATTGCAAATTTTGATATTGAACAATCTCTTTACCCAGTTTTATATGTTGCAATTTACCTTCACAACAAAAAAGATGTTGACTTAAAGTTTATTAAAAATTACCTAGAGGGTCACCCCTGCCCTATGCCATTTGAAGAGGTACTTAAGTTTGTGCACTTAATCCGTGATGCAGACAAAATCGATATTTTAAGGGTGATTACAGAAAAAGATTTTCAAATTGAAAACACTCTTGATGGTATTACCCCAACATTAAAAAAAGAAGTTGAAAAGTTTAAGCCTCCTTCAAAAAAATACTCCAAAACAAAACTTGATACCATGGTTATCCAACTTTCATTTTTGTATAACCTTTACTTCAAAGAAAGCCAAAAATTTCTTAGCCTAAATAAATTCTTAAAAGTTTATCTAGCCAAATATCTCAAAATCCTAAACCCTACTGACCAAGCATTTTTGCTTAAACATATTGAAGATATAAAAGAGTTTTTAAAGAAAAAATAAAAATTTTTAAAATATGGTTGACAAAACAATATAGTAGTAGTATAATATCTTTGTTTTATTATAAAACTACTATCGCGGGATAGAGCAGCTAGGAAGCTCGTCGGGCTCATAACCCGAAGGTCGGTGGTTCAAATCCATCTCCCGCAACCAGTTAAAGTAATCACCTGAAACAAGGTGATTTTTTCTTTTGGGTTATGTGAAAGTTTTGCAAAAACTTTTATGATTGCTGTCAAGCAAGCATAAGCCCGACGAAAGTCGGAAGCTCAAAGCCGAGCAGGTTTAAAACCGGCGAACGCCACGAAGCGAAAGCGAAGTCTAACCCGAAGGTCGGTGGTTCAAATCCATCTCCCGCAACCAGTGAAAAATCACCTTGAACTAGGGTGATTTTTTTTTGTTTCTGAAAGGTGCTAAAAATAAAAAAGGCCGTCATTCAACCTTTTTTGTTTTTTATAAGTTCTTCATAGTGTTTAACACAAATTTCTGCAACATTATCCCAACTTTTTGACAAAGTTTTGTGTGCCTCGTCTGCGACTTCTTGAAGTTTTTCAGGATTTGAAATAATTTCTAAAAGTTTTTCCGAGTAGGCTTTGACAGTATTATCTGCCAAAAAGCCGTTTACATTATCGATGATTTCTTCACTTGCACCAGTGTTTTTTATTGCAAGCATTGGAGTTTTTTGAGTGCCTGCCTCATACTTAACAAGTGCACTAGTATCAACAACTGATGGAAATGTTAAAAGGTCTGCACGCTTATAATAATACTTAATGATTTCTCTATCCCTAACAAGACCGACAAGCACCACTTCTTTTTCTAGCCCCAATGATTTGGCAAGTTTTTTAACTTCGGCAAAATCTTTTCCCTCGCCAACCACTAAAAGCCTAAAATCTTCGCCTTTCTGTTTTATGTTTTTAAGACTTTCAAGCAACAAATCAAGATTTTTGGTTTTTATCTCTATTCTTGTAATAATTACAAAAACATTTTTTTGATTTTCATCTATGCCATGCTTTTCAAAAATGTATTTTTTTGCTTCTTCTTCGTTATTCGTAGGTTTAAGGTCTGTTGCATTTTCAAGCACAACAATATCTTTTGTAATACCACCTCTTGTTAAATAAACATCTTTGGTGTTGCGACTTACAGTAAACACAAGGTCTGCCTTATTGACAATTTTAAACGCACGATTTGCAAGCCTTTGACTAATAAAATTGAACTTATGATTAAAAATAGAGGCATACTCTTCGTTAAACTTACTATGCCCATGAAAGACAATAGGTATATTATACTTTTGTGCAAAACTAATGCCAAATGTTGCCACTCCAAACACAGTGTGGATATGTATTATATCTAGATTTAACTTTTTTAAGAGATTTTTAAATTTTTTATCATAATTAGGCATAGGCAAACTATCGCCAAATGTTTTTGGAATAGGCATACTTTTGCATCTAATGATTGGATAAGGTGCACTATCTTCATGATTTTTAACCTGTCCTGTCACAACCACAACATTGCAGTCTTGCCTGTTTTGCAAACTTTTTGCAAGACTGTCAACAACAAAGGTTGCACCACCAAGAGTTGGATAGAATATATCCGAAAAAATTGCAATGTTTTTCTTTTCATGAGTGTAAAAATTGTCTAATAATTCAATATTATGTATTTTCATATAAATATATTAACAAAGCATTTATCCTAGATAATACGATGCATCACAATAGAGATATTGACAATTTGTTAAAAACATGATATTTTTGATAAATAAAGAGGAAAATATGAACGCAAATTTTAATGATGAAATTGAAATCAAAATCAAAAAAATCCATTTATACTACTGCCCTAACGACACTTTAAAAGGCACTTACCGTTTTGCGATTGAAGATAAAAAATCTCAAAATGTTTTGTTTTTGTATAATAGCGAAGTCCACAGCAAAAAAGATGTACTGGCCATCACACCAAAAATTATTTGCCAACTTGGCCGTGACCGTCTTGTTAGGGACAGCAATCTTCTTGAATTTGTTAACTTTGTATTTGCTGACCATGAAATCACCATTCCAGATTTAATTCCAATTAAATCTGTGATTGATGAGCATGTGAATCTTGAATCAATGAGCATTGCAGACCTTTTGAAAGTTGAAACTATGATGATTGACACTCAAAAACTTATCAGAGATCAGACAAAAAAGCAAAGTTCTTTCTTCCCTTCACTTTAAAATGGAAAAACAGGCACTACGCCTGTTTTTTTGATAAGTAAGAAAAAACCACACAAAATGTGTGGTTTTTTAAATTAAAATTTTATTATTCTGCAGGTGTATACTGTGCGATAAGGTCTTTAATTTTTTGTGCTTGTTCTGCAGTTATGTTTTCTGCATCAAGTGCTGAATCCAAATAGTTTTCAACAGTTGTTTTTGCATTTTGAACTTCTGTGTCAAATGCAGATTTCAAGTTTTGTTTTAAGGTTGCAAACTGTGCTTTTGCAGAACTAACAAGGTCATTATATTTGTTTTGGAAAGCCACTACTGCTTGATTAAATGCTTGTTTTGCATTATCAAGAAGAGTTTGTAAGGTTTGAAGGTTTGTGCCAAGTGCTTCTTTTGCAGCATCAAGATTTTCCTGTGCTACTGCAAGAGCCTGGTTTGCTTGGTCAAGAGCAGTTTTTATTGCTGTGTTTGCACCATCCATAAAACTTTCAGAGATGGTTTGGAGTTGGCTGTATGTAAGTGAAGCCACCTCTTTTTGTTTTTGGTCGAGGATTTGCACAAGTTGTTCTGTTGTCATTTTGTCAAGTTCTGCAATTGATTTTTCAGGTGCAAGTGCACGAACCTGATTATAGATTGCTTCTTTCACTGCTTCTGCATCAAGTGCTTCGCCAGTAAAAGCTACTTCAATTGCAAGTTTGTCAAAAGCAGTTTCAATGGCTGTTTGTGTTTTTGTTTTAAGGTCAGCAATTTTTTGGTCTGTGCCAGCATTTGCAATCACTTCAACAGTTTCGCCAGCAAGGTTAACATGGCCAGAAATTAAACTATAGTTTACAAAGTTTTCCATTGCCTGTTCAAGGCTTTGACCAACAAAGTTTACATTTACAAAAATTTGGTTTGTTTGTTCAGTTTTGTAAGACACGCTTGTGACATTGCCATTACTGTCAAGGGCAAAAACAATTTCTGGGTTCATAGAAAGTTCAACCGTTTGATTTGCTTGTTTTGCACCACAGCCAACAAAGGCAAAACTCATTGCAACGCACATCACAAATGCACTTAAAACTGATAAAAGTTTTTTCATTTTTCTTCCTCCTACAATTATTAAAATAGCAATTTTTTTTAATTTTGTCAAAAATTTTTCTTAAAAATTTTTTTGTTTTTTTATTTATCTTGATGAAGTTTGTCAAAGTTTGAAATAGGCAAAACAAAAGAAACAACATCACTGTTTTCATCTTTAAAAGCATTTTTTACTGCGTTTTCTATTGCACTTTGAAAACTTTGTGGCACTGCAGAAAGCACAACTTCTTTACTGCTTCCAATCTCAACTCCAAAAAACTCTTCTGTGTTAAGCCCATTGCCCCTTGCATCCAAAATTGTTGCACCTGCAAAGGCGTTTTTACGAATAATGTCTACCACTTTTTCACCCTTTCCACTGTTGACTATTGCAACATACAAAATAATTTCGCTCACTGCACTTTCTCCATTTAAGGCAAACATAATGCCATTGTTTTTATAATTAAAATATTTTCTTATAAACCTTGAAATTGTTTTTGATTTTGTTTCGGAAGTTTCAAAAGCAAGCATCGTTTTTTTGATGTCTTGCACACCCAAAAACTCCATCACACTAAACTTTGCAGAAAAACCTCTACACTTTGAAAATTTAAGATACTTGATTTTATGCTTGTCAAACAACTTGTTAAGGTCATCGGCAAGTTCATCGCCTGTGATAATAATGTTTATGTTTTTCATTTTGTATTCCTCCTTGCAAGTTTGTATTGTTTGTATCTAAAGACAAGACCCAAAACCTGCATTGCAAGTATTGGT